>JBDNGP010000175.1:0-2938 GCA_041689265.1 Verrucomicrobiota bacterium
AGAATACGTCATCACGAGGACCTGCCCAACCTCCGGGAGGCCGAAGCCGCCGAGGAAATTCCGTCTTGATCATACGCTAACAAGAAACCACAATGACCCAACCGACCAACACCTCGTTTTAACGATCCCTGGGACATCCCCCATCGGTTTAGTCGGAAGGGTCAGCTTCTTAACAATGTACCTGGCGTAGAGCTCAACCTTGCCAGATCCAGCAATTACGTTTTCGACGTTCACGGACGAAAGCGTCCCTGCGTCATGACTCAGATGAATCAATCGCCCCACTATCTTTGTTTTCGGATCTAAAATATCGTAGCTAATTTTTGACACGAATCCACCATTTGAAACTATCTCGCCGTCTATTTCTTGCCCCTCAAGACTAGAAGCAGAAAAAGTCGTCTTACCGTCCGCATGGCGGGCACCTGAAACAGTTACCGAGTCAAGCGCGACGTCGTACATGCCCAGCCGCAGTATCTCCGTAGCCATTCGCAAATTCGCTGGATACGCACTCATAATGGAATCGTCCATCGGATACTGCCCGTCAGGCGAATCGGTGGTCATGGCTCCGGTCGGTGACAACGTCCACCACAGCCCATCGCCACGACCAAAAAAAATCGAACCTCTAAAATCGCTCGACAAAGCCTGACTCTCCTCCTGAATACCTTGAAAAACCAAACTGTCATGCGACAAATAGCGCAACGCAAACAAATCGCCTGATGCTCCAGCTTCAACACTACCGTCTTTGAGCTTCGCCATGTAATCATCGGCCTCGGCTTGCGTCCTGAAGAACATTGGCTTCGTGGAAAGTGTCCGCTCATAGAGCATTAGCTCAATTTCCGGGGGATTGTTAAGAAATGATTCAAAATTGTCAGGAGTCACAGCGAAATGCTCAGCTCCACCTGCCGTGAACCCGGCAAGGCAAGACAAGCAGATCAAGTGTGACAATTTCATTCGTCTCAGGCACCTTAACGCTGTTTTACCCGTGTCGGAATTGACAAATCGCCAACTATCGGTCGCCGTGCTCATTGAAATTCTCTGTGTGGTTTGTTTCATGGTTACGTAAACAGTTAGATGCAATTATTTGATGTTGGATAGAGTGAATTTTTCACCCCCTCACGGTATTCACCTTTCGGGGCGTTTTGCGGCGTCGATCCGAGTCATCGCCGCACACTGCTGGGTATAAATCGTCTTTTGAGCAACGTGGAAATGACCGGCAATTTCCTTCACCGTAAGTTGGCGCGCCCTCATCTCAAGCACCT
This sequence comes from Verrucomicrobiota bacterium, assembly GCA_041689265.1. Classification (GTDB taxonomy): domain Bacteria; phylum Verrucomicrobiota; class Verrucomicrobiia; order Limisphaerales; family RI-55; genus JBDNGP01. Next base: position 1,257 of record JBDNGP010000175.1, read on the forward strand.
GTTCCTGACGCGGGCTCAAACGCGGATCATGCATCATCGTGGTGTCGCCCGTTTCACCACCCAAGAGCACGCCGGGACCGAACAACATGCACTCTGTACGTTGCAATCCCGCCAGCTCAATCGACAGCGAGCGCGGTTCCATGGTTTTGCAGAAATACGCATCGGCTCCCGCTCGCCGTGCGGCCTGCGGAAAGCAGGGAAGCCGCCGGGCCGTGAACATTGCGATCACGAGTTTGGGAAAATAGGTTCTCAATTCATGGCAGCACTCAATCCCGTCCATGCCCGGCATGGTGATGTCCAGCAGCACGAGATCGGGTAGTTGGTCGGTTGGCATATCGGTCAGTTTATGAATCGCATCCTTCGCCCGCGCATGTTCCGACACAACTGCGAAGCGATCGTCACGCGCAAATATCTGCCGCAAGGACAGCCGCACCGCGCAATCGTCATCCACAATCACCACCCGCCGGGCTCCGTGTCTCTCTCCGTGATGGGTGTTCATGATATTTCCCAAGTATTCGCTTCGATTGATGGAATCACTTTTATCATGCTTCTCCGGGTTGTCCATCCCCCAAAAGGGGTAGAAACCGCAGATTGTTGAAAAAAGTTTTGGGACGGAAGCTGGAAGTCACTGAATCAGTTTTCAGTAACCGGTGATCAGCGGTCGTAACTTGACCCACAGCAGACCGATCAGCCAGAGGCTTGCGCTGGCGAGTCCCGACCGGTTTCCAATCTTCTCCGGCCAAAGGGCCTCAAGGGTGATCTCAATTTCATGCGTGCCGGGCGGCAGTTCAATTTCGAGCAACCCTTCCGGAACGGACGCGCGCAGAACTAGTGCCCGCCCACCGCTGCGCGCCGTCCAGCCGGGAAAATAGAGCTGACTGACCTGAATTATCGAAGCGGACTTGTTGGATGTTTCAAGCGCCACATGCCGTGAGCGCCATTCTTTAATCGAGACATCACCGGCGCCATGAACAAACCGTGCCCCGATCAAAGGATCAGCGGAATTGTTCGCGAGACTCACCCAAGCAATGCCGTTGATCGAGCCGGTTTCCTGTTCCACCTCCGCCGGCGTTTTTCGAACCGCATCGATGGTCTCCCTGATCGGTTGCACGGCCCATCGGGGACGATACTCGGGCACCTCCAGATTGTATCCGTTGGTCGCGAGACTTTCCCTCGGGGCGTTTTCAGCAAAGCTCCACATCGCCTCGCCCGTGTAGGCCAGTCCTCCCACCGCCCCCAAGCCCATGAAGTAAACAAGAAGCAAGCACCGACCGGTCAACGGCTGGCGCAGTGAATCCAAACCCAACGCCGCGAGAACCGTCGCCGCGACCGTGAGCACGGAACAAATGCGCCAGGGGAACTGGATGATTTGCAGCCGGGGAAACAACCGCCACACGAAATCACTCAAAGGCAACATCATGAAGACGCCGGCGCCCAACACCGCAAGGAAGAAACACGCGATCCGCCGCCCTTCAATCCGAACCGTAGCAGCCGACGTGAGGAGGCTCTGACCAACTTTCCGCGACGCTCCCCGCGTCAGTAGAAACCCCGTCAGCCCCATGACCGCCGTGGCCAGAAAAGGCAGATACAACGTCTGCTTGAACTCATGCCCGAGATCGAACCGGCCCCAGCCCAACTCACCAAAGAAGAAGTTGTGATCGTATTTGTGGAAACTCGTGAGC
>JBDNGP010000176.1:0-3007 GCA_041689265.1 Verrucomicrobiota bacterium
TGAAGATCGTTTCGATACATGATCTGAAGTGCACGGGTTCTGACACTCAAACTACCATTTCCGTGCACCTCAACCCACTCAAATCTCTCCCTTTATCCTTTGTTTTCAGCCTGCTGGAATTTTTTCAGGAAGCTCTAATTAGTGACTGCAATTTGAATTGGTAGATTTTATCAAAATTTTGACGACGTGCATTGGAACGCGTCGGCTAGAAATGTGGGATGGCCCCACAAACATAACAACAAACCGACAATAGTATGAAAGAACAAAACAGTAACATAGAGGATGATCAGGAAACGCCTGCAAACGAAAAGAAAGCCTATCAAAGCCCTCAGTGCGTAAGGCATTCGCCGCTGGAACATGTGCGCGCATGGGTGGACCGTTCGTCTGAACTTGTTTTCTAGTTTTGATGCGGAATCGGCTGGCGTGCTCGTCATCGACAAACACGCCAGTCGTATTCGTTCTAAAATAGTTCAATGCACCCGCAAAACTTCGCGCCAAATGCGTGGCGGCACCGTCAAGTGATGTTCAGTCTATGGGGTGGGTTGCTCTCGAGTTTCGCCGTGCCGGACATCTCTAAACGGTCACTCCTCCAGTCGATTGCTGGAGTCAAGTCTGCTCACCCGTCCCGGATGGGTCGACGGCAGGAGAACGGATTTTCATGCACCTCAACTGGCTAACGAAGGTCTTGTCAGCAACAACCATTCAACTTCCTGGTCTCGCGATGTCAATTGCGGCCACCCCTGAACGGGTCCGCAGCGCCATCGGGTGGCTATTTCAAGTATGTCCCCGGACCGACGCCCAACCAGACCTGAGCGTTGAAGCGATTGGTGTGAGTGCCGAGCAGGTGGATGATCATCTGCCCTCTTGGGTGCGGGACGGGTTCACGATCGATCCGTCAACAACATTACCGGTGATGATTTCAGGCCCGGATAGCGATTCAGCGGCGATCGGCAGTTTTGACGGACTACTCTTCTGTGCTTGGGAGGAATCAATCAATCGCAAGATAAAATTGGTCTGCGGCATTAGGAATGGCGCTCCGACTCGAAGCATCATTCCCTCCGTCTTGTTTCCGGTTTTAAGAGACGTTTTGCTTAAACGAGAATTGCTCCTGCTCCACTCGGCGGCGGTGCGGAGCCCTGATGGTCGTGGACTGCTGTTCATCGCCGTCAGCGGCGGCGGCAAGACGACGACCAACCTTGCCATGGTGCGGCGAGGTGCCAAACTCGTTTCGGACGATTTGGTCGTTGTCGATCTTCACAGCAATACAGCGCAGGCCGGCGGTATTCCGAAGCCGCTCAACCTGCGCGAAGGAACGATCTCATTCTTCAATGAGTTGCGTAATTTAGCTGCGGCATCAGACCGATCTCCTGGACGGGTGTCGGTTTCACCTCAGGCGGTCTATGGTAATGGATGTCTTTTAGCGTCCTGCCCCATTGACGTCCTATACTTTCTCGAATTTTCCAAGGGCTTGCCTTCCGCTCGTCGACTGGGTCTCAGCGAAGGACTTTCTCGCCTTATTCATTCTCACATGTTTGCGTCGATGCAGAACACACGCGGCGATTCAATTCTCAGTCTTTGTGAGTTGCTCGGGCGCACCAATGCTTACCAACTTAAAACCGGTGACTGCCCGGAAGGCCTCGGAGAATGGTTGCTGGATAACAGTCTTCGCCACGCCACCGAACCGAACAGTTCGCCCTCATGAAAACTGCCGCCGAAGCCCAATTTCTTGGCCAGGTGCTCGGGAGCTTCGTTCGGCGTACGCCGGCACCTGTCGCGCCCGACGGTCTGGACTGGTTGCACCTCGAAAGGCTGGCCGCCCGGAACAAATCCATGTCAATTGTGCTTCACACGCTCGGGGCGAAACGGATTCCCGCAGATATTGTTCAGCGCTGGCGGCACCTCGGAGTTGGAATCGAACTACACTATTCACGGGCTCATCTTGCCACCATCAAATTATGCCGATGGCTCGAAGAGGCAGGAATCCCAGCCGTAGTTTTGAGGGGTATGGCCCTGGCGTCCTGGGCCTATCCCACGCCCGGGCTTCGACCCATGGTCGATGTGGATATTCTGGTGTGTCCTGGGGCTCGTGACGTCCTGCCAGCGTATCTGTTGAAACATGGATTGACCCCCGCTCAAAAATTACGCAGCCAACTTGTTTATCAGATAGACGGCGTTGTTTTCGAGCTTCACTGGTCGTTACTTACGCCAAAGCGCTACCGCAAATTGGTTAATGCTTCGGCCTGGTTGGATTCGCGGGTCGCATTACCGGGAGGTGACGGCGTCGTTTACAGACTCACGGCGGAGCACGAATTGTTGGAACTGGTATGCCACAGCTTCATTCACCACGAGGTAGATAGTCTTTTGCAACTCGTGGACATCGCTCTGATCTCACAGTTTGAGGCGCTTGACTGGAAGTATGTTATGGCCTTGTGCGAAAGGGCCTCCGTCACGCGGCTTTTCAGGTTCACTCTTGGTTTTGCTGATGCGTTGTTCAACCTTGGGCTGCAAACGCGACTTGCCGGCACTGGAGTTGATCTCGCGCCCTTGCGCCAACGGCTTGCCGAGGCCTACGAAGCACCCCTGTTTATGCGGGACGCCAGGCGACACCTGCTGCAAAGAAAAATCAACCTTCTGCGCGTTGCGGAGAAACCGGAAGTTTGGTTGAAGCAGTTGATACGGTTCCTAAACGTGGATCAGCTTGGACGATTGATTCATTTTCGGCCGTAATACCGCCGGTATGATGGCTGAATGCTTGTATTTCATGTTGCGTGTGTATTCTCACTTTTCTGTTCAACACCCCGCCAACTTCCCGCCTCCGCCCGAGTTGGTCTGAAACGTTTGCCGCCCTCTAAGGTGGCAGGTGAAAACGGAGCCAAAGTTGGAGGCTTTTAAGTGGGATGTCAGCGGGTGTTTGGGGACTTTAGTCGGGTGGTTGTGTTTGTCAAAGGGTGTTCAGGCTGCGGCTGACGAAAGTTCCAGACTTGAGGCCGAGGCCGAAAGTCTGGAA
>JBDNGP010000177.1:0-14595 GCA_041689265.1 Verrucomicrobiota bacterium
GTCAGCAAGTCCCTCCTCTCCGACTACAAGGTGCTCGTCCTCGCCGTGGATGAGAAATACGTCTCGAAAACTTTCCAGCGCCAGATTGCCGATGCGAACAACGAACTGAATCTCGACGATGCCGTGCGCATCGTCGGCTGCTGGAACGGACTCGCCAAACGTTTTGATCAATCCATCTCCGCCGCCGATGGAACCTCCGCCGAACTTCAGGGCGATTTGTCACCCATGCGCCGCGCCGTGGCCTTCTCCCGTTCCATCAAAGACTCGAAAGCCTTCGTCGAGAAGTTTGGCCAGATCGTCGCCGCCTATCGCGAGACGCATCCCAACGCGGAAAACCTGCTCGACTGCAAACTCGATCACGTGGACGGCACGTTCGACGCCCTCAAGCGCAACGCCCGTCTCGACTGGCTCAAGGCCGCTTCCCCGGAAAACACCTGCCGCATTCTCTCCAATGCCCGCTGCCTGTCCGAAGGCGTGGACGTGCCCGCGCTCGACGCCGTGCTGTTTCTCAATCCCCGCAAATCCATCATTGATGTCGTCCAGTCCGTCGGGCGCGTAATGCGGCGCGCGGAGGGAAAGAAATACGGCTACATCATCCTGCCCATCGGCATCCCGGCGGACGTGCCCGCCGAGGAAGCGCTCAAGGACAACGAGAAATACAAAGTCGTCTGGCAGGTCTTGCAGGCGCTCCGGGCACACGACGACCGCTTCAATGCCACGGTCAACCAGATCGAACTCAACCAGCAGCGCCCCGAGGTGATTCAGGTCATCGGCATCGGCGGCGACGACCCGAATTCCGAGGACGACAGCCAGAGCGACGGCGACAGCCAGCCCAAGCTCCGCGAGGTGCAGGGCGCGTTTGCCTTCCCGCAACTGGAGGAATGGAAGGACGCCATCTACGCCCGCATCGTTCTCAAATGCGGCGACCGGCGCTATTGGGAAAGCTGGGCCAAGGACGTGGCCGTCATTGCCGAGCGCCACACCGCCCGCATCCGCGCTCTGCTCGCTAGCGGCGAACCGCGCCACAAGGAAGCCTTCGCCGCGTTCCTCGCCGGCCTGCGCGACAACCTCAATCCCAGCATCAGCGAGGACGACGCTATCGAGATGCTTTCCCAGCACGTCATCACCCGGCCGGTCTTCGACGCGCTGTTTGAGAACTACGCCTTCACGCAGCACAATCCCGTGTTCCAGGCCATGCAGACCATGCTCGACACGCTGCACGACCAGGCATTGGAAAAGGAAACCGCCGCGCTTGAAAAATTCTACGCCAGCGTCCGCCAGCGCGTCGTCATCGAGCTTTATGACAAATTCTTCCGCACCGCCTTCCCGAAAATGGCCGAACGCCTCGGCATCGTTTATACGCCGGTCGAAGTCGTGGACTTCATTATCCACAGCGTGGAGGATGTCCTGCGACACGAAGATCACCAAAGAGGACATCTTTTACTACGTCTATGGCTTACTGCATTCGCCGGAGTATCGCTCGCGATTTGAAGAAGATGCTGCCACGCCTGCCCTTCACGCGGGAGACGGCGGACTTCTTCGCGTTCAGCCAGGCGGGTCGCGACCTCGCCCACTGGCATCTGAATTACGAAACGGTCGAGCCGTGGCAAGTGAAGGAACATCACAGCGAACTCTTGAGCGACCCAACGAAGGATTTCCTCGTGCAGAAGATGACCTTCGCCCGGCCCATCGCAGAGCAGAAATCCAGAGGCGAGAAGTCGGACAAGACGACCATTATTTACAACGCACGCATCACTCTCACCGGCATCCCGCTCGAAGCCTACGATTACGTGGTGAACGGCAAGCCCGCCCTCGAATGGATCATGGAGCGCTACCAGATGACCGTGGATAAAAACAGCGGCATCCGCAACGACCCGAACGATTGGGCGCGCGAGCACAACCAACCCCGTTACATCCTCGACCTGCTCAAGCGCGTCGTCCGCGTGAGCATTGAGACAGTGAAAATCGTGAACGCGCTACCGGCGTTGAATGAGCGGAAGTGAAGGGGTTGTTGTTCCTCAGTCAGAATACCGTTGGTTCCATTTTCCCCAAAAAGAAAACCAGCGGGACGCGCTGTCCTACTTCGGCAGCGCGAAGCAGTAACTTCCCGGCCGCTCACGGTTGCCTCGTTGTTACACTCGCGTTGCGCGCGCGGCCGTCGGCCCAGCTGCGTAGGCGGTTGATCTGTTCCTCCATGGTCTTGGCAAGCGGAACGGTTTGCTCAAGCGCGACCCGGAGATGATCGATCTGCAAGTCGGTCCCGGCATAAAACGCGTCGTACAGGGCGCTGTTGATTGCCTCCTCAATCTCGGCTCCGCTGAGGTCGTGACTGCCCCGCGCCAGCTCGCGGAGATTTGCGTCATCAGCAAGTTCGCCGTGCAACCGGTTTCGTTTGCCGAGATGAATCTGGAAAATTTCCTGGCGCTCACCCTCGTCCGGCAGATCGACGAAGAAGATCTCGTCCAGCCGGCCCTTGCGCAGAAGTTCGGGCGGAAGCTGGGAAATATCATTGGCGGTGGTCACGACGAAGACCGGCGCTTTCTTCTCGGACAACCAGGTGAGAAAGGTGCCGAACACCCGCGCCGTCGTCCCGCCGTCCGCCCCGCCGGAACTTTGCGAACCAGCGAATGCCTTGTCGATCTCGTCCACCCAGAGAATGGCGGGGGCAACCGACTCCGCGACGGCGATGGCCTTCCGGACATTCTCCTCCGATGACCCGACGAGACTGCCAAACATCCGCCCCATGTCGAAGCGTAGCAACGGCAATTGCCATTGGCTGGCGACCGCCTTTGCGCACAGGCTTTTTCCACAGCCTTGAATCCCGAGCATCAGGATTCCGCGGGGCGCGGGCAGGCCGAAATCGCGGGCTTCCTCGGTAAACGCCCGGCTGCGTTTTTGCAACCACTCCTTCAAAACCGCCAGGCCGCCGACGGACCGGAATGATTCGTCCGTGGCGTAATATTCCAGCAGGCCGCTCTTCCGGATGATCTGCTGTTTTTCAGCGAGCACTTCATGGACATCGTCGCCGCTCAACCGCTGGTCTTTGACGATGATCTTCGCGAACACGTTTTCCGCCTCGTTCATGGTCAGACCGAGCGCGGCCTGGATCAGGCGGTCCCGTCCTTCATCGTCCAGTTCGATGCTGACCTGGCTGAACTGCCGGACGTCCTGAACGATCTGATCCAGCAGACCGCTGAGCGCCGCCCGGTCGGGCAAAGGAAAATTCAACACGGTCACTTCCTTCTCCAGTTCGGTCGGAATTTCCATGACCGGCGAGATGAGAATGATGGTTTTGAAGCTGTTCTTAAGATGGAGCGCGATCTCCTTCAATTTGCGAATAACGGTAAAATTTTGGCGCGTCAGAAACGGATGGAAATCTTTGAAAATGAAGATGGCCGGTTCGACCTGTTCGATGACCTGATCGAGCGCCGCAACGGGATCACGGGTCGCCGCGCTGCGATGTTTCTGCGATTGAATGGAGGTTCCGGCGGGAACGATCCCGGTGCTGCAACTCCATTCGAACACGTTTTTCTGACGTTGCTGCGCGATCTCCATGATCGTGTCCTGCGCGCGGGTCTCTTCGCCGGTGACGAGGTACAGAATCGGATATCGCGCGCGGATCAACGTCTCGATTTCCTGGGTGATGTTCATCCGTTCAAAGGCGGTTGAGTTAAACAGAAGCGAGCGAAGTCCGTACGTCCCCAACTGCGACGTTTTTGGGGAACTGCCGGCTGACAGCACGACATTACTTTGGAGACGGCCACCGGGTTTCGGATCACTTGAACAACTTTTTCCACCACGGTCCGGACGCCTTTTCATTGCGCACAGATTCGGCGAGCCGTTCGGCAACACCGACCGGCACTTCGATGTTGGCGGCGTCATGTTGCAGCATTTCTTCGGCGAACCCAAATTCCAGACCGCCGCTTTCCTGCCGCTGTTGGTGGGCCGTGTCCAGCCCCTCTTCCTGGCGATGCTCAAAGTTCAGTTTCTTCTCGTTCATGTTGGTTCAGGCAGATTGATGGAACGCTACCGCAAAAGCTTTGCGGGCGCGATGAAGTTTTCCGCGCACAGCATCCGCAGTTTGGTTGGTCAGGTCCGCGACCTCCTCGTAAGCGAGCCGTTCGTCAGCGACGAGCAGGAGGATCAGTCGGTATTCTTCAGACAACGTATCCAGGGCCAGCCGGATGCGCTCGCCGAGTTCACGGGTGTCGAGCGTGCGAAAAGGCGAATCGCCGGTGGACGCGGTCGTGTTCCAGAGCGCGTCGTCCACATTGTTCTGGATGTGACGATGATGCCAGCTACGCAGCACATTTTGACAATGGTTGATCGCAATCCGGTAGAGCCAGGTGCGCACGGCAGACTTGCCCTTGAAATTTTTGAAGCTCTTGAACGCCTTCAGAAACACGTCGTGCGTCGCGTCCTCAGCCTGGGCGGGATCGCTCAGGAACCGCAGTGCCAGATAGAAAATTGCGCGGGAATGCTCCTCATACATTCCTGCCAGCTCGGGGAACTCCGCGAGCGCCGAACTGCTGGCCGGCGCTACTTCCAAATTTGCAGGATCATTCATTGTTGCGGCTGACATTGGTGATTGGACCGGACACCAAACGAAACGTCACGCGGAAATACGTTCACCCAAATGCTCCTCAGCCAACGCTGATTGAAAGCGGGCAGGTTTTACCACGGAGGCAAGGAGAACACTGAGAAACGCCGAATTGCGAAATGCGTTTCCAAGTAAGCAACTCCGTGCCCCCCGTGGTGAATCCCAACCTCCCTGTTTCGTTCGCGGCCAAATCTCACTCGTCGCATCCCGCACAACAGGAGCCGGAATTAGAATAGCAATCATCGCACAACCGGACGGCGCCTGATGGATCGACACCAAACGCTCCGCAGGATTCGCAACGGCCAGTGTCGCTCGGCATGCTTTCAGTCGGTGGAGTTTTATCCGCGTTCATTCGATTCGTCCTTGCATGGATCGCGCGAGTTCGATCGCGTCGGCGTAGTCAAATCCGTCCACCAGTTCCGTCAACCGGTCAAAGTCACCCGAGATCGTATCCGGCAACGGCAGATCTTTCAGTTTCCCAGCCACCTGACTGATCCCCTCCAGATCGCCTTCACCTAGCGCCGCGATCAGCTCTTCAAACACGGTTTGCAACTTCCTCAACTGGGCGGGTGATGCCGTTTGCGTCGGCGCGATTTCCTTCTTGCTCGGACCGCCGGCCAGTGCCTCAAATTGTTGAATGCCCGCGATCACCCGGGCAGCTTCGGCTTCCAGTTCGGCGACCGTGTCCTGATAGCCGCCCTGTCCGAATTTGAGGGCAAGCTCCAGCGTTTTGGCGTGACGACGCAGGCCGTCTGCGGAGAGGTTTCCGGCCGCGCCCACGATGGAATGCGCGTGACGCCGGGCCGCCTCGTCGTCCTTTGAGTCAATCGCTCCCAGCAGATCTTTGAAGGTCTGCGCGAGACTTCCGGAAAATCGCAGGATCATTTTCTGGATCGAGTCCACCGGCAGCCCGAGACGGTTCATCGCGTCACGAAAATCAATGCCCGGCAGGTTGGGAACGCCGTCATCATCCAACGTGACTTCGATCGGGCCCGACTCGTCTTCCAGCCCGTCAAGATTGCCGAACAGATCCGGCTGCAGATTTTCGGCCTTATTTTTCGCGCGTTTCTTGCGGGCGGACTTCGGGGCCGGTTTATCCATTGACGCGGATTCAACGACCTGGGGTTCGGTTTCAGATGAACTACTGGGCTCGGGGTCGTCAGCGGGTGGCACTTCAGGCAATTCGTCAGCCACCGCCGGTATGACAAGTTCTTCAACAGCGGGTTCGGCTGCGTCGGGAATCGGTTGAGATTCCAAAACGGGTTCAACTATCTCATTCTCGGATTCTGTTGCGGAGCCTTTGGGAGTCTCGACTGTTTCATTGATAACCGGTTCTGCCGCTTCTATGTCGGTTGGTTTGGCTGGTTGATTCTCCGAATCCTCGTCGTCGGAATCGATCGGGAGCGGCGCGTCTACGTCGGGCGCGGCCGGTTCTTCGACTGGTTTTGGCGGTTTGCCAGACATCCACTTTCTCAACACCTTGAAGAGCAACCGACGATCAATCGGCTTGGCCACGTAATCATCCATGCCCGCCGCGCGGCAGGCTTCCAAGTCGCTTTGCATGGCGTTGGCCGTGAGGGCGATGATCGTCAGCGGCCGGCCGGCGAGCTGATTCCGGATCTCCCGCGTTGCCTCCAGCCCGTCCATCTCCGGCATCTGCATGTCCATCAGCACGGCGTCGTAATCGCGGGCCTTCACCATCTCCACGGCTTCGCGCCCATTGTTCGCGATGTCCATTTTGAAGCCAGCACGCGTGAGAATCTCCTCGGCGACGAACTGGTTGGCCTCGTTGTCTTCCGCGAGCAAAAGATGTTTTCCGGCAAACTCGGATTCATCCTTGGCGATGGAGTCCGCCTTTTTTGCGACCGTCACTCCGGTCACTTTCAACGCCTCCAGCACTCCGTCGAATAGCATCGATGCCGTGATCGGTTTGGGGACGAAGACGTTGATGCCGACCCGCGCGGCCTCCGCCTCCTCTTCCTTGCCGGCGAAACTGCTGATCATGATCAGGGGCAGGTTCGCGGTGAGTTCGTTCTCACGAATTTGTTTCGCGAGGGCGATTCCGTCTGCTCCGGGCAGCACCCAGTCGATGACCGCCAGACCGAAGTCCGCCTGCTGAAGTTTCTCCCACCCTTCCTCGGCGGACGCGGTGAGCGTGCAGGGCATGCCGAACGATTTGAAGAGGTTTTCCAGCAGTTCACGACTGGTCGCGTTGTCCTCGACCACGAGCACTTTCGTCGAGGCGAGGCCCGGCGTACATTCCCGGCCGGCCGGTTGGTCCGTCATGGCATACCCGAATCTGGAGGTGAAGCTGAACGTGCTGCCTTCGCCTTCCACGCTTTCGATCAGGAGCGCGCCGCCCATCATTTCAATGAGCCGTTTGCAGATCGCCAGCCCGAGCCCGGTGCCTCCAAATTTTCTCGCGGTGGACGCATCCGCCTGGGTGAAGGATTCCCCGAGCTTGCCGATCTGGTCCGCCGGAATGCCGACTCCCGAATCGCGGACAGAGACTTTCAGCACCGCCTCTCCCCCCTCGCCGTCATCGTCGGGCAGCCGGTCGCCGATCATTTCCACACGCAGGACCACTTCACCTTCCGACGTAAACTTGAAGGCGTTGCCGACCAAGTTGATCAGGATCTGGCGCAGACGCAGACTGTCGCCCTTGAGCACGGCGGGAACGTCCGGCGCGGTGTGCAGCACGAACTCGATGTGTTTCTCCAGCACCCGGCCGCGAAAGGAGTCCGCCACTTCTTCGAGCAGCTGACGGAGGTCAAACGAGGTGATCTCCAAGTCCATGCGACCGGCTTCGATCTTGGAGAAATCGAGGATGTCGTTGATCAACGCCAGCAGGCCGCGCGCGGAAGAACTGACGACCGAGAGGTACTGCCGTTGTTTGTTGTTCAGATCCGTTTCGAGTGCGAGCGCGGTCATGTTGATGACGGCGTTCATCGGTGTGCGGATCTCGTGGCTCATGGTTGCGAGGAACGTGCTCTTCGCCTCGTTCGCGGAATCCGCCTCGTCCTTGGCCCGGGCCAGTTCCTCGTGCGTGCGCTTGATCTCCGTGAAGTCCGAGGAAACGCCAGCCGTCGCGAACAGTTTTCCGTCGTCGTCGAGCAGCGGAAATTTGTGGGCGAGAAAGTAACGCATTTCACCGTTCATCAGCGCGTGCTGTTCGCTTTCCTGCAACTTCAGTGTCTTGCGAACTTCGTTGTCCCCCTGGTCGTAGTTGGCGGCCTCCTCGGCGGGAAATAGATCCACGGCGTTTCTGCCAACGATTTCCGCTGACGGGCGACCGAGCAGTTGTTCGTAATTCTTGTTCACGAACAAGTAGCGGCCGTCCGGATCCTTCACGTAAATGAACGCGCCGGCATTGTCGATGATCGCCTGGAACATCCGCCGCTGCTGCATCATCTGTTCCTGCGAGCGTTTGAACTCCGTGATGTCCGTGGAAATTCCGGCGGTTCCATAGAGCTCGCCATCGTCGTCCAGCAGCGGAAATTTGCTCGAAATAAAGTGCGAGCGTCGGCCGCCGATTTCGGCCTGTTCCTCCGTTGTCAGAAGCTCACGGGACAGGCGCACTTCGTCGTCGGTCCGCGCAAACGCTTCTGCGGTCTCCTTTGCGAACAGTTCGTGATCAGTGTGACCTGCCGCTTCGTCCGTCGACATGCCGAAGGATTCCCCCCACTGACGGTTCACCATGAGGTAGCGCCCGGCCGCATCTTTCACGTAAACGATCGCGTTGGTGTTATCCATGACTGCCTGGACAAGGCACTGGCTGCGGTGCAGTTCTTCCTCGGCGCGTTTGCGTTCGGTGATATCGACCAGCAACCCGATCAGGCCGCCCGGCGAACCGTCCGGGAGACGAAATCCGTCCACCGAATAAAGAACCACATGTTCCTGTTGATCGCTGAACATGATCGGAAGTTCTCGGCTGCGGCGCGACGCCGTGCGAATCACTTCCAGATCTTCTTCCTGAAATGACCGGCGGGCTTCCTCCGGAAGATAGGCCAGTTCAAGGACCGTCTTCCCGACAATCTGATCACGGGAAATGCCGAACGCCGATGCGTAAGCCCCGTTGATTCCGATGAACCCGGCGTCCGCATTCTTGACGAACATCGGATAGGGAAGGGTCTCCAGCAGCGCCTCTTGAAACGCGAGCTGCCGGGCGATCACCCGCTCGGCCTGTTTGCGCTCGCTGACGTCACGGATGCTGCGGCACACGAGCGCGCCGCTGTCCTCGGCCTCGATCGGGCTCGAATTGACGTCGATGGGAAACGTCCGGCCGTCCTTGTGACGGGCTTCGACGTCAATCGCCAACTCGGAAGGATCAGACATCAACGCGTCGACCGAGCTGCCGATCAACTCTTCGCGCGTGTAGCCGAACATCTTCTCGGTCTGCGAATTAATCAGGCTGATCGTCCCGTCTTCGTCCGTGATTACCAGCGCGTCGGGCGCCGCTTCGATCAGCCCGCGGAACTTCGCCTCGCCGGACTTCCGGGCGACCAGCTGCTGCTCGATTGATTCGCTCATGTGGTTCAGCGTCCGGCAGAGCACTCCCAGTTCATCGTCGTTCCGGACTTCCACCCGGCGGGAGAATCCCTGTCGCCCGAGATTCATCGCCGCCCGGGTGAGCTCCTGAATCGGTTCAATGATCCGGCGGTTCAGCAGGGCCCACGCAATCACGCCGAGAAACGCCATCGCCGCCGAAACCCCGATTTCCATCTTCGCAAAAAAACGCGCCCGCTGTTTCAACCGGATGACGTCCCGTTGCGTGCGTTGGTCGAGCAGGACCTGAAAGTCCCGCAACGGTTTCATGATGCGCACCTTCGCTTTGTTGTAATCGGAACCGGTGAGCAGTTTCATGGCCCGCACCGGGTCCGGACTGCTGTGCAGGGTGAACTGCCCCATGGCGTCCGGGTACAGGCCCTTCACCGCGTTCATCGCGGTCACCTCTCTTTTTACCAGCGCGTCGGAATTCGTTTTGGCCAGTTGCAACAGCGCCTGTTCCTCGGCGGAAATCTCGACGGCGGCAAACAGCTGGTCGAGCGAGACGGTTCGCCCGCTTGAGTCCGTGTGCCGACCGAGGAGCAGCACGAGATCCCAGTAGATCTTGTCGTATCCGACGGGGCGCGCCTTCTTTCCGTCACGAATGGCGATGATGTCCTGATAGTAATGTTCGTAGACGGGATCGCCGGTCGCGGCGGACATCCGGGCCATGCGCGTCAGGTCGTCGGAGCTCTGGCGCAATTCGTCCGCGATCAGGTACGAAGTATGGCGCCGTTGCTGGCCCTCGTAGACATGGTCGTCAATACGGCGACCCACAAGCGAGAGGGCCAGCTCCGCAATCACCAACACAATCAGGGCGGTAAAAATGGCGTGGTACGTTCTGCGCAGAGACTTCCTCGGCGCCCCGACGGTTGCATTTTTCAATGAAGAATTATCCATCGCTGAGTCGTTTAATCCCTGATCCACCATGTCATCAACGCGTCCTGAATTCCGCGCAACCGGACGGATCCGCGTTCCACGCAGTCGATCCGGCTGCCGATCAGTTGGCGGGTCGCGTCAGAAATCAAAATCCGGCCCGGCTCGGAGGCCGACTGCAGCCGCGAAGCCGCGTTCACGACCTTGCCGATGATCGTATAATCCATCTGCGTTTCACTGCCAAAATTGCCCACCGTGCATTCGCCGGAATTGATGCCGATCCGGATCGCGATGTCGTGGGCCTTCGCCGCCGTCACCATCTCCACCGCCATTTGCACGCATTTTACGGCGTCGTTCGCTTCACCGGCGGTTTTGGGATCGCCGAAAAACACCATCACCGCGTCGCCAATGAACTTGTCCAGCGTGCCGCCGTGACGGGCGGCGATCTGGGCCATCTCGTCGAGATAACGGTTCAGCCACAAGGTAAGATCCTGATCCCCCAGCGATTCAGTTTTGGCCGTGAACCCGACGATGTCCGAGAAAAAAACCGTCAACGGCCGCGGCCGGGTTTCTATTTTGACATCGCGTTCTCCTGAAAAAATGGACGCGTAAACTTCGGGGGAGAGGTAACGGGAAAGTTTTGAGGCGAGGGTTTCCAGTTTCTGGCGCGCGGCGCGCAACTGCAGGTGGGTGTTCACCCGGGAGAGCAGCTCGGCGGCATTGAACGGCTTGGTGATGTAATCCACCGCCCCCATTTCAAACCCTTTGACCACGCTGTCCGACTCGTTGCTGGCAGTGAGAAAAATGACCGGGATGTCCTTGAGCACCGGGTCGGCGTTGAGTTTTTCGCACACCTCGAAACCGTCCATCTCCGGCATCATGATATCCAGCAACACGAGATCCGGCGGTGTCCGGGCGGCGATGTCCAGGCCCTGCCGTCCGTGTTTGGCGATGCTGAGCTGATATCCGGATTTCCGGAGGATCGCACCGATGACCTGAAGGTTTTCAGTGGTATCATCGATTACCAAGATCCGCGCTGATTCTGGATTGCTCATGCGATGCGGGCGAGCTTATCCAAAATCACAGAAACAATACAATCCAAGGAATTCGCCGAGTGTGAATGAAAGCGTAGGGCGACGTTCCCACGGAGCCCCGACCCAGCAGGTCGTCCTTTCAGGACTTGGGAATGGGGCTCGGCAGGAGCCTCGGCCTACGCTCCGTTGGCGGGTGGATTCAAGGAACGACGACCCGGTATGACGCCTGTCCGGCGGGCGGGTTGTTGTCCTGAAACTCGATCGGAACGGGGCCGAGAAGATAAGTCGCGAGCACATCCCAAGTGACGAAATCAGTCGAGCGCTGCACCTGCACTTGCTGATCCGGCGGACCGCTGAAGCTGAACCCGTAACTCGTCGGCGTCACAATCAGGGCGCTGGTCGAGATCGCCAGCGGGGTCGCGGAGTTCAGTTCGAGATCGAGCTTCAGGTTCACGGCACCGCGTTCGACGGTTCGACTGACCGGCAGAGCCAGCGGGCCGCCCGAGAATTCGACGTTCAAGCTTCCCTCGCCGTTGTAGGGAAACGCATACCCGCCCGACGCCGAGCTCACCGCGTAGTAGTTCCCCGTCTCCGGCGTCACAGTGACCTCGGAAACGCCTTCGCCTGGATCATAGATTCCGTTCGCGTTGCTGTCGCTAAACACCACGCCTGTGACCAGTGGTCCGGGGGTCGTCGCCGAGTAGGCAAATGTCTGTGTGGCGATGGCCGCGTTCCAATCGTAGTCGTCCGCGAAAAAATAACCGGGGTTCACACCGACCCCGATTTCGTCGTACGCGGACTTCATCAGATTGACCCGGTGTCCGGAGCTTTTAAACAGGCCGTCATGCAGCAGTTCAACGTAGTTCTTTAGATCAAACGAACTCGCCGACGTCCCTCGCCAGGCGATGTTTTCACCCCATCCCGCGGGATAGACGAAGCTGTAACCGGCACTGTTCATCCGGTCGCCGGGACTGCTGCCGTTCACGCCGGTGTGACTGAAGACGTCCACGGCAAGCATCCATTGATTGTGGGCGCGGGAGGCGGCGAGCAGCTGCGGGTGCGACGCGAGTGGCGGCTTCGCGTTCGTGGAGATCGTTCCCGGTGTCAGATCCTTGTTCAGATCGATCCCCAGGCGGAGCGCCTCGGCCGCTGGATTCGCCCGCGCGCGGTTGACCATCTCCAGCATGTACTGTTCGTAAACTGTGAGGTCGCCCTGATTGAACTGGGTGGTCGGCGAGGCGAGCTTGGGCAAAACCGGGACCGGACCGGGGCCCGTTGTCCACGAGTGGGACGCGGGATCGCCGATGGAGCCGCTTTCCCCGGCATCGGAGTGCCAGGTCGCCGCCAGTAGAACGGCCAGCAACATAATCTGGTGGGAGGATTCAGGGTGAAAAAAATGCATGTTGGACCACTTAAAAGCGAATCGAATGCCATATCTCCCTTACAATACCGCCGCCCGCCGCGCCACCGGAAAACGGGTGAGACTCAAACCAGTCCGCGCAGCCCCAGCTCGTTCAGTGTCCAGCGGTATTCTCCGGCGAGCTGCTCAACGATGTCCCCCTTCATTTCAGCCGGCATGACTTCCCACGTATAGGTTTCCATTTCGATGTGGGCACACATCTCCGGATTTTTTTGCAGCTCGTCCATGACCCCTAGAAGGTGATCCGCTGTGTTTCCGTACAACGCGGTTGGTTCACAATGAAGCGGGATGTGAAAATGAATCCTCCATTCGTCGGTCGGTGCGGGTGGTTTTCTGATGACATCATCAAGCGCGATGTCGAGGTCCTTGATGCGCCGGATCGAGCCGTCCGCGGAACGGCTGATCACCTGATGAAAATAGACGATGTCATCGAACGCCTTGAGCGCCTCCAGTGATTCCGGAGTGGGATTCACTTTCAAAGCGTTGCTGAAATGCAATTTGCTGATCTTCACACCTGCGTCGCGATAGCGGGCCACCACGTCATGCGGATCTTCAAACTCGATGGCGAGATGGCAGGTATCATAGTTCACACCAAGATGACGGCCCAACCGCTCATCGCCAGGACGGTCATCGCGGATTTCATTGTAAAACCGAACCATTTCCTCGCTGGTTTCGAGATAGCACAAAGGCTCCGGCTCCAGTCCCAGGTGAAGCGCCTTGCCGGTGCGTTCGCTGATGGCGGCGATGTGTTCCACTGTTCGCCAGAGATTGTTACGCATCGCAGTTTCCTGTTCCGGAGTTTTGATGAATTCCTTGTACGAGGCAGGCACGGTGCTCACGCTGCCTTCGATGCCATCGGGAACAACCTCCGCCAGCAGATCAAACAACAGGTTCGTATAGCCGACCCGCTCGTCACTCGTCCAGTCGGGCAGGTAAACCTGTTCCTTCACGCGCCCGCCATGAAACCGTCCGTAGGGAAATCCGTTGATCGTGAAGACGTAGCAATTCTCGCGGTCCAGCCATGTCCGGAAGTTCTTCAACGTGGCCGGATCGCTCAATTCACGCGCGGTCTGTTCGCCGAGCCGGAGACCGATGGCGAACGGTTTGCCGGCGCAGATCTGGTCGCGCACCTTGAGGGTGTACTGTTGCAGCGTGTCAAACGTCTGCGCCCACGTTTCACCGCGGTGAACGTTAGTACAGTAGGCGAGGTGGAGTCCGTGGTTCAGGTTCATGTATATTTTGCCCCAGGCGAAATCGTTGCTGGCGGAGTTCGCGTTCCGCAACTTCGTTCAGGTGATTGTTGAAGGCCTCGGCGTTCTCGTAGGATCGACCGACGCACTGGTCGGCGACGTTGCGGACGACGTAAGAATGTTCCGGGCGCGTGATCCTGGCAAACCAATACGCCATCGCCTCCTCATCGGAATAGCGGTTCAGCAGTCGTACAAACTCGCCCACCGACGATCCCGTCAATCCCTGGGAAATACCAAAACCTTCTCCGCGGATTTCCTTGAACCCCGGTCCGTGGCCCTCCATCTGCAACCATTCGTGCTCGTGGGTATCGACCAGTCCGAGGTCGGTGACCGCGTTGAACAGGGAGGTTTCCTTCAGCTGATAGTATTTGTAGTACGACTCTCGGGTGAATGGAACGAGCCATTCCTGAACATCTCGAACCTGTGCGCACCTTGGGCAGACCTCGAGGTAATCAAGTCGGTACCAGAAGATCGCGGGGAGGGTGACCACGAACAGTCCGAAACTAACCGTGATCAGGATGAGCAGGCGTGGGATTCGGTGTTTCGGGGACATGGCGGCGGATATTCGAAGTGCGTGGGCTCCTCACCGGTTCGAATGCAACATTCGGGTCAACGTCGAAAATGTCGGTTCTCGTCCTCCGTCCGCGCAAGCCAGAGTTTGAACTCTTCGGCCCCTGAAAAGGTGCGTCCGGTCATCGCTTCCGCGATGCAGCGGCACCACTCCGCCCGGTCCGCATTCTGAAACGCCGCCAGCCATTCGCGCGTTTCGCTCTCCCCGGTGTACAACATCATCTCATCAAGAAAATCTCCGGTGCAGGCCGACGTCATGGCGGAGGCGACCGCCCGGGAGGAGCCAAACACCATCGTCGA
>JBDNGP010000178.1:0-21100 GCA_041689265.1 Verrucomicrobiota bacterium
GTGCCGCCCTGTTCGAAGCACATTGCGACGGCGGTCTCACGGATGAGATACTGCGCCTGAGATGAGAGTTTTCTGGCGTCTCGCTTTTTGATACCTCTCAATAATCGATGAGCACCGAATGTCAATCTTATTGAATGTATCTATGGGCCGTATTAATACAGTTTTCTTCGCCGAACGTCGAGGCCAGGCACTGGCTCGTAAGCCGCGCTCCCTCGTCTCAGTTAAAGGTTCAAGTTTCATCAAGTGTATCGATCCAGAGCGGCGAAAGCCAGTTGTCCTGCGCCGTCTGGTTAGCCGTTGTCTTCACTCTCCGGCACTCGTCTACTTCGATAGTTCTTGGTGGTCTTCACGATCATTAGGGCAGATACACCAAATATAGCGATCCCAGCCAGAACACCCAAGCGACTACCCGCTCCCCAGCACGTGATTGCGATCATGGCTCCAATCCAAACCATGAATCCGAAGATCAGCCAAACACCCAAGACTACAATAAACCGCTGGGGCTGCTCTACAGCTTTGCGGTAAACATGCCCCTCCGCAAAGAGCCGCTCGAATGGCCCAGTAGCGGCAAAAGAACTGAGAGGCGCACCGCACTCCCGACAGAAATGCGAGCCGGGTAGGTTGCTCGCCATGCACTGCGTGCAAAGTTCCTCCTCCGCAGCTTCCTGAGCCGCATTTAGAGCAGAATTGGGCGGCTCACTCATGGCTAAAACAAGATCCGGGCGCTCCGGGTCAATACCCCGACTGCACAATTCCACCTTAGCTGCACTTAGCGCTTCGGCGGTCCAATCGTCTGGCGTCGCGAATATCGCAAACAACTCCTGATCGGGTTTTTCAGCCATCTTTTCGGCTAGTCGTCGTGGATCGGTCATAGACGTCGCGTCACTCAGGGTCGCCGATGTACAATTTGGCTTTGCGTCGTATCGGTGCCAACCATCATAGATTCTCTCCGATGCTTCACAAAGTTCTGCTTGGGACATTTTCCCTTGGCTAACGCCAAAGATGAGGGACATGAGCCGACAGGAACCTCAACTCGCAAAGGAGGCGATCGATGAACGGTGAACTACTGAACGTAGGTGCGGGGCTCATGTTCTCCTCCATCGTCTTGTTGGGGATTTTCATTGGTAGCTACTCTGTGAGTATCTGGCAAATCATCGCGCTGGCGGCGATAATTACGGCTATGATCGCGATGGTATTTGACCGTCTTGCAATATCTCGACTCTCTCGTGAGATCGATAAACTATCCTCTTCCCTTGCCTCTCGACGTGCTGAAAGGTTGTCATCTAGTAAAGCCTTCCTGTCAGCAAGCACGCCGGATGCGATTGAATGCCGAGTCGAGTGTTTGCCTCCCCAAGCTTCCGAGCGCAACTGCTCAAGGATGGCATCATCGGAAAGTGACATCACCTCGGATTTGAACTCTTCTCTATTGAATGGAACGTCTGACATAAGCGATATCCCCAACAGTTATGTTCGGCCAAACTTAGTTTGGCCTAGTGTGAATTAGTTTACGGCTTCCTGCGAGATCATGTATTAGAAAATAGCGGTTTACGGATTTGTAGCAAGCCTTTGGTTTGGCTCAGCTTGAACTCAAAATTTTAGGGACACCTCGTCTGCATGGCGATTGTGGAGACTGGCGCGGAACTGCTGCCAGGTGAATTCCCGCCGTTCCAAGCAGCCGGGGTCCCAGGTGTGGACAAATTGGTTCGGTGCCGTCTTGAGAAGCTCCGCGAATCGTCGGTTGAAATGTGTGACCGACATGCCGGCACGCGTTGCCAGTTTCTGCGACGGAATTGTGTCGGCATAGTGTGTTTCCAAATATCGAAGCGCCGCCGTCAGATTCTGAAACTGGGCCGGGCGATCTTCCGGCGTCGCGCTGGCATATCGCGCACCAGCGATACTGATTGCCTTCCCACTACCTGAAAACAGCGGCGTTTTTTTTGACCGTTACCACACGGGTCGGTCGGCCGGTGCGATCAATCACTAACCACGACCGATTCGACAACGGTTCGCCAGCTGGAAAGCGAACTGTATTCAATGAGATCAAAGGCCATGGCGGTCCTGGTCTCGCGACCGTCTGAGACTCCGAGGACAATTCAACACAAGATCGTGATGTCATGACTTGTGAGTCGACAAATCAGAAACGAAAGATAGATATCGAGATGCTTGCGCTCAGTCGTTTCACGACATTTTTCTGCGACAGTGCGATCGGACGTGGCATCGATTCTAATTCCCGCATGTTGTTATTTGCCACCGGGATCGAAGTATTCGAAAGCGCCAATGTCCACCGTGTCATTCTGAGGAATCGCAACATTCACAAAGTCCCGCTGATATTCGAGATCCTGTCCTGCATTGATCGCCGGACTCGAAACTGTGAGGGCAAAGTCGGATGCCCGGTTCCCACCGGGATAATTTACGAACAGTGGATTGCCAAAAACGGCTCCTTCACCCGGCCCTTCCAGCCCGATGTCCAGCTCACCCGAGGCGGCAAAGAAGAGATTGTTCTTGATCACCGTATTCGGCTTTGCATTGCCATCCTTCCCCACGTTGAAAATCACCACGTCGCGCTCCACCACGATCACGTTGTTGCGAATCAGATTCCTGGAATCGTATTGCGTGATGTTGAACACCCCCCACTCATTGGCGTTTACCTTGCGTCGGATGATGGTGTTGTTTTCGATTCTACACTCCGCACCACGCCAGAGTGCGATGAACTGCTGGAAATCATCGGAAACATTGTGGTGAATCCGGAAGCCACGGTAGGTTGGGTTTCGTGCAAGATCACTCCAGGTCACCTCAAGGAAGCCCTGGTTGTCCCGGGAGTAGTTATGATGAATTGAGATATTGAATTTCGGCACCCGCGCATCGTCAATTTCGATCGCGCTCCCATCAGCACCGCTACCGTAGCCGTTGGGGCCCCAGTTTATTCTTGGATCGATGGCCTGGTAGTTGATGATCCTGTTGTAACTGACTTCCTGCTGATCGGCCCCCAGCCAGATACCGATCGGCCCCCAATTCCATTCCTTCAATATCCGGTTGCAATCATGAAGGAAATTGTTCCGAATAACCGCCCCTTCTCCATTGCTCCTGATCCCAACGCCACAATCGAAGAACTCGTTGTTTTGGACAATGCAATGTCTGGCGGTCTTGTCGATATGCAGGGCGCCCAGTTCCCACATCGTGGCGAAGCCAATTCGACCGGACAGCCCTGCCACCGTGTGTTCGAAATACAGATTCTCCACGACAATGAAACTGCCATTGAGACGAATACAGTTCCCGAACCGGCCTTCTTCGGGATTGAACTGGACGCTGGTAAACGTGGGAGCTGGCGAACCCGCGTCACCGTAATCCGTGAGCACGATACGATGATCCAGAGTGCCGGAATCAGAGATCGTCAACGTGCCATCGAATCGTGAACCGCGTTTGAACTTGATCGTGTCACCGGGATTCAATGGAGTCGTTTCAATCCCTGAAAAGCTCTGCCACGCGGCGTTTGTGGAAAGGCCGGTATTGGAATCTCTACCACCTGCGGAATCGACAAAGTAGGTGCGCGGAACTTCGGGCGGTTCCTGCGCACTGGCAACTTGAACGGAGGCAATTGCCAACATCATCCGAAACAGAAGGTGAATGTTGAAGGGCGGTTTCATAGGTCTGCCTTGATGGCTGGGGTATTCAACAGTTTATTTCCAATCGTCAGAGCAACGGCTTTCTGCTGCCGTCCGCCCGATCGAGGGAACGTCAATTTACTTCAGTCTACTTTGAAAGCCCGTGGAGATAGCGAATGCTCTGCGGTACTTGCGTTGCCGTGCGGGGGCTTTCGTCCTCAATGTAATAATGCTGCACCCCGGCTTTGGCGGCGGCCTTGAGAATCGCCGGAATGTCGAGTTGGCCGGTGCCGAGCGCGACGTCGTTTTCCACTGGTGTCGTCCCGGACAGGTTGCCTTGCACCCCCTTTTTCAGATCCTTGAGGTGCATCAACTTGAACCGGTCACCGTGGCGCTCCAGCAACGCGGCGGGATCAACACCCGGAAAAAACGCCCAGAGAATATCGAGTTCGTAACTGACATCTCGCGGGTTGGTTTTCGCCACCAGCACATCGAAGAGCGTGCCGTCTCCGTATTCAACAAATTCGAAGCCGTGGTTGTGATAGCAGAAGGTCAATCCATGCTGCTCCCGCAACTGCTTGCCGATACGGTTAAATTCGCTCGCGGTCAATTCCGCCAGTTCAAGAGTGAAGGGCTGGCGGTCCGGAATCCAGGCCACGCGAACGAAGGTTGCTCCAAGCGTTTTCGCATTGGCTGCGACCTCATCGGTCTTGTTCAGCAGATCGCTGTAACTCACGCCAAACGACGAACAGGCGAGGCCGCGTTCATCGAGCATCGCGCGAATTTCTCTGGCCGTCTTGCCGAACAGGTTTGAGAACTCGATGTCAGTGATGCCGAGCGCCGCGATTTTGTCGAGTGTGCCGGGCGTGTCCTTCGCGAAGTCCTCGCGATAGGTGTAGGAAACCACGCCGGGCATTTGCGGAAACAACGCGTCGACTTCGGCAGCGACGAGTTGCACGGAGGAGATCAGGCCGAGAAAAACGAACAACAGGCGATGGGTGAGTGTTTTCATGTGTCTGATTTGGGTAAAGTTGATCCGCTGTTTGTATCGGATGTTGCGAAGGGAATGACAGAAATTTGTTAAAGGGTTTCAGGATCGCTTCAGCTTGAGCATGTCCCGCCAAACCAACCACAAGCTGGCGAAGCCGCAAATTTTCCGGTCCTGACAAACATCGTCGGGAGAAACACTTTGACCCGCCGTTGGCAACTCCGTCACAACGCGGGGTGGTATCGAACGAATCGGGATCGACGCTCCAACTGTTCGAACTAAACCAAGAAAATCCGTCAATTGCGTAATAGCCACGCTCGAGAGAATCGGCTAATTTCAGGGAAATGAACCACTCGACCCTTGTCATTTTGGCGCTGTTGTCAGCCAGTTCACCGGTCTGGTCAGCCGACGATGCGTTGTCACAGAAGGCGCATGCCGTGCTCGAGGAGAACTGTTTCAAATGCCACAGCCACGCGTCCGACAAGAGCAAGGGTGGACTGCTGACGGATTCCCGTGAAGCGCTGCTGAAAGGCGGCGATTCCGGACCCGTCATCATTCCCGGCAAGCCCGATGAAAGCCTGCTGATCACCGCGATCGGTTACGACGACCCGGATCTGCAAATGCCGCCGAAGGACAAGAAACTTTCCGACGCCGACATCGCGACGTTGACCGAATGGATCCAGGTCGGGGCCGGTTGGGAACAGGAGGAGCCCAAAGGCGGCGAGGCAGCGAGTGTAAAACGTCGCAAGCCCGGCGAGATCACGGAGAAAGACCGGCAATGGTGGGCATTTCAACCGTTGAAGAAAGTGATGCCACCGGGGGTATCCAGCGCTGCTTTGCTCCGGAACGAGATCGACCGCTTTGTTCTCGCCCGGTTGGAACAGGAAGGTCTCAGGCCCTCACCCGAGGCCGGTCGCGAGGTGCTGATCCGCCGGGTGACCTTTGACCTGACCGGCCTGCCGCCCACACCGGCAGAGGTGGACGCGTTCGTCGCAGACAAATCACCCGATGCTTACGAACAGCTCGTGGGCCGGTTGCTGGCCAGCCCGCATTACGGCGAGCGGATGGCCCGGCAGTGGTTGGATCTCGTGCGTTACTCGGATGGCGACGGATATCGCGCTGATGAATACCGGCCTTATGCGTGGCGCTATCGTGATTACGTAATTCGCTCGTTCAACAACGACAAGCCGTACACGAGGTTCGTTCAGGAACAACTGGCGGGTGACGAACTGTTTCCAAACGATCCGGACGCGATGATTGCCACCGGTTATTTGCGTCACGGGATTTACGAATGGAACGCGCGCGATGTCCGGGGTCAATGGGACTACATTCTCAACGATCTGACCGACACCACCGCCGATGTCTTCCTGGGGCTCGGACTGCAATGTGCGCGTTGTCACGATCACAAGTTCGACCCGATCTTGCAGCGTGATTATTTTCGATTGCGCGCCTTCTTCGCACCGTTTCAACCCGGCGACCGCTTCGCCGCCTCGGACGCCGAAGTGTCCGAGCATGATGCGCTGATGAAAGTGTGGGAGGAGCAAACTGCGGAACTGCGTGCCGAGCTGAACGCGTTGGAACAACCCTATCTGGACAAGGCCGAGGAAACGGCCGTGAACCGTTTTCCCGACGACATTCAAGCGATGATCCACAAGCCTGCCGACGAACGTGAACCGTTCGAGGAACAACTGGCCGCACTCGCGTGGCGACAGGTGATTTACGACCAGGAACGCGTGGACAACACCATCAAGGGCGAAGACAAGGAACGCATTCTCGCGTTGCGCCGCAAGCTCGCCGAGCTGAACAAGACCAAACCCGCTCCGCTGCCCATTGCATTCGCCGCAGCGGATGTCGGTCCGGTCGCGCCACCGGTTTACATTCCCAAACGACAATCTCTCGGTGACATCGAACCCGGTGTCCCCACGATATTGGATCCGAATCCTGCCGAGGTCATTCCATTGCCAGACAGCACGGGTCGGCGGAGCGCACTGGCCGGTTGGCTCACCGCGCCGGAGAACCCGCTGACAGCACGAGTCATCGTCAATCGCGCCTGGCAACAGCACTTTGGTCGCGGACTCGCCGCCAACGCCAGTGACTTCGGCATGCTCGGCGAACCACCGTCGCATCCGGAACTGCTCGACTGGCTGGCCTGCTGGTTTGTGGAGGAAGGCTGGTCCCTGAAAAAGCTCCATCGACTGCTGGTCACCAGCGCGGCGTACCGTCGCAGCAGTGAACACCCGGACCCGGAAGCGGGAAAACTTTCCGATCCACAAAACCGTCTGCTCTGGCGCTGGCAACCGCGACGTTTGGAAGCAGAACAACTGCGCGACGCGATGCTCGCGGTCAGCGGTGAATTGGAAATCGTCACCGGCGGCCCCGGGGTTCCTCCCGATCAGCCGCGTCGCACGATTTTCACCCGGTTCATGCGCAACACGCGCGATCCGCTGGCTGATGTGTTTGACGCGCCGTTGTGGTTCACCAGCGCCGCCTCCCGTGACACCACGACCACACCTGTTCAATCATTGTTGCTCGCCAACAGCGCCGCCCTGCGCGCCCACGGCCGGGCCTTCGCTGAGCGACTGGAAAAAGCGCAGCCGGGGGAAGCGGTCGCGCAGATTCAACTCGCCTACAAGCTGGCGTTCGGAAGGAAGGCATCTCCAGAAGAGCTTTTGACTGCGACGGAATTTTTGGCGGAGCAAGCCGCATTGTCCGACGCGGTCCGGTTGACTTCCGGTCAGGCCAGTTTTGTACCGGGCAATGTTCCGTATCGTGACGGGCAGGCCGCACTGTTGGAGCCAGACAGCGAGCAAACCATGTTTCGCGTTGAAGACACGGCAGCCCTGCCCCTGGAAGGCCCCTTCACCATCGAGGCGTTCATCGTGCCGCGATCCGTGGCGAAATCCGGCAGCCTGCGAACCATCATCGCCAAATGGGACGGCGATAATAAGGGCGCGGGCTGGACGCTGGGAATCACCGGGCAGGGTTCGCGTCGCAAGCCGCTCATCCTCGCTCTGCAACTGATCGGCAGGCACCGCGACGGACACCGGGGTGAACATCCTGTGTTCTCCGATCTCAGCGTGCAGATGAACAAGCCCTACTTTGTCGCAGCAGCGATCTCTCCTGCCACCGGTAAATCGCCGGGCACAGTGTTCTTCGCGTTGAAAGATCTTTCCAACGACGACGAACCACTGCTCACCGCCACGGTTGAACACGAGCTGACCGGCGAGTGGAGCAATGACCTGCCGCTGACAATCGGCGCGCGGTCTGGCTCCAACCCCAATTCATTTCACGGCATGATCGATGACGTGCGGCTTTCCAACGCCGCGCTGCCCGCCGCAGGCATGCTTTACACGATGGAATCGGTCGGCAACACGACGCTCGGTTACTGGCGGTTCGAAACCAAGCCGGATGTCTTCGCGGATGCCAGCGGACACGGTCACTCGCTTGCTCGTCCGTCGGCGCGACCGGTCGAAGCCCTTTCCCCCGAACAAGCCGCCCTCGGTGATTTCTGTCACGCCCTGCTCAACAGCAGCGAATTCCTGTACCTCGAATGAACACACACGATCCACGTTGCCATCGCTACGAACGCCCGACTTCCCGACGTGATTTCCTTTACCGCTCGGGCGTCGGGCTCGGTGCCGTCGCACTGCAAAGCCTGCTCGCCAGTGAATCAAAGGCGGCACTGACCTCGCCCGCCTCGCCGCTGACAGCCGTTCAACCACAGTTTCGCCCGCGCGCCAAAAACGTCATCTTTCTGTTCATGGAAGGTGGCCCGTCCCATCTCGATCTTTTCGATCCTAAACCCTTGTTAAATAAACTGGCGGGCCAGCCGTTGCCCGAGAGTTTCGGCTCGGTCCTCACCGCCATGGGCGAAAGCAAATCGCCGTTGCTCGCCAGTCAACGACAATGGAAACAACACGGGAAAAGCGGTCTCTGGATCAGCGACTGGTTGCCCCACATCGCCGGGTGCGCCGATGACCTTGCGGTGGTTCGATCGTGCTGGTCCCAGGGAATCAATCACAGCACCGGGGTGTGCCAGATGAACACCGGGTCCATCCTCGGCGGACGACCTTCTCTCGGTTCCTGGGTGTCCTACGGTCTGGGCACGGAGAACACCGATCTGCCCGCGTTCGTCGTGTTGCAGGACAATCAATCGAGCGTCGTGAACGGTCCGCGCAACTGGGGCGCCGGGTTCATGCCCGCCGTGTATCAAGGCACACGTTTGCAGGGCGGCAGCGAACCGATTCCGAATCTCAACACACCCGATGCCTACACGCCGGAGCAGCAGGAGACCCGGTTGAACTTCATCAATTCGTTGAACCGCAATTACGCCGCGCGGTTCCCGGATCAGACCGAACTCGCCGCGCGGTTGACCAGTTATGAACTCGCCTATCGCATGCAGGCCGCTGCGCCATCCGCCGTCGATCTGGCCGGTGAAAGTGAAGCGACCAAATCCCTCTACGGACTCGACCGCAAGGAAACTGCCAGCATGGGACGCCTCTGTCTGCTCTCCCGCCGGATGGTCGAGCGCGGTGTGCGATTCGTGCAAATTTATCACGGAGCCGGCAGCAAATGGGATTCGCATACCGCCATGGAAAAGAACCACGGCGCGCTCTGCCTGGGCATGGATCAACCGGTGGCGGCGCTGCTCCGCGATTTGAAAGCACGCGGCATGCTCGACGAAACATTGGTGGTCTGGGGCGGCGAGTTTGGCCGCACACCGATGAGTGAAAAAGGCGACGGCCGCGATCACAATCCGACCGGGTTCACGATGTGGTTTGCCGGCGGCGGGGTGAAGGGCGGGCAAACCATCGGCAGCACCGACGATCTCGGCCTCCACGCCGTCGAAGACCGGTTGCACGTCCATGATCTCCACGCAACCATCCTCTGGCTGCTCGGTCTCGACAACATGGGGTTGGTCTACAATTACAAAGGCCGTCCCGAACGCCCCACGCTCAACGAAGGCGAACCCTTCAGGAAGATCGCCGTCTGAAGCGGGCGGCACGCCGCCCACGATCAAGTCGATCGAGCTGGTTGCAACAGAATTGGAGAACAACACGAAGCCGACGAAGCAGCGTTCGGTCGCCGGATACGTCATTGAGCAACTGCTTCATCGCGATGATTTTGAGAGCGATCTCGCGTCATGGTCCGTCGAACAACAGGAGGGTGGCACCACCAAAATTCGCGAAGGCGTATTGGATGTTTTGAAGCGCGTATTCGCATCGTTCTTCACATCTTCGTCCGCTGTTGGACATTGATTACCGGGCCTGTTCTTGCGACGCTTTGCCCATGCTTCGACCGCGAAAGAAATACACGGTTTACGACCTGCAACAGTTCAAGGGCAAACGCGTCCTGACGCACATCCACGTCAAGTCACCCGAGGAAGCCACCGCCGCCGAGCAGGCCGGCATCGATTTGATGAGCTGTAGTTTTGATTCACCGGAATCACAGGCACGGCTGCCCGCATTGGTCGCCGCAGCACCCAACAGCTTTCTGTCGTGCGCAACCCCTCATGGTCTCGCCACCCCCGAGGAGGCCATTCGCATCGGCTTCAAGGCTTTGGAAAGGGGAGCGAGTTCAGTCTATTGCTCGGCGAGCCCGTTTGTCATCGAAGGCATGGCCCGCGAACGCATTCCCGTTGTCGGCCACCTCGGAATGATTCCACGTCATGTCACCTGGACGAACTACCGGGCCATCGGAAAGACAGCGGACGAAGCGAAAAAATTGTATCAACAGATGAAGGATCTGGAGAACGCCGGGGCCTACGCCGCCGAGCTCGAATGTGTGCCACACAATCTTGCAACGTTCCTCAGTTCCGAGACGAAGATGTTGCTGATGTCGCTCGGTTCCGGCAGCGGCTGCGACACACAGTTCCTTTTCTCCGACGACATCCTCGGTGACTACGACGAACGACTCCCCCGACACGCGAAGGCTTACCGCAATTTCCTCGAAGAAAACCGACGTTTACAAAAAGAACGCATCGCCGCTTTCGGCGAATACATCGCTGACGTGAAGGAAGGCCGTTTCCCTGAACGATGTCATCTCGTCGAGATAGATGATGAGGTGCTCCGCGAAGTTGTGAGTTCAGTCGGGATTTAGAAACTGATCGGAGCCCGGCGGGGGGCGCCTGCACCCCGGGAATAGGTCGGCGCGATCAACGAGCCACAGCACCAATGCCGGAGGCTGTCACTCGATAAGGGCGGATGAATGAGTTCACGGCTTGGATGACTGGAGTTCAGGCGCGGTGACTTGCTGGTTGATGGCGGCTTCGGCCTGCGCGAGCGAGTGTCGGGCGGCGGTGAATTGCGGTGCTGCCTGGACGACCTGTAGAAACAGCTCCCGTGCCTCGACGGACCGGTGCGAATGGAGATAAATCTGGCCGAGATTGAACCGGATTTCGACGTTGGCCGGGTAATTTTCGAGCGCCTGTTTGAACAACGTTTCGGCCTCCTCCGGCTGTCCGTTCTGCGCGAACGCCTGAGCGAGCAGATTGATCGTCATGATGTGGGACGGGTTTAACACGGATGCTTTTCGGAGTGACTCAATCGCGTTGGTGAAATTTCCGTTGCGCAAATTTGCCGAGCCGAGATTGAAGTTGAAATCCGGATTCTCCGGATCGAGTTCGACGGCCTGGGCCAGCAGGGGGAGTGCTTTTTCAAAATTTGATGCCAGCGCGTAGATGCGCCCGAGGTTGTTGAGCGCGGACGCGTAGTCCGGTTCGAGGGCCAGCGACTCCTCCAGATGCTCGATGGCTTCATTGGTCTTGCCGGTGGCATACAGAAGGTTTGCCAGATTTTGATGCGCCTCGACGTAGTCCGGGTAGATCTCAAGCGCGACGTTGTACTCGGCGATCGCCTCATCGACCTTGTTTTGCCGGGCGAGCGCGATCCCCAGATTGAACCGGGCGTCTTCGTCTTCCTCGTTGATTTCGACCGCTCTCCGATAAGCGGATTCCGCGTTGGCGAAATTGCCGTCAGCCAGAAAATAATTTCCCGCCTGCAACATGTCGACCAGGCTGTTTGTGTCGAGCTGCCGCTCGGGCTTGGGTGCTTCGATTTCCGGGAGGACCGGAGCACCGGAAAAAAGTGTCGGGCTGGCGGCGGCTGGAGCGTTGGGGGCCGGCGTGGGGGGGGGTGGATTGCTTGAGGGAACGGAGGAACCGGCTGCGGGTTGTTCGACGTTTGAGCCAGCGGTCTGAACTGCCGTGGAGGCGTTCTTGGGAGTGAATAGGATGACGGCAAACGCGACTACCACGAGGGCGACAATAATCCAGATCATCGCGTTGGATGACTTGTTGCCCGTGGTGCCGGGAACAGTGGGTTTCCGATGAGTTGCCTGATTCTGCTTGCGCTTCTTCATTGTCCGGTATGTCCGTGAACCGTCGATACTGGTTGGAAAAGGGAAAATTGCCAGTCTGAAATTGTCGTAATGATGGTGGCGCGTGTCTCTTTTTTGCTGAGGGCGGCCATGTTTTTCTTTTGAGCTCGCCCGCGCTCAGCTCTATGTTTCGGGAGTTCTATGTACTTTCTCAAAAACACCACGTTCTGGATTCTGATCGGTGGATTGCTGGTCGTGGCGTCGGGATGCGGCAAGCCCGAGTCCGAGTCGGCGGTATCAGGTCCGACTTTCAGGGGTGATGTCGCGCCCATCATATATGAAAACTGTTCCTACTGTCATCGCCCCGGTCAGACTGCGCCGTTCGAGTTGTTGACCTACGCGGACGTGAGCAAACGCGCGCGCCAAATAGCAGAGGTTGTGGAGTCGCGCTATATGCCTCCATGGCTTCCCGGGGTCGGCTACAACCACTTTCAGAACGAGCGAGTGCTGACGACAGGGCAGATTGAGACCATCAAGAAATGGGTTGCGGCCGGTACGCCAGAAGGCGATTCACTCGACTTAACACCTCCCCCGACCTACTCCAGTAAATGGCATCTCGGAGAACCTGACCTCATTGTTAAAATGTCCGAGCCGTTTGAAATACCCGCTGATGGACCTGATTTATATCATAATTTTGTGATCCCGATCCCGAATGATCGGGTCCGGAACGTCAGTACAATGGAGTTCCGGCCTGGTAATTCGCGGGTGGTTCATCATGCATTTTTTTCAATCGACGAAACGAAGGAATCGGCCCGCGTGGACGCCAAGGAAGAGGGCCCTGGATTTGGGGGCATGCACGCGCCTTCGTCAGCTCTCGTGCCCGCCGGACAGTTCTTCAGCTGGCAGCCTGGTAAATTGCCGATGGGCGGAGCGGATGAACGGGCGTGGCGCGTAGGGACGAATTCGTGGTTGGTGCTGCAGTTGCACCTGCAAACGACCGGGAAAAAAGAAAGTATTCAAAGTGAAGTTGGTTTTTTCTTTTCAGATCAACCGGCAAGAGACATCACGTTTAAACTCGGGCTCAGCAGCTATGAGCTGGAGATTCCGCCTGGAACGACAAATTTTTTGGCAGAAGATGCGTTCGTGCTACCGGTTGATGTCGAACTGTTGGGCATTCTTCCGCACGCCCACTACGTGGCTAAGGAGATGCAGGGGGTCGCGACGCTTCCGGATGGAAGCAATATCTGGTTGATCAACATTCCGAAATGGGACTTTAACTGGCAGGGTGAATACTGGTATCGCGAACCAATTCGACTGCCTGCCGGAACCCGTGTCGGCATGCGGTATTTTTACGACAATTCCACAAACAACGCGGCGAACCCCTCCAGTCCGCCTGAGCCGGTCACTTATGGGCGGCAGTCTGTGAATGAAATGGCGGAACTGTGGATGATCTTTCGGATGAAATCTGAGGAAGATCGTTTGGCGATGAACCTAGCATTGCTGCCCAAGACCGCACTAGAGGTGATCACCTACAACAATGTGCTGCTAAAAACCGAACCCAATAACGCGATGGCTTGGCTGCGAAAAGCAACGGGCCATCTCTCGCTGGGACAACTGGAACAGGGGGCGGAGGACTTGTTGCGTGCGCTACAGATTGATTCGCAGCTGGACGAGGCTCATTACTATCTGGGGTTGATCGCGTTCCAGCGGGGTGTGCTGGAATTGGCGTTGGAGGAATTCGGGAAGGCCACGGCGTTGAATCCGGATAATTACATGGCTCATGGCTACCGGGGATTGGTGTATTTGCGGCAGGACGACACGCAAAACGCTGAAATTAGTTTCATGGAAGCCCTGCGGGCCAATCCTGCTGACACCGTTGCGAAACGGAACTTGGATCGAATCAGGGAACAGGCGGCCACTACGAAGCCGGGCTCACAGGCGCAATAATGTGAAAACATTGTCAAAATGGGCGGATCAACGAGATCCTTGGGAATTATAGCCACCCCGATCAATCAAGCCAAAACAAGCAATCTAGAAAATAGCATGAACGAGGTAAAATCACGTGTTTCCTAGGAATGTAAGTGCTCAGGGGCAGGGCGGGACCTCCCGAGCTTGGATAGTGTTCAAAAAACCATTTGACAGTGTCTTGTATATTTGATTAATTCGCTCAGACACACGCAACACCAAACTAAGTATTATGAGAACAAAACTTCTTCTTCTTTCAGCTGCTGTTGGGGCAGTTGGTCTAGTGGCTGCCAACGCACAAACGGTTTATTCGGTAAATTCGGTTGGGTATGTGAATCTGACGCTGCCAGTCGGTTTCAGTATGATTGCTAATCCGCTGGACGCAGGGGCGGGCAATAACACTGTTGGAGCACTGCTTGATCCTGCCAAATTTACGGAGGGAACAACGATATACAAGTTTAACCCGGTTACTAGCTCCTACACGCTGAATGTAGTTGACTTCGGCGCATGGACTCTGCCTGACATGACGTTGAGCCCGGGTGAAGGCGTTTTCATAAACGTGCTGAGTGCCTCGGTTACAGCAACGTTCGTCGGCGAAGTACCGCAGGGTCCTCTTTCACAGGCCCTTCCTAGTGGGTTCTCGATTCAAGCATCCCAAGTTCCGCAAGAAGGTCAGTTGGACACTGTTCTCGGTTTTCCTGCTGTTGACGGGGATGTTGTGTATCTATTTGACAACGGTTCCGGTGCTTACACAATTCACGCGTTTGACTTCGGGGACTGGAGTACTCCTCCGGTTCCTTCAGTTGGGGAGTCTTTCTTTGTCAATAAGATCTCAGCAGCGAACTGGACACGGACTTTCAGTGTTAATAACTAACTATATTCGGCCGATAACAACTAAAACAATATGAAGAAATCACTGCTAATATTAGGCCTCTGCTTGGTGACATCTGGGCTGTATGCTCAGGGAACGGTCAATTTTAACAATCGCGTGCTCGCTTCCGGTGTCAGTGCGCCCGTGTTGCAAGACGGTGGTGCGGCTGCAAACTCTGGGTTTGTGGGGCAGCTCTGGTACAGTAACGCTGGCACTTGGGCTGCGGTTGGAGCGGCGCTTCCGTTCCGGGACGGAGCAGGAGCGAGTTTTCTCAATACCACTGGGGCTAGTACGTCGCGAGATCTCCTCGGAGTAGTCCCAGGCACCCTTGCTACTATTCAGATGCGGGCATGGTCCGCGACTTACGGAACCTATACTGAAGCAATGAACGGCGCAGTTGGTACACAGTATGGATTATCACCAGAGTTAACGTTGTTAACTGGCGGAGCGGGAAGCCCTCCTGGGTTGCCTGCTGATTTGGTTGGGTTGCAAGGATTCACAATGACTACTGTCGTCCCTGAGCCTTCGGTTATCATGCTTGGTATCGCCGGTGCTGGACTTCTTTGGTTCCGCCGCAAGAAATAGTTTGTTTTCATAATCACAAACCGCTCAGTTTGACTGAGCGGTTTTTTATTTTCTTGGCGCGTTCGTCCATCGGTTAGGACACGGCCCTCTCAAGGCTGAAAGACGGGTTCGATTCCCGTACGCGCTACCATCTTCCGCAATGAGTCTATTTCAGATCATATTCAATTCAACCAGCGCCGCGGAATTGGCATCGATGCCGAAACGGCTTCAATTGGAGATACTTGGGGAGTTTCGTGGGCTCCCCAAGGAAATGGTGTCCTCGACGTTGAATCAGTTTGGCAAGATCGAAAAAGAGGGTCGAAAACTCTATCGCTACCGGTTGGGTGACTACCGTGTCTATTTTGAACGACACGAATTAGGGGTCGTCGTTCACAGAATCCTAACAAAAAACACGTTAAAGGATTTTTTCTATCGGTCAAATCTAACAATCGGGGAAGACAAGGCCCTGGAGGAAAATCCCAAGTTTTGGGAACAGATTGATCGCGTTTCTGTTTAGTTCCTCATCAGACCCACCCGATATCTCGCAGTCGTATTCTCCAAATCGATTCTTGAAAATACTCAAGAGAACTGTATTTCACTCCGGAGTTAATCGAATATCGACATTGCAGAAGTTGTTGGAAAGAATTTGAACACAGGACGTCCCAATCAGCCTACCGTTCGCCTCAAGAAGCCAGGATTCGCGAGCTCCACCAAAGGCGGTGTGCGCTGGTGGCCGTTGCTCTTGATAGTATCGGTTGTGCTCGGTTATACAGTGTTTACTTGGGCTGTTCGTGATATTCAGCGCCAGGATAAACTTATACACTCTGCGGTCGCTGGAGTTGTGGGGCTGATTCTCTCTATTGTTTGGTGCCTGCTACTTTCTCGGCTGAAATGGCAGTTTCGTTTATCATCAATTCTACTCTTGGTTCTGAGTCTGACTGCTCTCTGGTCGTCTCTGAAATTCCGAAGTTTTAGCGGCGACATGATTCCACAGTTCGACTGGAAATGGAATGTCGCGATGGAGAGAGTTAATCCCCCCAAAGCAACGAATAACGTCAATGAGATTGGAGATTCGAACAATATCGTCATTTACGACTTTACGCAGTTCCTCGGGCCGGATCGCGATGTCATTATTGAGGGAGTGATTCTAGCCCGAGATTGGACATTTGAGCCGCCACAACAGATTTGGCGACGATCCGTTGGTGGGGGTTGGGCTGGTTTTGCTACATCGGGTTCAGTTGCTGTGACTATTGAACAGGATGGCGAGAACGAAGTCGTGAGCTGTTACAGGCTCCTGAGCGGCAACCCAGTTTGGCGGCATAGTTATTCAGCACGGTTCGATTCTGGTATTGGCGGGATTGGGCCCCGCACCGTCCCCACCATCGTGGAAAATCGAGTTTACGCACTGGGGGCTACGGGTGTTCTGACGTGCCTTGATTTAGCGAATGGCCGTTCGATTTGGAGTAAGAATATTCTGACAATCAACAATGCATCATTGCCCGATTGGGGTGTTGCCGGTTCGCCATTGGTGGTTGGCAGTAAAGTGATTGTGAGTGTCGGCGGGTCGAATGGGAACTCGCTTGTCGCATATGACGCTGAAAACGGTGACAAGATCTGGGGAGGCGGAGACGACCGAGCGAGTTTTAGCGCCCCCATCCTTGCGAATCTCGCCGGTACAGATCAGGTGCTCATTTTCAACAAACCGGGAGTTTCCAGCCACGCTGTGGCAGATGGTATGGTCTTGTGGAAATATCCCTGGGGCACCGGGAACCCGCACGTCGCGGTTCCCAAAATTGTGAGCTCTGACACTGTTTTTCTATCAAGTGGCTATGGCGTTGGTTCCGAGTTGTTGAAAATTGAGGTCAGCACCGACGGCAACCTTGCCGCTGAGCGGGTTTGGAAATCCCTTCGGATGAAAGCCAAGTTCTGCAACGTCGCGCGCGTCGGTGATTTTATCTACGGAATGGACGACGGCATCATGGCCTGCCTGGACTTGGAAGATGGCAGCCGGCGTTGGAAGGAGGGTCGATATGGGCATGGTCAATTGCTTGTGGTGGGGGACCTCATGCTGATCACCACCGAAAAAGGGGACGTTGTGTTGTTTGAGCCAAATCCTGATGAGCCGAAAGAGCTGGCTAGGTTCACCGCGTTTAATCACAAGCTATGGAACCCGCCCGCGCTCGCCGGGCAGTTGTTGCTTGTCCGGACTGATCGTGAAGCCGCCTGTTATCTTCTGCCGGTGGTCGATCCCGACAAAGTTGAAGAATCAGTGGACCAAAGGGCGGCCAACTAAAGATTGCATCGGGCCGGATTCAATGAAACCTATTCAGTTTTTCAACCGTTCCACGGGACGAGTGGAGACTGAAGCGGTCTACGGCGAGGGCTTCCTTCGTTGGGCGTATATGAATCCGCTGGGGCGCTTGGCTCTTCACGGGTTTGTCAAACGCGCGTTCTTCTCGAAATGGTACGGATGGCGCATGCAACGCGTCGCCAGTCGGTCGAAAATCCAGCCGTTTATTCAGAAGTACGGAACCGACGTGAACGAACTCGCCGATGATCCTGCGACCTTTCCTTGTTTTAACGACTTCTTCATCAGGCGACTTAAGCCCGAAGCCCGGCCGATCAATGAGGATTCCAAATCGGTGGTGTTTCCCGCGGACGGTCGCCATCTGGGTTTTCAAAATGTGGCGAAAGTCGACGGCGTGTTCGTGAAGGGCCAGAAATTTGATGTCGAAGAACTGGTCGGTGACCGCGAGCTGTCGAGGAACTATTGCGAAGGATCATTGGTGCTCTCGCGCTTGTGCCCGGTAGACTATCATCGATTTCATTTTCCATCTGTGGGCACGCCGTCGACACCGCGATTGATCAGCGGCCCCCTTTTCTCAGTAAATCCGATCGCGTTGAGAAAACAGCTCGCCTATTTATGGCGGAACAAACGCGAGATCACACGATTGAAAACCGCGACGATGGGCACCGTGCTGCTGATCGAAGTGGGCGCAACGTGTGTGGGTAGTATCATTCAATCCTTCAACGCAGATCAGCCGGTGAACAAGGGCGATGAAAAAGGCCGGTTCGAATTTGGCGGTAGTTCAACCATCACTCTTTTCGAACCTGGCAAGATTCAGCTCGATGAGGATCTGATCGAGAACAGCCGCCAATGTCGCGAGCTGTATGCGAAGATGGGGGATCAGATGGGAACGACCATTTAGGGGTCGGCCATCAGCGAGGATGCGGAGAACTCTGCCATCGCGGAAATCAGAAATCGGCGGTGATCCTTGAGGACCGCAGGCCCAGCACTTTCAAGATGTCGCTGGCGTCCCAGAATTCTCTCTCCAGCCTTCGCGGCCGTGGTTGCCGTGATCGGCCGGCCAGCTCAAACTGGCCGGTGTAAATGCGTCCCTGAAACTCGATGAGGATCTCGCCGTTCATTCCTCCGGGCGTACGCCTTTCGTAGAAATTCACGCTGGCCTGCGCCTGCCGGACGTCCACGGGTTCGGTGAATTCGATGAACTCATATTCGCGCTCGGGCGAGGACCGGTGGTCCTTGTAGTAATAGCCTTCCGGCGCGTGCGTGTGTTGAAAATACAGAACTTCCGTTTCGTCGTGGGCCCGGGCGTAGAGGTCGAGATCGACGTCGCCCTGCCAGAGGATACCGATCTTCATCGGACCGATCAGGGTGGTGGGCGACGGTGAACGATGATCCGAAGAAAGGTCTCGCGTAATCCAATCGACGAGTTGCACGTCGCGCGCGACACGCAGCATCTCGATCTTTGTCTGCGTTCGATCAAGTTCATCGTGATCAGCACGAAGCGTGTCCGACGGTGACGGACTTCGGATCGCGTTGAAGATGGTGGGCAGATCGCTGGTGATCGTGGCGAGTTGGGCTCCCTGCGATTTGAGAAACAGGTTCCAGAACCGGCTCACTTTCTGGCGGTGCAGATCGCTTGACCAAGGATCGCCGAAATAATCGAGGTGAACCGTGATGCCGCTCAGCAGTATGGGTGTGTTCGTCCGTCCGTAGACGGATTGTTCGGGCGCAGCGAGCAGATGACCGCCGGATGGAAAATAGTCATCGACCATCGAAAACGCCGGTTCCTTTTCGTCCTGATAAAGCGGACTGCCGAGCACGAGCGTGACGATGCTCAGGTTCGTCTGGTTCAGATTCTCACCGATGAAATCCATGAACTGCGGGAGCCGCACGGCTTGATTGAAATCGAGTTCGCAAACCACCGGAGGCTCGTTGCGGACGGCGAGAAACGATTTCAGTTTCTGGATGGAATCACTGAACTGGTTTGCCCGCGTGCGGCTGCTTTCGAACGCGTGTTTGTTCGGAATTTCCACCTGCGCGACGGTACGAAGATGGGAGGCGTCGTAAAGCCAGAGTGAAGAATTGAGCGGCATATCCTCCAACAGAAGCCGGGCAATCTGGCGGAATGATTCGTTGGCGGCGTCCTCGTTGAGAAACGGAGAAATGCCGACAACATAGCGAATGTGCCGGGTGTTCCCGACCGGTTCCGCCGGTTTGCAACCGACGCCGATTATCATGAGCAAGGCCGTGGAAAGACACACCACATGCGTAAGGTTTTTTTCGTGCGAACGCTCCGCGCTTTCGCTGGCGTTTTGAATCGCCGGTGCTGCCATTGGAAACCTGGACGACGCGGGAGGCGAAAAATCAGCGGGCGTCGCCGAAACATTTGTTTCACCGGCGACCGCCACCGGTTTTCTGTCGATGAACGAGGCCGAGGCCACCAGATGAAACACCGGCAGGAGAGCGACGACGAGCAGCGCAACAAACGTGACCGCGTGGCGGGTGGCGGCGTTCAAGCCCCGGAACAGCTTCAGGCCCACCCACAAAACAACGGCGAGCGCGATGCCCTGATACACTCCGTTGAAGAGCGCGGCGGCCAGTTCGTGCGTCATCTGTTCGATCTCGGGATTTATTTCTTGGAAGCGGTTTTTGCAGAGTCACGGATCTGCTGTTTGATTTCATTGAGTTCGTCCTCGCTCAAATTTTCATCCTTCAAAAAAACTGAGCACCAGTTCTCCGGGCGACCCGGAGAAAAATTTGGTCAACAGCTGGCGGACGGCCTTTTGCGCGGCCTTCTCGCGATTGACCTTGGGAGTATAAACGTGGGCGCGTCCGTCCTTGCGGCAGGCGAGATAACCCTTGTCCCGCATGATGCGCATCATGGTCAGGACGGTCGTGTAGGCGGAGCCGTTCTCCCCGTCGAGCTTCTCGGCGACCTCGGCAACGGTGCCGGAGCCGAGCTGCCAGAGGACTTCCATGATGCGGTGTTCGCCTTCCGTGAGGGTGTTGGTTTTCTTGCGGGCCAACGGAAGGTCGGAAGATTGTTGGAGCGCCGGAAAGAGCGGCAATGAAGCCGGCGCTGTCCATCCGCTATTCTTCCGGGAGGTGACGGATGGGAGGGTGTGTTTGAAAGCGTGGGGCAAGGTGGGGAGAGCCCTCCGGGCGAACCTGCGCGCGCACGGGAAGCACACGAACGCTCGTGCCCCTCGATTCGTAACAAGATCTCTCCGAAGAACAGTCTGTTTTGGTACCAATGGGAGGCGCAAACTGGCGGTTGCCGCAAAAACTCCGCAGGCTCGCTCGGAGAGGGCCGCTGGTCAACGACAATTATCCTTCCCCGTCATGAGCGTGTTGCCTCATTGAAGAGGACACCGAAGCGGGATCTCGGGAAAGAGCGGATGGGTTCCATTGCCTCATAATAGCGGACACCGTGGCGAATGCCCGCCACGATGAGCAAAGAAACCCTGGACGAATACATCCCGAGA
>JBDNGP010000179.1:0-3949 GCA_041689265.1 Verrucomicrobiota bacterium
CCGGCATCCAGGCAAACGCCCAGTACTCCGCGTAAGCCCCGCGCACATAGAGGTCCGTTCCCAAAAAATACGGCGCGGTCACATACAACAACGACCCGGCCAGCGCAGCGCCCGACCGGACAAACTGCCGCAGCAACGAGCGCATGCCCAAGCCCGCCACGGCCATTGCACCCAAAACACCAAGCGCCAGGGAATGACCGGCATCCGCCCCCGCTACCCGCCCCAGAACCGGAATGGCATAAGGCAGCGTTGGATAAAAGAACATGGCCGGTGAACCCAGCCCGCCGTTCATGCCCAACAACCAATGAGGAAGGCCCTCACCGCTGATGAGTTGTCCGGCAACCTGCCCGCACCAAAGCTGATGATACCGTCCGTCGTGAAGCTGCCTTCCAAGCCCAATGAACAGCAGCGGCAACAGCGCGACCAAGACGCCGACCGCCCCGACCGCACGCGAGTGGAACAAACTCCGAAATGGGGAGCACGAAAGCGGAGCTTCTCCGGTTGCAATATCATGATGCATGTGAAATTCGGTTCACTCATTCGACGCAGGAATAATGAAGTTGTTCTTTGCGTCGGCACTGCCCGCACGGCGATTAAGTATGAGCAACGACACGCTCCCGATGAACATGAACGCGAGCACGCCTTTCATGGTCCCGTCCACAAACTGAGGCGAAACGTGAATGGCATCGCTTAGATTGCCCAGACAGCTACATGGTTTCTTCCAGCCTATCCACCACAGTCCAACGCGATAGGCGAGAAAAACAGTTGATAACCACGCAACCGAAATCAAACCGTGCATCACAGGCCGGAACATACAGATGAATCCAACTCCAATTTCCAAAACTGCGACGAGCTTCAACAAGTTAGCAGTTGAAATCGCGAAAACCGGGTCTTCTATGAATAGCAGACGCACATCACCCGTCGACGTCCAAAGCTTCCCGATCGCTGTCAATGCCAACATGACAGCAACAATTCGCAAAAAACACTTCGCCATAAGAATATTTAATACACCCGCCGATTACCAATACTTTGCCGTCTCCAACCAACGCTAACTATCGCCTCGCGGTCGCTTTACAAGCCACATGCCGAAAGCGGAACAATCGTTCAACGTCCAGCGTCGGCATGACGCCGAAAAGTAGGACCACTTCAGACCGTCGCTGAATACACAACGATCCAGAAATCCTAAATCCTCGGCGACATACCAAGTTTGGATTTAAGCGAAACTAACTGCAAACACATCCAATAGGCGGGGAGACCACCGTGCAGTTTGCAATTCTCACGAAAGTAGACCCTGTTGGACAGTTACTTGCGGTACATGACCCGGACCCTCCAAAACAATATGAATCGATATACCACGCTCCGCAAACACCTGAGCAAGGAATGCAATTAGGATTTGGGTTTAGGTTTTGGAGGTACTGGGCTCCCATATAGCAAGCAGCATAACCGGACGCACTAACAGACCATGTCAACATCGACACGGCAACAGCAACTGCTCCGATTACTTTTATGTTACTAATCGTTAGCAACTTTATTTTACGTTTCATTCATTTTACCTTTCATTTATGTTTGGTGGCAATCGCCATAAGTAAATTACCTATGGGAAAACTATCGCCCACGTTTTTTTAGAAACCGTAAGGCAACGAATACTATTGAACAGAGAATTAGGCCAAAGAACAGCAAGCGTAGAATCGTTCGACGTGAAGAGCCCGGTTTCATGCGCATTGCACCCAACATCTCAGTTTGCATTTCCGGCTCGTGAATGGAACGCCATCCTGACTTTGGTGTTACCGCATAGTTGATTTCATCGATGAATCGCGCACTACTGCGCTGCCGGATTCTGGAATCCATTACTCGAATCAGGCCGGTGATCTCTGGAACAAACGAAGTTTCTGGAGAGCTACTCACAGTCCATGACGGGAATAAAAATTTGACCACAGTTCTTGGTGGATTAGGGAAGGGGAACGGATGGTATTCTACCAGATCCACCTCTAGTGGCAGCAGGAATGGTCCGAAGAGTTTCTTGTCTTTCCATGTGAGTTCTAGAGCGAGCGCGCCATCTTGCCAACCTTCCTTAATCAGCCACTGCGTCTCGCGCATGGGGGAACCGATATTCTTTATATCGAGACCAGTTCTATTCTCTTCTTCAGACCGCGTAGTTTTATCTAACGATTTGTCACGCCAGATCCTGAGTGAGCTGGGTGAAAAGGCGAAAGTGTTTGAAGGTACATCCGCTAGATAACCGAAGCCATAGGCATTTACGTCTGATCTTGGCCCCCAAAATAAGTGAGGGATCTCGTTTGTCAGCCCATGACGATTCAAATAGTTGCCACTGCCTAGCGCATACCAGAACGCATCTCGTGCATCATCTTGAAAGAGCATCATGGGAACATCTTCTCCGCTCAAATATGCAGTAGCTGTTTGACCTTCGGTCATAGTCGCATCCAAATTGCTTTTGTCAGTAGTTGGAGGATAGGAGATGTAATAAAATGTCTCCCCGTCGTATGCAAAGGTAACTGGCTTATGTGACATTACAGAGCTACTATCTAGCTTCACAATAAATTTACCATCCTCGGACACGCTCACTTCTAACTCTGTTTCATAGCTTCCAAATGTGATCGGTGTGCCATTTTGCGCTAGCTTGCTTACTTGAACGACGCCATTTGCACTCGCAACTGTGATTGCATGGGCGGAAATACAACCAATGCCGTAAGCAATAAGTAGGAGTGAAAGTTTTGCAGATTCGCAGAGCCGTCTCAGCGGAGGCGACGATGGTTTACGTGCTTTGGAATAGACAAAACGAGCACTACTTGAAGGGGCCGGTTCTGATGGTTGACAACTCAGCAACACCGTCCTGAGGCTGACGCGTTCCCGCAGTTTCGGACTCGTGTGACTGGCCGCGATGTCCAAATGGTCAGTTGCGCGAACTCGCCGATTCTCCGTGGCCGAGGCCCTCGCCCAACTCCCGTTTGTGTTCCTGTTGTCAGTTGCTTTCATGGATCGGTGTAGTTTGTATCACGCTTGTGCGGGGTGCGGTAGTCACAATAATTGCTACACGGCAGCAGCGATGATCTCAACCTCCGAGTGTCGCAGTTTTTCCTCGGCGCGATGTAATTGTGAATAAATCGTCCACGAGCTGAGCCCAAGCAAAGCGGCAATTTCCTTGGGCGCAAAACCTTGCGCCACAAATTCCATGATTTCCTCCTGGCGCGGGCTCAGGTGCGGATCGTGATGCATGACCGTCCCGCCCACCGCTCCGCCGATCATCACATCGGGGCCGAGCAACATGCACCGTGCATTGACGGAAGGGCGGGACTCTCGCCGCCCAAAGGCCGTGCCCGGCGGCAGGAGTCCCGCCGTTCCGGTTTCGGGGCACAATCCGGCCAGCTTCTCCACCAGCGCGCGCAGGTCCATCGTTTTGCAGAAATACGCGTCCGCACCCGCCTCACGGGCCGCCTCCGCAAAGGCGGCAAGCCGCCGTCCGGTAAACATCGCGATCACCTGACCGGGAAACCGCGCGCGCAATGCGGAACAGCACTCGATCCCGTCCATGCCCGGCATGGTGATGTCCAGCAGCGCAAGATCGGGTTGTTGGTCAGTCTGCATATCGGTCAGTTTATGAATCGCGTCCTTCGCCCGTGCATGTTCCGACACAACTGCAAAGCGATCGTCACGGTCGAATATTTGCCGCAAGGACAGCCGCACCGCGCAATCGTCATCCACAGTCATCACCCGCCGGGCTCCGTGTCTCTCTCCGTTATTGGCATTCATGATATTCCCTTGGTATTCGCTTCGATTGATGGAATCATTTTTATCATGCTTCTCCGGCTTGTCCTAAGGTGGCAGGTGAAAACGGAGCCAGTGAATAAGCTTGAAAAAGGGATGGAGGCGGGGTTCCAAAGAAACCCTGAAAGCGACGAGAACCATGCCGAAACGAAACAAGAGACGAACC
>JBDNGP010000180.1:0-26970 GCA_041689265.1 Verrucomicrobiota bacterium
GGAAAGCCAAGACCCGGACCGGGCCAGGCCTTCTCAAACACGCGTCATAGATGTCGTAGTCAGAAATCTCTGACCTCTACGACCCCGCTGATCCAACGTTCCGGCAGATCCTGTCAACTGGCACTTGGCACACCGCTTACTGCCTTTCGCCGGACGGGAATCTACGTTGGGACATCCCCCTCTCAGGCGAGCGCAACTGGACTCTGCCAAGATCCAAAGCCGCGGCGCTCAACGCTTGGGAAACAAGAGTCGGTTCGAGAGACGTGGACCCCGTCCGCTGGCCTGTGGTGGCTCCGGATGGAACTGTCTATTTTCAACGATTCGAAATGCGAAGCAGAGGCGTCCGAGTTTACGCCGTCAAAATGGATTCCGAAGAATAGCGGCCAACCTGCGCACGGCGGCTCAATCGACTAATTGAGCCCGTGACTGGTCACTCGCTGGGTGACGTGGCGCGTGTGAAATGAAAAAGACAATGCCGGTGAGAACGCAAGCCG
Organism: Verrucomicrobiota bacterium; assembly: GCA_041689265.1. Taxonomy (GTDB): domain Bacteria; phylum Verrucomicrobiota; class Verrucomicrobiia; order Limisphaerales; family RI-55; genus JBDNGP01. Next base: position 495 of record JBDNGP010000180.1, read on the forward strand.
CGGAAGCAATGTGCGCGAGCAATGAGTAGTAGCCGCCCGAGCCGATGGTGCGAAGCCGTGCCTCAACGTCCAACGGCTCGCCGTTGGTGTAGGTCGGCTTTTCGACGAGCGCGTGATTGGCGACCAGCTCGCGGCAAACGCTGATCGCGTGTGTCCGATGCGCTGCGGTTGCGGAGGCTGCGAGAAACTGAAGAACAACTGCCGCGAGCAGGTTCATGATGAGGACGGTCCAGCGCATGACTTGTAGTGCCAACTACCGGCGGCGCACCCTTGATTGCGAGGTTGGGACGATCATTTCGACTCACGGTGGGTCGGCGGGCGCTCAGCGCCTTCTTGTTCGGCATGTTGGGTGAGTTGAGTGATGAAGGAGAAAGCAGAGTCAGCAACCTCAGCACCTTTGATGGCCAGATGTTCCCGGAAGAACTTCATATGATCCGCGTGCTCGTGAAAATGGTGCGGCGTGAGAACACATGAGAAGACAGGAATCTCGGTGTCGAGCTGGACGCGCATCAATCCGTTGATGACTGCCGATGCGACAAAATCATGCCGGTAGATGCCTCCATCAACAATCAATCCGAAGGCAATTATCCCGTCGTATTTCGCAGTCTTGGCGAGCTTCAATGCCAGTAGCGGGATCTCCAGACTGCCTGGAACATTGAAGTCCTCGATGCCGCTCTCGGGGCAAACACCGTGTTCCTTGAGCCGCGTCGTGCAGGATGATTGGGCGACGTGGAGGAGGTCGCGGTGCCATGATGCGGATACGGTGGCGATCTTCATTTTCTTGGTCAAAAGCATTGATTGTCCGGGACTCTTTGATCACCGATAAAGTGAGAATCCCGAAGCCCTGGTCAAAGCTCCAACGGAGCGCCATCTCTGAGATTCCGCCCCACGCGTTCAATCAATGTCGGCGTCTCACTTCTTCGGGCAGTAGTATTTCTCGACATACTCGCGGACCATCCGGTGGGTGTTGAACTGCGGAACAATCGTCGACATGGCGGAGCGCATCTTCTTGATCCACTGACGCGGAATGTTGTTGGCGTCGCGGTTGTAAAAAGCCGGAATGACTTCAGTGGTGAGGACCTTGTACAAGTTCTCGCTGTCGAGGCGGTCCTGCTCTTCGACTGATTCCGGCTGTGAATCGGGGCCGATGGCAAAGCCGTTCTCGCCGTTGTAGGATTCCCGCCACCAGCCATCAAGAATGCTCATGTTGAGGCCGCCGTGCATGGCGGTTTTCATGCCGCTGGTGCCGGACGCTTCGAGCGGGCGTCGCGGATTATTGAGCCACACGTCCACGCCGCTGGTCATCTGACGGCCGATATGGATGTCGTAGTTCTCAATGAACACGAGACTGCCCTTGAGCTCACTGTGTTTGCTCAGATGAATGACGTGCTGGATGAACCGCTTGCCCTCGTCGTCGCGGGGATGCGCCTTGCCGGCAAAGATGAATTGAACCGGTTTCTTTTTGTCATGCGCCAGCCCGACGATCTTTTCGAACTGCTGGAAGATCAGCGGCGCACGTTTATAGGTGGCGAACCGGCGGGCGAATCCGATGGTCAACGCGTCAGGATTCAACAGCCGGTCATACTCGATGAAGTTGGTGCGCGTGAGGTTTTCACCCTGCAAGAGCAGTCGGCGACGGGCGAACTCAATGAGTTCGCGGCGGAGCTTGTAGCGCATCGCCCACAGCTCCTCGTCGCTGATGAATTCAGGGTCCTTCATGCGTTCCCAGAACTCGTTCGAATTGACCTGTTTTTCCCATTCGGCGGCGGTGTTAATGTGCCAAAATTTCGTGGCATCAGCCTCCGTCTTGGGGGTTGAATTTCCGTTTAATTTTTTCCGCCAGAAACTACGCGTGGTGCCCTTCATCCAGCCCATCGTGTGGACTCCGTTGGTGACGAAACCGATCGGCACTTCATCAACGGACCGGTCGGGGAACATGTAGTGCCACATCTCGCGGCTGACCGCTCCGTGCAGTTCGCTCACTCCGTTCGCCGCGCGCGAATGTTTCAACGCGAGTACCGTCATGCAGAACATTTCCTTGTCGTCGTCCGGATTCACCCGGCCCTGCGCCATGAGTTCCTTGAAAGAGATGTTGAGCTGATCGGCGAATTTCATCCCTGCAAACTTCATCAGGTCCGGGCTGAACCGGTCGTGTCCGGCGGGCACCGGTGTGTGCGTGGTGAAGATGGCCTCCTGGCGGCTCTTCTCCGCCGCCGTCTTGAAGTCGTCGCCCGTAGCCATTTTCTCGCGGATCAATTCAAGTGTCAGGAACGCGGCGTGCCCTTCGTTCATGTGGAACACGGACGGCTGGACGCCGAGCTTGCGGAGCAGTCGCGTGCCGCCGACACCGAGCAGAATCTCCTGCATGATCCGCGTGGTGCTGTCGCCGCCGTAGACGCGCAGTGTGAGATCGCGATAGTGCTCCTCGTTCTCCGGCAGGTTGGTGTCGAGCAGGTAAACCGGCGCGCGCCCGACGTGGACGACCCACGCGCGGAAGGCCACCTGGCTGGTCGCGATCTTGATGTGGCAGATGATGGGTTCGCCCTTGGCGTCCACCACCGGTTCCATCGGCAGATTCGGCGGGTTGAGCCGGACGTAGAACTCGGTCTGCCAGTTCTCGTGGTTGACCGATTGTTGGAAATAACCTTCGCGGTAGAAAAGACTGATACCGACAAAACCGATGCCCAGATCGCTCGCCGATTTGGAATGATCGCCTGCGAGGACGCCGAGACCGCCCGCCGCGATGGGCAGTGCCTCGTGCCAGCCGAACTCAGCGGAGAAATAGGCGACCGGGTTTTTCTTGAGCTGGGGTGCGTGCTTGTCCCCCCAGGTGTCCGTCTGTTTCATGTAGGAGTCGAACGAACCGAGAATCTCGCGGACCTTCGCGGCGAAGTCAGGTTCCGCCAGACGTGCGTTGAGTTCCTCGGCCGAGACCTCGTTTAGGACAGCCACCGCATTGTGATAAAGATTCTGCCAGCAACGAGGGGAGAGCGTCGCAAAAATCTCCTGAGATTCCTGATGCCAGGTCCACCAGATGTTTTTGGAGAGTCGGTGAAGGCCGGCGGACAGTTCTGCAATTTCGGCGATGGTAGGCTGCGGATGGCTCATTTCGAATTCGGTTTCGGTTCAAGTAACGCAAGGAGAGGTGGCGATCCACCGGAGGCGTCACGCTACCCAAGTAGAGGAAGGGGCGGCAAACCAAAAACTCTTCCGGTTCGGGGCGTATTTTTCATGATATGACCGGCAATCAGAAAAACCGCTCGTGTTTCAGGTGTCGGCGGGCTAAATTTCGCGATGTCAGAACGTTGAGATTCGGCTGCTTATGCGATTGAAAGCGGGTCAGGAAAAAATGGGAACGGGGTTTACGCTCCTTGAACTGGTCGTGTCCGCTTCGCTCGTTCTGGTTCTCGCAAGTTTGACTTTGCCCGCCATTAATTCCGCCAGAGCCAAGGCTCAACGCGTCCAGTGCCTGGAAAACCAGCGCCAGATCATTCTCGGCTGGTCCCTCTTCGCCGGTGACCACTCCGGACGGCTTCCTGCCAACGGCTACACACCTGGTGGAGGCGACCCGGCGAATCCTCTCTGGGTGCAGGGTTATATGAATCCGAAAGTGGCGCCCGACGATGCGTTTGACGAAAAACTTCTCGTTGATTCCGGCTATGCACAGCTTGGGCAGTATGTCTCGAACCCGGCCGTCTACCGGTGTCCATCTGACCGCGACTCGATTGAAGTTGACGGCCGCACGCGGGAACGTGCGCGCAGTTATTCCATGAACGCATACGTCGGGTGGCAGGACTCGGTTCAGCGCCCGTTGACGCCGGGGTACCGTGTTTTTAATTCGTGGTCGGACATGGACAAATTCGGTCCGGCAAAACTGATGGTGCTGCTCGACGTGAATCCGGAAAGCATTTGCTGGCCGTTTTTCGGGGTCAACATGGGGGGAGGCGAGCAGGCGCAATTCTTCGCCTATCCCGGCGCGTCACACGACAACGGCGCGATGGTGGCGTTTGCGGACGGCCACGTGGAATACCATTCGTGGACGGATGAACGCACCTCCAATCCCGGAAACGTCCTCTTCCACGGGCACGACACATCGTCGCCTTCGAATCCCGACCTGGCCTGGCTGCGCGCCCGGACGAGCAGTAACCAATAGGCCGCTATCAGGCCGATTCTGAGATTCTCGAAAAAACCCTGTAAGATTGGCCTCTGTTTCGTCAATAGCTATCAGACAGTGAAAGCGAACATGAAACTATCCGTTCAAGATCCGTACGAAGAGGCGTTCCGGCACGTGCTGGCAAATCGGACAGTGCTGCTCATGTGCGTGAAGGCGATCATCCGTGATCCGCATCTGGTCGAAGACACACTGTCGGACGTGACCATGGAGATCGTCCGCAACTGGGGAAAATTCGACCAATCACGGCCGTTCGCACCCTGGGCCCGGGGAGTCGCCCGCCGTGTCGCGCTGACCAATCTCAGAAAAACGGGCCGCATGATCGCGACCCTCGACGACGAGGTCATCGAGCTGTTGGGCGCTCAGATGGATTCACGCGGTGGGGAATCCCATTTTGAGCAGTACAAGGAGCGCCTGAGCGACTGCCTTTCAAAACTTTCAGAGAACGCGCGACGGCTGGTCATCGCCCGGTATTTTGAGGACCAGAGTTACGATCAAATGGCCGAAATGGAGAACCGGACGAACGGCGCACTTTACGTCGCGTTCGCGCGGATTCACCAGTCGCTCGCCAAGTGCATCAAACGTCAGCAGCCGACCGTATGAACCTGATTCCCCCGAGTTACGACGAACAGGCGTGGAACCAGATGCTCCGGTATCTGGACGGCACGCTCCCGGACGCGGACGTCGCCGAGTTGAACGCTAGATTGAAGGACGATCCGCAGTTCCGCGATCTGTTCGGGGAGCTTCTCCTGCAACAGGTCAAACTGCGGCAGATCGCCGAGGAAGAACAAGTAGTCCGCGAGGCTACGGAGGAATCGGCACTGATCGAGTCGGCGGAGAACATCATTCCGCTGCCACGACGGGAGCTTCTCACTGACCGTGTCATGAGACAGGCCGACCGCGTGACGGCCGGTCGTCGGCGTGCGGAGAGAATCCGGGGTCACTTCCGCCGTTTCCGGCTTTCCGCCGGACTGGCGATGGCGGCCTGCCTCGCTCTGATCGGTTTGGCTCTGTGGATTTTCCTCATGCCCGCCAAGCTTGCCACCCTGGCGATGGCGGATCCGGGGGTGGTGATCGAGCGCGGCAAGTTCGAGCTGATGGCCGAGGCCGGCATGACGATTCGCGCCGGTGACCGTGTTGTCACTCCGGACACCGGCCGGGCCATGTTTGCCTACAACAACGAGCCCACCGAAGTCACGGTTCATTCCGGCACGCGGCTTGGCGTCGACATAGTCCGTGAAAGCAAGCAGCTCACGCTGGATCGCGGCGCATTCGTGGCGGACGTCGCCAAACAGGATCCGAATCATCCGTTGGGATTGGTCACACCTCAGGCGGAAGCGATCGTGGTTGGAACGCGCTTCATGCTCTCGACCGCTGGCACGTCAACCAAACTCGAAGTCTTTGAAGGTGCCGTTCGCATCATGCAAAGTCAGGAAGGCCCCTCGATGCAGGTGCCCGCAGGCCACTTTGTCAACGTCGAGCCCGGCCGACCAGTGTCGCTGCTGCCGCTTCCGAAAAGCACGGGGGGCGTTCAGCTGGAACACTGGCGCGGCAGCGGGCAGGGCGGCACCAACGAGCTCACATTGAACGAGCTGATGTTTTCCGGGGTAGGGGTTGCTCCTGGGGGCTCCCGCGTGCGTGGATATCTGCATCCGCCGCTGTCGGGAGCCTACCTTTTCCAATTAAATGCGAACTCGAAAGTGGAAATGCGGCTCAGCGATTCCGCCAACCCCGCCGCCACAAAATCCATCGTCGCCACGGAATACGGTTCGGCGGAAACCATGAGCAGCAAAGTGATTTTGATGCAGGCCGGGCAACGGTATTACTTCGAACTGGACTGCGAATCCGAAACGCTTCCAGCGAACTTCACCGTCTCCTGGAAAATGCCCGGCGGAATGCACCGCGTCGTCTATGGTGAATACCTGTCGCCATTTGACGGGGGCAATCCCTCGCGTTGAACGGCGCGTTCGAAGATTGATCCAGGACAAATTGGCAGCGGCGCTGTTTTCGGTTGGCCATTGCTTGATCAGCGAAGTGAATCAAGCAACGCGCGCGCAGCCGGATATCCCGGTTCCATCGCCAGCGCACGCTCGGCGGCGGCCCGGGCTTCGGCGGTGCGGCCGGTTTGTGCGAGGATTGTGGCGCGGGCGTACGGAATTCTTGGATCTTTTGGATCAGCGGTTTCTGCACGGAGCAACGCGTCAATCGCGGCGGTCGTCTGGCCGAGACTGTTGCGGGCGAGACCAAGATTGTACCACGCACGGGCGTGACCCGGATCGAGGCGGACCGCGTTCTCCAGCGCTTGAACCACCTCCTGCAAATTGCGCAGTTCATTCCAGCCGAGCGCGAGCTTGTAATGAAACTCGGCCTGGTTTGGTTCGAGCCGGATCGCTTCCTGTAGCTCCCGCACCGCGTCGCCCGGTCGGTTCAACATGCTGTAAAGCACGGCTAGTTCGTGATGCAACGGCGCGGAATAAGGGTCCCATTGAACCGCTTTTTCAAAGTGACCCAGCGCCGCGACGGGATCGTGCTTTGCGAGCATCCACGTACCAAGCTGGATCTGTCCGCCGGGTTGATCGGAATTGATTCGCAGGAAATGATCGAGCTCGCGCGCAGCCAGGCTGGACGGATCAATCTCGTTGCGAATCGCCCACGCGGCGTTCACACGCACGGCCCGGACCGGGTCGTTGAGACTGTTCTTCAATGCCGCTTCAGCAGACGGCACGTGGGCCTGCGCAAGAGGTTCCATCGCCCGGGCCGCGTGGGAACGAACCAGCGAGTTGGTGCTGCTCAAAGCGTTCATCAGCGCGCGTTGAATCTCGGTATCGCCCAACCACGGATCAACGAGGTTCGCGGCAACCGCCTGCCAGTAAGGGGTGTCGCCGCCGTTCAGCAAACCGAGAATCTCCGGCTTCGCCGATTCATCGCCGCTCCGTGCTTTCGCGATCCACCGAGCGCGATGGCGGGTGTGACGGTCCATCTTGTCGCCGTAATTGTTTTCCACGGATGCCAGCGCCCAATCGGCGTCCTTGTCCGTGTGACAACGGTTGCACGCGTTCGGGATTCCCAGTTCCTTCGTCAGCAACGGATCGGGAATGGTGAACCCGTGGTCGCGTCGCGGGTGGCGCTGCATATAGGTCGTGTGCGGCATGTGGCAGTTCACGCACTGGTTGCCGGTGCTGTCCGCCTTGTGAAAGCTGTGCGCCGTCGGATCGATCTTCGGGCTGTTGGGGAATCCACCGTTGTGGCAGCGCATGCACAGGTTGTTGCCTGGCAAAATCAGCTTCGTCGTGTGTGGATCATGGCAATCCAGACAGGTGACTCCCGCTGCGTGCATCCGGCTGCCGGTGAACGAACCAAACACGTAGTTCTCACCCATCACCTGGCCGTCAGCGTAGTAGGTGTCACTCATGTCCGGCACGGTCAGATGATAATGATCGTAGTAATCGTCGCCGGGCGGGAAGTCGCCGGTGAGTTCGCCGCGCCGCGAATGACAGCCCGCGCACGTTTGCATGATCTGAACCTTGTCCAGGCGGTTGGTCTGAGTTGTGGTCGTTCCGGACTTGTAGTCGAGAACATGCTTTTTCATCGGGCCGTGACACGCTTCGCAACTCACGGTCATCTCGGCCATCGACGTGTGATATGAGTGGGTGGGTTCATCATAGTTTTTCCGAAGCCGCGTGTTGTGACACGAGGCACACATGGCGTTCCAGTTCATGCCGCGACCGGTCCAGTGACCCCATTCGCCGGGTTGCCGATCCTCATCGCCATAGACGTTGAACCACTCGTTCTTGTGCGGATCGTAAGACGCTTCCATCGTTTGCAAGCGACCGTTCCCGCCATCGACCAGGAATTGTCGGAGCGGATCATTCCCGATCACGCGAACGACTTCATAGTCCTCCACCGCTCCGTCGAAACCCTTGGTGTTGACGATGAATTTTCCCCCGGATCTGCCGGCTTTGTTCGTGAGCGTTCCGTAGGAGAATTCCCGGGCGGGATCGAATGCGGCGAGATCGAGTTCCGCCGAAGGAAGCCGTTCGGCCAGTGCGTGGTTGGAGGTCTCCCAAGCGAGATATTTTGCGGAATGACAATCCTTGCAGGACGCCGAGCCGCTGTAGTTTGCGTGAACTACTTTGTCAGGCTCGATGACGGCCCGAAGCGGGGACGGCGCGGGATGTTGCGTGCCCGACGGGAGGGCGCGGTCGGAGTTGTCTCTTCGGGCGAACAGGACGAGGAGGATCGCCACCCAGACCGCTCCCGTGATGTACCACCACTTTCGATTGACCGGGCGGGGCGGGGCGGGGCGGCTGGAAGTTTTGCGAGGCATGGAAAATCTGTCAGATGATTGGGGATGAACGTGGCAGAGCTGATGCAATTGGTCGGTCAGAAATTCCAGCCGACCAACAGCGTTCCCTGGATGACGCGAGTCCTTTCACGAACAGGTCGTCGTTCACGTTCCAGCGGAACCCGACCCCGACATTGGATGAGAAGCTGAAGGTGCTGTAGGTGGGATAATCATAACCGCACCACCAGTAAGGGTATCCGGGATAACAGATGTATTCGGGGTCCGATCCCGGAATGTTCGTCTCGATTCCGTTCCAACCGACGCCCGCCGTGATGATCGGTGTGAAGGCGCCCTTGAGCACGTTGTAGTCGATGTTCGCGTTGCCGTTGAACAGATAGGCGTCCTGTTTGATCCTGTCGTCCGCCAGCGGGCCGTCCAGCGTCAGGGTGGTGCCGCCGAAGGCCATGTTCAAGTTGGCGGCGAAATGTTCATGAAAATGGTAGCCGAATCCGACCGCAATCAACCCGGTGTTCCGTACGTCCAGCTCGACGGATGAATTCTCGAACGTGGTGGAAACGCCGCTCTGATACTGCCCGCCAACAGAGGACTCGAACTGGCCGACGCGGGACGGGCTCTGGGCCGAGACTCGCGGCGCGGACAAAATCATTGCGACGACGGCAGCGAGCCGGATGCCCTGACAGCAGCATTGAAAAGCGGCGTTCACGGGGCGACGCTGACACAGTCGGTCCGCCCGGTAAAGCCGCCTGATGGACCAATCACGCTCGTAAACTCGTCGTCATCCCGCTGCAAACCGAATCGGAGTGGGATTAAGATTGAGAGCGGGAGGCCAAGCGTTGACGATCACTGATGACGTTGCCGGCTCGCTTGCAAACACGCCGGTTGACCAGCGGGGCCAGATTTCTATACTGCGCCCGCGTCGGTTGACATATTCCGGCCTTCCTCATCCAAAAGACATTTCATGAAACGATTCAATTTGCGGAACCTTTTGCTTGTCGCTGCGTTGTCGGCGTCCCTGTTGTTTGTCGGCGGCTGCGCGACTCCGAGTGAGTTTGGTGATCGGACGGTTGTGCTGATTCACAATCAGGAACCAGAGACGATCATCGAAACGACCACCCAAGTGTTTATCGGAAACGGGTTCACCAAGGTAGGCTCGACCGATACCGAAGGCGTCTACGAGCGCAGGGGCACGACCATGCAGAACATGGCCTATGGGTCCTGGATGGAGGGCGCCATTTGGGAAAAGGCGACAGTGACCGTCGAGCCATACGGCAAGGGGGCGAGTCTGCTGGAGGCCAAGGTCGACCGGATCTCGAACAAGAACGACGAATTCTTTGCCGAGAAGAAGGCCATGCCGAAGCGCGCACGGAAGCCGTTTCAGGAAATGCTTGATCAGATCGCCACTCAGTTGAACGGGATTCCGGTGACCAGCGATGCAAAGTAGGTCCAACTGTCGGCTTCCCCTGACACCCATCGGGCTTGGCACCTGGGCGATGGGTGGCGGCGACTGGAAGTTCGGCTGGGGGCCGCAGGACGACGCGCAGTCCGTTGAGGCGATCCATGCCGCGATCGACGCGGGCGTCAACTGGATCGACACCGCTGCGATTTACGGCCACGGCCACTCCGAAAAAGTCGTCGCCCGGGCCATCAAAGATCGTCGCCCGGAACTAATCATCGCGACCAAGTGCGGCCGGATTTGGGAGGGGGACAGCCGCGAGATCGGCAAATGTCTTCGTCGCGACAGCGTCCTCCGCGAAGTCGACGCCAGCCTGCTGCGGCTGGAAATTGATCAGATCGATCTGTATCAGATTCACTGGCCAGAACCCGACCAGGAAGTGGAGGAGGGCTGGTCGGCCGTCGGTGAGTTGATCAAAGCCGGCAAGGTTCGCTTCGGCGGCGTCTGCAATTTTAATCTTGCGCAGCTCAAGCGGGCTCAAGTGATCCATCCCATCACCACCCTGCAGCCGCCTTACAGCATGCTCAAGCGCGACATCGAACCCGAGATCGCGCCGTGGTGCTTGGAGAATGGTGTGGGCATCATCGCCTATAGCCCGATGCAGGCGGGTTTGTTGACCGGCAAATTCACAGCGAAACGCGCTGCTTCACTTCCGGAAAATGACTGGCGAAAACGCAGTCCGTTTTTCCAGGAACCGGAGTTGCCCGAGAATCTCAAGGTTGTCGAACGGCTTCGCCCGATCGCCGTTGAACTCGGGATTTCTGTCGCGCAGCTTTCGCTCGCGTGGGTTCTCCGGCTTCCCGGGATGACGGCTGCCATTGCCGGCGCTCGCGGCCCGGAACAGATCAAGGAAACGGTTCAGGCCGGGGAGATTAAACTTTCGGCGGAAGTGATCGAAAGGATTGAGGGGATTCTCTGTGATCGCGAATCTGCTTCGAGCGGTTTCCGATGATTTCATGTCACCTCGCACCCTTGCACTTTGGCAGTTGTCGGGTGCGGTGCTGCTCTCCTCGCTGACGGCGCTGTTCGCCAAACTCATCCCGCTCCCGGTCGTTCAAATCATCTTCTGGCGGTCGGTCGTGGCGGCGCTGGCGATCTGGTTGTTTTTGAGGACGACGCGTGGCGTCATCCAGCTGGCCAGCTGGAGAGAGTATTTGTTTTTTCTCGGATCAGGATCGCTGCTTGCCGTCCACTGGCTGACCTATTTTCATTCCATTCAGCTGTCCACTGTGGCGATCGGAATCATTGCTCTTTACACCCATCCGGTCATCACAATTGTGCTCGAACCGTTCTTCGACAAGGCCAGGCACCGGGGGTCGGACATCTGCGTCGGAATGGTCGTGTTCGGCGGAGTGTTTCTGATGGCGCCCGCGTTCGAACTGTCCAACTCAACGACACGCGGGATCTGCTGGGGTGTTTTGTCGGCCCTCGTTTATTCGATCCGAAACATCATCATCCGGAAACACGTCAGAAAGTATCCGGCCCCGACCGTGATGCTGTACCAGGTGATTGCCTCGGTCATTGTGCTGCTTCCGTTCATGATCAGCCGGTTTGAAGTCTATCCCGGCAAGATCGTGGGGCAGCTCATTCTGCTGGGGGTCGTGTTCACCGCCATTCACCACACGTTGTTCGTCGCCGTGCTGAAACATTTTTCAGTGAAAACCGCGAGCGTGATTGCGTCCGTTCAACCGGCCCTTGCCGCCGTGTTCGCGTGGCTGATTCTGGACGAGATCCCCGGACTGCGGGTGGTGATCGGCGGACTGATCGTGATCTCAGCGGCTGCATTTGAAACCAGTCGCAACATGTCGAGGTCGGGTTAGCCCGGTCAGCTTGTTACCGGCTGGTGCCAGCCGTGAGCGAGCACACTCCTCGGCCTCGGCGGAGTGCTCGACGAACTGCCCGATTCAGCGATAATTTGGAACTCCTCGACCATGAAAAATCTGAATGACTCCCGACTGATGTGGGTGAAAGCGTGGATGTTCCTCCTGATCGGGATCGCCATGTTCACGTTGTTGATCCTGGAACATCCCGGGGTGCGGACGGGGCTACTGCTGCTTCTGATGATCTGGGCGTTCTGTCGGGCCTACTATTTCGCATTCTACGTGATCGAACACTATGTGGACGGGGAATTTCGATATGCCGGGCTGATCGATTTTGTGAAACGCAGACTGATGCGCCGACGACGGTGACGTCGGAAGTTTATCGGCGTTGGTTGTGGGCAGGCGTTGCGTAGCGGGTAGTGGCCAGTTCCTGAATTTGTGTTTTCAGCTTCGTCAGGTCAGCCACAGCGGGAGTGCCGCCGAGTTGATCCGTTCCCGATTCACTCATCGCCTCGATAAACGTCGCGAGGTCGACGCCCGTCGGCACCGGTTGGATGGAGCCCTGAATCAGCAATCCGTGCTTGTTACGGCGCTGGGCGGCTCCGGCCATTTTTCGACCGTGCGAGAGCACGTCGTGTTTTTCGTAGCCGAAAAAACACTGCCCCGGCATTTCTTTACGACAGCAGTCCGCCAGTTCGCTTTCGATCTGAACCTGTTTCAGCGCCGCCTGAATCCAAAGGTGCATCCGCCGGTAGCTTTCCTCTGCACGCAAACTGTACCACTCTTGACGCGGCGGAACGACGAAGCTGTAGGTCCAGTCGGCAAGATGCGGGACCAGTCCGCCGCCGGTCGGACGACGGATCAACGGGCGCAGTAGCGTGGCCTGTTCTATCTCTGCGTATTTCTGAAAATAGCCGAAGGTCGCTGCGGGTTCGGTCCAGCCGTAAAACCGGAGCAGGGGAGCACCGGCGTCCGCAGCGTGGATCAACAACGCCTCGTCCGTCGCCATGTTGACGGCCGGCTCGCATTGTCCGGAGTTCACGACAAACCAGTTCATTCGGCGGACGGACAGAGTTTGCGAATCTCGCAGCTTGCGCAGTCCGGTTTCCGGGCGGAACAACGCCGGCGACCGTGCCAGATCAGCCAGTGACTGAGCATCGCCCACTCGTTTTGGGGCACCAGCTTCATGAGCGCTTGTTCGATTTTTTCCGGCGTCGTTTCCTTCGTCAACCCGAGGCGTTGCGAGAGCCGTCCGACGTGCGTGTCGACAACCACCCCGATGTTCACGTTGAATGCATTTCCCAGCACGACATTCGCCGTCTTGCGGCCGACGCCGTTCAACGCGACCAGTTCATCCATCGTCTGCGGAACTTCACCGCGATATTGATCGATCAAAATTTGGCAGCACGCTCGGATGTTCTTCGCCTTGCTGCGGAAGAGGCCGATGCGACGGATGTCATTCTCAATTTCCTCGAGCGGGGCTTTGGCAAAATCGGCGGCGGACCGGTATTTCTGGAAGAGCGATTCGGTGACGATGTTCACCTGTTTGTCGGTACACTGCGCGGACAGGATGGTGGCGATCAGCAACTCGAACGGGTTGGAGTGATCCAGTTCACAATGCGCGTCCGGGTAGGTGCGTTTAAGGCCGTCGAGGATGGCAATCGTCCGCGCTTTTTTTGCTGCCAGTGATTCTCGCGGCATATTCAGGCAGCAGTGTTAAAACGCGAATTGTCGCCAGCAAGAACCGATGACTACGCGAGTTCCGGCTCTTCGATCTGTTTCGGCGCTTCCACCAACGGTGTGCCGTCGGGCGTTTCCGGATACTCAAAGACTTTGCCTTCGAAGTTTCGGATCACCACCCGGTCGTCGTTCATGCTGAGCACATACTCGGGATTGATCGGCACCTTGCCGCCGCCGCCCGGTGCGTCGATGACGAACTGTGGTACGGCGTATCCGGTCGTGTGTCCGCGAAGGCCTTTCATCAGCTCGATGCCCTTCCGCACGCTCGCCCGCAGATGGGCCGAACCCGAAATCAGGTCGCACTGATAAATGTAGTACGGACGGACCCGGCACATGAGCAGTTTCTGCACGTGGGCTTTCGTGATTTCCACCGTGTCATTCACGTGGCGAAGCATGACGGACTGGTTGCCGAGCGGAATCCCGGCATCCGCGAGTCGACCGAGCGCATCCCGCACTTCGGTCGTGAGTTCGCGCGGATGGTTCGAATGCACGCTGACAAACAACGGATGAAACTGCTTCAACATGTCGCAGAGTTCAGCGGTGATCCGCTGGGGGAGAAACAGCGGAATCCGGGTGCCGATTCGCAGAAATTCTATGTGCGGAATCTTCCGCAAACGGGTCAGGAGATACTCGATTTTTTCATCGCTGAACAACAACGGATCGCCACCACTCAGCAGCACGTCGCGGATCTCGGGATGCTGTTCGATATACTCGATCTGCTGATCGAACTTCGGATGAAAATCGTAACCCGTCGCGTTGCTGACGAGCCGCGAGCGCGTGCAGTAGCGGCAGTACGCCGCGCACCGGTCGGTCACCAAAAACAGAACGCGGTCGGGATAGCGGTGGACCAATCCGGGCACCGGTGAATGCGAATCTTCACCACACGGATCACTCATCTCCCACGGCGCAGTTGTCGTTTCTTCGATGCGCGGAATGACCTGACGGCGGATCGGACAGTTTTCGTCCGTCGGATCGATCAGGTTGAAAAAATACGGCGTGATCGCCATCGCCAGCTTGGTGTTGGCGAGCTGGGTGCCGGCATGCTCCTCGGGCGAAAGCGACGGCATCAGTTTCTCCAATTTTTCAAGCGTGGTGATCCGGTTGCGCAGCTGCCATTTCCAATCGTTCCAATCGGCATCGCTGACATCGCTCCAGAATCCACGTCCTGCGGATTTGAACGTTTTCATTTCGGCGGGGCTGACGGGGAACGGGCTTTCCTGAGGTTCCTGTAGAGTTGGTGTGACCATCGTTGTCGGCACTATAAAATTGATCGCACCAGTGTCAAGGGAGGGGGGCGCCGGGGTCGGTTGCCGCGACCTGCCCGGGCGTCGGGCGGGGGTCGAATCCTAGCCCGTTTCGCAGACGTTCGCGTTGTCCGTCCAGTTCTTCCAGCTTGGCGAGTGTCCGCCGGGTCACCACCACCGGGCTGATGTTGGTCGAAAATTTCATTTTCTTGGGCGCATAGGTTTCTTCGGTGTCCACGAGATATTTTTCCAGCACGAACCGGTAATCGCGGGCCAGTCCGTCCAGTTCGGCGGGGGCGTGAAGTTGAAGACCGAACAGTCGGGCGATCAACTGTTCGATGACCGGCTTCTGCACCGAGAATTTCATGGACGTAATGAGGTCGGGCACGCTGATTTCTTCCCGGTAAACTTCATCGTCATCCTCCTCCCGCCGTTCGACGGACACGCGGAGGATCTCGCTGAGCTGGAGATAACTCTCCCCGAACGACCATTCCTCGTTGGCACCGCTGTTCCCGAGGTGGGCCGCGACCACCCGCTGCCAGCGATCCAGATCGAGTTCCGTTCTGAACACCTGTTCCACCGCCTGCGGGGGCTTCGCTCTTTGTTCGACCCCGCTCAAACTCACGGTCGCCACCGCCCACCATTTTTCCAGATCGAGCAGGGTCTCGAATTTGTTCTGGAAGGCGCGGAGAAAAGCGAACTGCCAGTTCTGGTAATCAGGCAGCAGACGGATCGTCTCGCCGAGCTGGCTCCCGCCGCCGGGCAGCTGCAGGAGCTCGGTGACCAGTGCGTGGGAGGTCAGACGGAACAATCGTTCCGTGGCCGGGCCGCCCTTGATTGTGGCCGGCCAGCTCAACTTCTCCAGGCTGAAAAGCGATTCCCCCTCGATCTCCCGTTTCAGCTGCGCAACCTCCTCGTTCAACCGGCTGACATCGGACACTTTTTTGTCCTGGCTGAAGAAGGCAGAGCTCATGACCGTGGCCCGAAGGTGTTCAACCATCCCCTCGCGAAGCCAGAGCGGAAGCTCCACCAGTTCGGGCCGTCGGTGGCGGTTCGCGACTTCCAGCAGAATGACGTGGGTGAGGGCACGTAGAAGATGGTCCGAACGCACCTGCTCTGGAATCTCCAGTTTGTAGTCCCACGCCCCGCCTCGCTTGCTCCGGATGTGCGTGACCAAGATGTCCCGGGGCGGGACGGAGGGGGTCAGCAGCGAGATGTATACGGTGCCGCGGTGTGGATCCTTCAGTCCCAGCTGATCGTAGATGGCCTGCCGGATCCGCTCGGCTGAGGCGGCCAGATAGGTCGGATCCAGGGTAACCATCTGGATGCCGTTCGATCCGGCATCGACCGGTTCCTCAGGAGCTCCCCGCCCGCCCGATTGGCGGCCTGCGGGGACGAGGGTGTTCCAGGTGGTGTCGAAGCGGTACGTCATCGCGCTGACCGGAGCCAAGCGGGTGCCTGCGATCACGAACTGGCCGGACTGACTGTAGATGGTCTCCCTCGCCAGTGACCGCCCGGCCGTGCGCCCCGAAAGAATCATGGCGTTCAGACAGAGCAGGATGGCGAGCAGGCGGGGCATCAGGTTTTCTTGTCGGCTGAGCCGGAGGCCTTCTTCGTCTTCTCGGTCGTCTTCGAGGCGCCGTCCGTCTTGGACTTTTCCGTTGGAGCGGGTGCGGCGGCTTCCGAATCCTTCTTGGCGGCGGACTTGTAGCCCTCACTGCGGTAGTCGGTCTCGTAGAACCCGCTTCCTTTGAAAATGATTCCGGCACCGGTGCCCATCTGGCGTTTCACGGTGCCCTTACCCCATCGTTTCTTGGGGCACAGATCCTTGGTGCAGACCGTGATCGCGTCGTCCTTCATCGACTGGAATAACTCGAACGCGGCTCCGCATTTGTCACAAACGTAATCGTAGGTCGGCATATTACTTCAAAATACTTCAGAATGACTGCGCTGCTTCCGGCGCATTGGGCCGACAAAATGCGGAAAGTGTGCGGATTTGGCAACAGTTGGATTCAACTTGAATTCATCGCCGTCGCCCGCTGCCACAGACCTCGTTACGAAAATACAACGCTAGACCGTCAGTTCGCGCAGGGAGGTCTTCAGGATCTTGCCGGTCGCCGTCCGCGGCAAGGCGGGCAGCTGAATGATTTTTCGGGGAACTTTGTAGTCCGCGAGCTTCGACTTTAAAAAGGCGGACAGCTCCTTCCCGTCGATGACGGCGCCCTCGTTGGCCGAGACAAACGCAATGGCCTGTTCGCCGCGTCTGGGATCGGTCTTCCCGATGACTGCGGCCTCGCGGACGCCGGGGAACTGGTAGATCACCTCCTCGATTTCGCGCGGATACACGTTGATGCCGTTCACGAGCAGCATGTCCTTCTTGCGGTCCGTGATGAAAAAATAGCCGTCCTCGTCCCGGTAACCGATGTCGCCGGTCAACAGCCAGCCGTCCCGCAACGCCTGGGCGCTGGCCTCGGGGTTCTTCCAATAGCCCATCATCACGTTGCCGCCGCGGATCACGATCTCGCCGGTTTCCCGGACGCCCAGTGCGACGCCCTCGTCGTTCCAGACCGCCAGCTCCACATTGGAAATTGGCACCCCGATCGATCCGGGTTTGCGCCTGCCGTTGATTGGATTCAACGAGGCGACGGGACTTGATTCGCTCAGGCCGTAACCTTCGATCAGCGGAATGGGCATGCTGTCCTCGAACTCCCGCAGGATCTCTCCGGGGAGCGGGGCGCCCCCGCTGATGCAGAGCCGCAATGGCAGTTGATCCTTCACTCCGGCGCCCGCGAGTGCGCGAAAAAACTGGGGGACCGCCGGGAGAATGGTCGCCCCGCGCCGGATGATTTCGATGATCGCGTTCTTCGGTGGGTTGAGGGATTTGATCAGAACGATCGACCCTCCGACCATCAACGGCAGGATCATCCCGACCGTCATCATGAAACTGTGGAACAACGGGAGCATCACCGCGAACCGGTCCGCGTCCACCGCTGCCAGCACCACCTCGCAGCTTGCCACGTTGTGCAGCAGGTTGCCGTGCGAGAGCATCGCCCCCTTCGGCCGGCCGGTCGTTCCTGACGTGTAGATGATCACCGCCAGATCATCGCGGGTACGGGGAACCGGGTTGAATCCCGCATCGGCGGCTCCGTTCAGAAGATCCTCGATGGCGAGCAGTTTCGGCTGGGCGTTGCTGGAAGTCAGGTCACCCGCCTGCGCTATCAATGCGTTCTCCGAGACGACGACGTTTGCTTCAGCGTCTTCGAGAATGAACCGGATTTCCGCCGGTTTAAGAAAATTGTTCACGGGGACGACCACCGCGCCGCAGCTGAGAATCGCAAAATACGCGATGATGAATTCTGGGCAGTTTTTCATCCACAATCCGACGTGATCGCCTGATTTGACTCCCGCGAGCTGGAGTTTAACTGCAATGTTCCTGATCGAGTAGGACAGGGCCAGATAGCTGACTTCCGTGTCGCCCCAGTAAATGGCGGTCTTGCTGGAATGCCGGGCGGATTGATGAAGAAGCGCGCCGTGAAGGCAGGTGTTTGTCGGGGACATGGGGCGATTCAATTCGTGAAGCGATTCCGGGTCAAGGCATTTGCCGCCCCGGCGATTGTCCGTGCTTCGGCCGGCAAATAAAAAAAACCGCCTGCCACAGCTGCGGCAGACGGGTTGTGAAAGGGATGACGGCGGATTATTCGGAGCCCTTGGCCTGGTTTTTCAGAGCTTCGGCGTTGGCCTTGGCCTCGGCTGCGGAGCTTTTGTCTCCCTGTTCGAACACGATGACGTTCGCCATGACGAATGCCTCAGTTGCAGCATCGATCTGTGCCTGATTCAGATCGTTGCTGTGAGTGATCAGCAGATCGAGTGCGGTGATGGCCTCGTTGATTTTGCCGGCGTTGATCGCCGCGATGGCCTTGTCTGCATCGGCCTTGATCTCACCGCTGGTGCTGCCGAATTCCGCATTAAGCTTGGCGGAGTCCAGAGTCTGTTCCGATTTGCCGCAACCCACCAGAAACAAAGTGACGACGCATGAGGCGACTAGAGTAATAAGCGATTTTTTCATATTGGTTAAAATTTCTTGTTGATTGGACGCTGGGGTGAAAACTAGGAAAAAATGTCCGCGCCGTCAAACACGCGTTTCATCAAAACTCCGGAAGACTTTCCAACGGAGCCCGTTTGGCGCGGCGAAGCGATTCCAGCTGTTGGGAGAGCGCGAGCAGTTCCTCGTCGGCCAGCTCCGGCGCCGCGCTGGCCGCCTTCAACCGATTCATTTCCGCGTCGAGAAAGCGGTTGCGCAGCCGGGTCACCACGTCCTGCGCCTGCCGTTGCGGCTCCGGAATTTCCCTGGCATCCGCGATAATTTCGCTGGCCAGACCTCGCGCGACATCGTCGGACAAATCCGAAATGAAGGCGGCCGCGGACACGTCGTGCCGACTCAGCCGCGAGTAGAACAGTTCCCGCGCCGTGGAATTCTGAACCCACTCGGGATTCAGGTGGTGGATGAACCATTCAATGAGGGCGTCGTCCTTCAGCAGCAGATGCAGCATCCAGAGCTCGTGCGCGTCCGGTCGTTCCACGATGTTTTCGACCGCCTCTTCGATCTCGGGTTCGGGCCGGGAGGACTCGCGCTGACTGCGATTCTGTTTCCGAAATTCTTGCCGGATGGCGTCGGCGGATACCCCGACCAGGAGTGCCGTTTTCCGGGTGTAGGTGTCGTGCAGGACCTGGTTGCCGGCTTTGGCAAGCGCGACCGCCATTCCTTTAACCACCGCCATCCGCCCGCGATCCGATGCGGTGTCGTTCTCCCCGCACAGCCGGTCGAGCAGGAAGTCGTAGTAACCCGGAGCCTTGTCGATCAACTCGCGAAACGCGTCGCCGCCGCGTTCGCGAATAAAGCTGTCGGGATCATGCGGCGCAGGAACCGAAGCCACCCGGACGGCGAGACCGGTCTCAGCCAGGTTTTCAAACGAACGTTCGGACGCATTTCTCCCGGCGACATCCGCGTCGAAACACAGCACGACCTCCTCGCTGTAACGTTTGAGAATGCGCGCCTGATCGCCGGTCAACGCCGTGCCCTGCGGAGCCACCACGTTCTTCACCCCATTGACAAAGCACCGGATGAGGTCGAGCTGCCCTTCGCAGACAATCGCCTGCTGCGCGTCCAGAATCGCCCGCTTGGATTTGTCCAGTCCGAAGAAGACCCGGCCTTTGGTGAAGAGCGGCGTCTCGGGCGAATTCACGTACTTGGCGGCCTTTGCCTCGGGATCAAGTACGCGACCGGAGAAACCGATGACCCGGCCCTGATCATCGCAGATCGGAAAGACGAGGCGTCCCCGAAAACGATCGTAATAACCGTCACGACCGTCGCGTTTCAAAATCAGCCCGGCTGTTTCAACCGTCGGCAGATCAAATTTTTTCGCTTTCGCCCAGTTCACCGTGTCATCCCACGCGTCCGGCGCGTAGCCCAGCCGGAACGTTTCCACGGCGTCCCCTTCGACGGCTCGGGATTTCAGGTAGCTCCGAGCGATCTCGGCCTGCGCGTCGTTCAGCAGGCAGCTGTGCCAGCGTTGGGCGATCTGTTCGTGGATGGTGAGCAGAACTTCCTTGAGCTGACGGGTCTGTTGAAACTTGGGATCCTTGTCGAGCTCAAGCGGGATGCTTGCCCTTTCGGCCAACCGCTTGACGGCCTCAAAAAAATTCAGGTTCTCATATTCCCGGACAAAACTGATCACGTCGCCGCCCTTGTGACAGCCGAAACAGTGAAAAATCTGCCGTTGGGCGTTGACGTTGAAACTGGGGCTTTTCTCCCGGTGAAACGGACAAAGCGCGACGAAATTGGTGCCGGCTTTCTTGAGGGGTATGTAGCCGCCGATGATATCGACGATATCACTGGCGGTTCGAATCTGATCGAGAAGTTCGGGTGAAATCAGGCCGGCCACCGGCGCAGATTAACCAGCTCAGGTCCAATAATCCAACGCGTTCTTTTTCTTGTTCGGCTGTTTCGTGGCCCGGATCTCCCTCGGGGGGGTGCCCTTGATCAGCATGACGTCCATGTTGTCCTTTACCATCTTGCCGACCAAAGACTCGCGAAAAATGGATGCCTGCAGGCTTCCGATGGTCGGGAACGAAATATTTCCAAAATTGGACTGCTGAAACTTCGCCATGCCCTCCAATTCCGCATTCGAGTAGAGCCTGGCGTTCAACAGTGCCAGCGCGAAAAAAATGACCAGCACGAAGCGGATCATTCCAGCCACGATGCCCAGCGGGTATTCCGCACTGCCGAAATTATCGGCCAGATTGACCTTGTCGCCCTTGGACCGGACAATCCAAGTGACGATCATTTTCACGAGGAACGCCCACATTAGATAGATCATCACAAACCAGAAGAGCTTGCCCATGCCCGTCAGATCGGACACGAGTTCACCAGCGGGTTTGTAGAGGAATGCGCCGCCGATGAGGATGAAAATCCATTGGATGATCAGTGGAAATTCCTCGGACATGCCGCGTTTGCGTCCGCGGTAAAACCCCACCACGATCAGCACCACCACGAGCAGATCAAACCAGCCAAGTTGATAATCACCAAGATTCATTACAGTCTACCTAACGCACATCACCTGCCAGCAGCAAGCAGATGCGGTTCCGTGATGAATTCGGCGAAGGAAGATCAAGGATGCTCGTTCAGCCACGCGCGAATGGCCGGGGCCTGGGAATGTGCCGAATCCAGTTCTAAGACCTTCTGATACTCACTCCGGGCGTGGTCGAAATTGTCCAAATCCTGCGCGTACAAATTCCCCAGCAGCAGATGTGCGCGCAGATTATCCGGACTATTCGAGAGTAATATGTTCAGCTCGTTCACTGCGTCCAGCGCGTATTTCGTCTTCTGCAGCGAAAGTGCGAAATTGTATCTGGCCTCGGCTGAGTTGGGATCCAGGGCAAGCGCCGTCTCAAATGCGGACAGCGATTTCATGGTCTGACCGGTCTGATAACTGAGCAGGCCGAGATTGTATTGAGCTGGAAAATAGCTCGGGTCCGCCATCGCCGCTGATGCGAAAAAGGAAGCCGCCCGGCCCGGATCGAGACGGGTCTGTGCGTCCAGCCCGCGTTGAAACAGCCGCTCCGCAGCGGCCCGGTCGCCGGGCTGCGGGGCGCCGGACTGACTGTAGGAATAGCGTCGCGGCCCCTGGCTCGATCTCATGGGAGTCACCCCCGAATATTCCCCGGCGCTCGCCACAGTGCGGGGTGTGGAGGCCTGTGGCGGAGTTTTCCGGTCGGGCGGAGGCGAACTGACGGGTGGAAGTGGTGTCACGATTTCATCGGAGCGGACTTGTTTTTCGTCCTCTTCACCGCGGAAGAGGTTCACCGGATTGATCTTCTGAAAGAAGCCACGCTTTTTCGCCGGCTCTTCTACCGGATCCGTCGGAGGGACGGTCGTCGGCGGAGAATTCGCGACCGGCAGGTCCGGCTCGGATGCCGGTACGTCGGGCCGCGCGCTCGGCGTTTGTTGCGGCACCGGAATGTCCTGCGTCGCCGCAATGTCATCCACGTCCAGCTGCACGACTTCGAGCGGCTCCTCATCGACCGGTTTTTCCGCGACCGGAGTCGCGGCCTTTGCGGGGGGGGGCTGTTTGGGGGCGACCTCTTCCGTGACGGAGGCGACCTGCTTCGGGGGGGCAGCCGCCGGTTTTTTGACGACGACTTCCAGCTCCTTTTCAACGACTGGCGACGGTACCTTTTTCACTGGCGGCTTCGTCTGTTCCGGTTTCTTTTCGGCGACCGGAACGGCAATGGGTATGGTTTCAGTTTTTGCAGGAGGCTCCGTCGTTTTTGGCGGCGGCGTGGCCACAGCGACCTCCGGTTTTTTCTCTACCGGTTTGGGCGCTGCTTCCTTTTCCGGCTCCGTTTTTTTGACGACCGTGGCGGCCAGTTCAACTTTAGCGGATTCCACGGGTGGTTCAGGTTTTGTGGTTTCCTCAGCCTCGGTGACGGCGGGTTCGACAGGTGGTGGCACGCGCGTCAAGTTCGTTTCCGCCATTGGGATAACCGCAGGGATTTTCTCCACCATCGGCGGGTTGAGTTCGAGATTCAGTCGGCGCACCAGGCCGCTGATCAAATCCCGATTCGCCGCGTTCGGCGCCTTGGCCAGATATTCACGGTACTTGGCGAGCGCCAGCGGTTTGGCGTCCAGTCTGGTGTGCAGCACCACCGCCAGATTCAGGATCGCCGGCGTGTAGTCGGGATCGAACTTCAGCGCTTCGACGAACATCTGATAGGCCTTCCGCGGATCATTGCGGTTCATGTAAATGAGACCGATGCCGTTGTAGGCCGACGGGGCGTCACGCTGGAGTTTGAGCGCGGTTGAATAGTTGTCCAGAGCTTGATCGTAACGCAGCAGTTCCAGGTTTGCGTCGCCCATTAACAGCCAGCCTTCGACGGATTTCTGATCCAGCATGACGAACGTGGAGAGCTGTTCCAGTGCAGAAATCGGCACGCCCTGATCCAGATACATCTTGCCCAGGTTGAAGCGAGCCACGGAAAGATCGCGGTCCAGCTGGAGGGCGCGTTCGTAGGCGAGACGTGCATCCGCGAATTGGCCGGCCCGGTGGTGCGCGACGCCGAGGAAGTTCCACGCCCGCGCTTCGTTGGGCAGGAGGTCGACCGCCAGTTCCAACTTGTCGATCGCCGCCTCGTATTTTCCCTTGCGGATAAGGTCCTCACCCTGCAACAAGGCCTTGGGACCGGACGGCGTACAGCCGGCGTTCAGCAATAACATCGCCACCAGCGCCAGTGAAAATGGCGCGAATGACCGGCGGTTCAGATTCGTCTGCATCGAACCTCGTGGTAACATCGGCGTCCGAACGTGTCAAGAAACCCACCGGACCACTTGAATGATGAAACAACAGTTGAAGACATGCCTTGCGGGCCTCTGCCTGCTCGCCATCGTGGCTTTGGGGCTGGCGCAGGAGGACTATTTCAAACCCTACACCGCCGGCGACCGGGCGCGCGTCGTCATCATTGAGAACGATCACGCCACCGACGCGTTCGTCTCCAATTCCGATGTCGTTTACGAAATGGTCAACCACGGCATCACGGCCTACACCGGCCGGACGAATGCCTCGGAGGCCTGGCTGGCGCTCGTCCGCACCAACGACATGATTGGCATCAAGGTTTTCTCGTCTCCCGGCCGGGTCAGCGGCACCCGGCCGGTCGTGGTTGCCGGAATCATCAAGGGCCTTGTCACGGCGGGAGTTCCGTCACAGAATATCTTTATCTGGGACAAACAGGTCCATGAGCTGGCCAACTCCGGCTATTTCGAGCTCGCGACCCAGCTCGGGGCCAGGGTCGAAGGCTCGGTCACCGCCGGCTGGGATGCGGACGAATACTACGACAACCCGTTGAAAGGCACGCTCGTCTGGGGCGATCACGAATTCGGTCGCAAGGACTTTGATGCCGGTCGACGGTCCTACCTGACCTCGCTGGTCACGAAGAAAATCACCCGCATCATCAACGTGAGTCCGTTGCTGAACCACAATCAGGCGCGGGTCGCCGGCAACCTGTATTCACTCGCCAGCGGAAGCGTGGACAACTTCCGGCGATTCGATACGGAGGCGATGCGGCTCGAAACGGCGGTCCCGGAGATCAACGCGCTGGAAGCTCTGGGCGACAAGGTCGCGATTAATATCGTCGACGCATTGCTCGGTCAATACGAGGGGGGGCAACGTAGTCTGCTCCACTATTCCAGCCGGTTGAACCAGCTCCGTTTCAGTCGTGACCCCGTCGCGCTGGACGTTCTCTCGGTTCACGATCTGAACCGGCTGCGTCATGAACCGCTGCCCGACAACGTCCGGACCAACTTCACATTGTTTGAAAACGCCGCCCTCCTCCAGCTCGGCATCGCCGACACCAACCGGATTGACGTTGAGCTGATCAAGGAATGAGGCGGGAACGGACTACGCGGCGGAGCAGGGGAGTCTGAGGGTAGCGCGTGCCGCTCCGCACGCGCCTTCGGAAACCGGACGGGGTTTTAAATGATCCAAATCGTTGAAGAGAGAGGAACCCGCGAAGCCCATCGCCGGACCTCGTAGAGCAGTTACGACCCCTGCTTTTACGAGCCGATGTCAGTCGCAACTGGCGCGGTTTCGTAACCGCTCGCCAAGTTGTCTTCCGACAACCAGAAGCTCTTCCTGACCGCGCTCAATGGCACCGGCAAAATGAATGAACCCGTGAATGACCCCTTCGCAGCGTTTGCTTTCCACCTGAACGCCCGACTCCCGCAGCCGCACAACCAGTTGTTCGCCCTCATCACGCAGCACGTCGTACTCGGCGGTTACGATGATCGTTGGCGGCAGGTTCGACAGGTCCTCCGCGAAGGACGGCGCAGCCAGCGGATGAGCACCTTCGCTGTTGCCCAAATACGACTTCCAAAAGAAATTCATCTTGGCCCGCGTCAGACCAAAATTTTCCGCAAACTCGGCGTAACTCGCCGAGTCACAGCGACTGTCCAGAACGGGGTAAAGAAGGCACTGGCACGCGATGTCCGGCCCGCCCTCGTCCCGCGCTTTGAGAGCAACGGCCAGCGCAAGATTCCCGCCCGCGCTGTCACCCGCCACACCGATCTGCGCCACGTTCAGTTCAACGGCATGGTCCGCCACAAATCGTGTCGCTTCAAACGCGTCGTCAAACGCCGCCGGAAACCTGTGTTCAGGAGCAAGCCGGTAATCGACCGAAACGACAACCGCCTCCGACGCGTTTGCCAGATGACGGCACAACGTGTCATGCGTTTCGATGTTCCCCATCACCCAGCCGCCGCCGTGAAAATAGACGATGGCTGGCAGCGTTCCGCCGGTTTCAATGCGGCTTGCAATCGGGTGGTAGACTCGAAGCGGAACACCGGAGTCGGTCTTCATGTCCCGCACGTGGGCGACCTCTGCAGGCGGATGAAAGATGGGCGTGAGGCTGCCAAACTGACGACGGAGTTCCGCAACGGGAATCTGGTCGACGGGCGGTTGTGCGGTGCTGTTCACCACCGCGAGAAAATTGCGGACCTGAGGATCCATCGTGGGGTCGCGCGACTACGGTTTGACGTCCGGACGCGTGCTTTCCGGCCAGCTCAGCTGGAGCTTGTTGCCATACTCGAACGTCTCATAGAAATTCACCATCGCGCGCACGTCGTGATAGGCGGCCTTCCAGTTGTTCGCGAGAGTCGGATTGACCACCTGTCCGTCGGCGGACACGGAGTACACCCAGATCCCATTCTGAGGAAAGACCATGTAGGCCCAGATGAACTGGTTCAGTTTTTCGAGGGCGATGCCGTACTCCGCCTTCACGTGATTGCGAAGACCAACCGACAGCGCTGCCATCATCTCGGCCTGCGCCCACCAGATCTTGTCCGTTCGCGTGGCGGGATTGTCCAGGTAGCCCCGGTCGTACAAGCCACCGCGTTGATGGTCGAAACCGTTTTTCAGTGCGTGGTCCATGATCGCGTAGAAATGATCCCACGACGGCTCGCGGCCGATCGCGCGTTGGGCGTCCACCATCAACCAGGCGAACTCCACGTTGTGCCCGTACGAAACTCCCATGCTGTCGGCATCGGACACCTGGCGCCAGTCGAAGTGACGATGAAAGGCTGACTTCGCAGGATACTTTGGATAGAAATATTTCTGGTTTACCTCGATGCACTCGGCGAGCGCCTGTTTCAACTGGGCGGTCGGATTCTCCCGGTATAACGCCGTCATCGCCTCC
>JBDNGP010000181.1:0-29617 GCA_041689265.1 Verrucomicrobiota bacterium
AGTTACGAGGCGCATGAAGTGGAGCTGACTGACAAGCTGTTCAAGCTGGTTTACTTGAAGGCTGCCATCAGCAAACTGAATTTCGATTACTACATTTGGATCGACGCAGACACCCGGTTTCGGCGCACACCTCGAAATCTGCTCGCAGGTCTCGGCAGGTCTCCCGTTCATGTGCCGTTGGAAATCAATCTCAGCGCCTTGGTAGAGGCCGCGGAGCCGAGCGAAAGGGCGACTTCAGTCGCCCAGTCCGGGCGGCAAAGCGACGCGCAGAATAGTGACTCAATCGCAACTGTGAATGTGACCGTTTCACGCCCTCGACTCCATGGCCTCTCGATTGGGGATTACGTAAAACTGTTCAAGGATGCGGGCGTCATCAACCCCGTGTATTGGTCCCGCAGCGGATTCTGGATCGTCCGCCGAACCGCCGTGGAACGTGTGGTTGAGCTGGCCCTTCATTTTCGCGCGTTCGCAAAAGAACGGGAAATTGAAATGGATGTCTCGGCAGGACTGAGTTACGCGAGGCAGATGTTGTGTGGTGATCCGGGAAAACACCGGGTTTCCGTACGGCCTGACTTGTGGGCCGACCTGTTTGGTGGTAATGGAGAGGACTCGACGGGATCAGGCGATTTGGAATTGAAATGCCCGATCACCGGCAATATTCGTCGGGTAGATCCGGCGATTATTCATCAGTCTCAGTCAGGAATAACGGAGAACACAAACCAACCTACGTTGGAGAAAGTGGAAAAAAATGATGAACTTGTCGAAACTACTTGAGAAGAAGGCGACGGATCAGGAACGGCGTTCGGAGCAAACTGGCTTCACGCTGATCGAACTGCTGGTCGTCATCGGGATCATCGCCGTGCTGGCGGCATTGCTCCTGCCGACGTTGGGCAGGGCAAAGGAACGCGCGAAGCGCATCAGTTGCGCCAGCAACCTCCGGCAGATCACGATGGCCTCCCTGATGTATGCGGACAACGATCCCAATGGCGTGTTTTTCCCTCAAGTTGACAGAAATGATGTTGATTTGAACCCGTTTGTTCCTTCTTTCATTGACAGCTTGGAAGTGTTCACCTGCCCCAGTACGCGAAACCGGATCCGGTCAGATGTTCGAGCGACAAATCGGAAGACGGGCGATTCCGGCCTTGCCGACTTGATGAATATGGCAGGAGGACGGAAAAATGATTTCGGACTAAGTTATGAGCCCTTCGGTTGGATGGCGTGGCGAACCCCCGCACACACGGATATCAAAGTCGGCGGAGAAACCGTGCGGGTTCCGATGGTTCGGAAAACAACTGTTTCAGTCAGCAATTATCGGCACTACTGGAATGCGTTTGATCTCAAGGGAACCCAGGCGGGCACCTCCCGTATCTGGCTGTTCAGTGATTTCAACATGAGTGGCGACAACCAATACCCCGATGCCGAGGACAATCACGGTGATGCGGGCAGCAACGTTGGCTTTGCCGACGGCCACGTTGAATGGGTGAAACGGGAGAACTACATTTTCAGCTACGAGATGTCACAGGACGACAACCGGACCGGCATCGGTTTCGATTATTGAGAGTCGGAACTTCGCTTCCTCGTCCGGCTTGCGGCGACCTCCCCGCTCACGCACCGGGACGGTGCCCGAACCCGCAGGCGGGGACGCCCGCGCTACATCATCGGACATTGTCCATCCTTCTCGACGTCGTGCTCGTCCTCGCCCTCGATCTGACGAAGACCTTCGAGGACGACAACGAGGAGGAGAACGACGACGATTTTGAAACCGTGTGTTTCCGGCGAGTCACTGCTGCAAACCTTGTGGCCCGTCGCTGCCGCGACGAGACAGGCTGGAAGCCCGTCCTGCTTTTCCGGTCACGCCGGAGTTTGGTTGCACCCCTGCCGTGTTCCGGGCTATTCATCCCGCCGCCAGAAATGATCAAACCTCTGTTGTTAATCGTTGACGACGAAAAGCCCACGCGCGACGGGCTGCGCGCGGCGTTGGAGGATCATTATGACGTTTACGTGGCGGAAGACGCCGCGACCGCGATGGCCCTGCTGGAGGAGGAAAGTTTCGCGGTGATGCTGACCGATTTCAAGCTGCCGCAGGAAGACGGCATGAAGCTGATCGGCCGCGCCAAATCCCTCCGGCGTCCGCCCATCTGCATCCTGATGACCGCTTACGGTTCGGAGGAACTTGCCGTGGACGCGATGCGTCGCGGTGCCGATGATTACATTTCCAAGGGCCGCCTGCAGATCGATGAACTGGAGATGCGGATCGCCCGGTCGCTCCGGTCGCAGAATCTTGAAACGGAAAACAAAACCCTGAAGAAACAGCTCAACGAGAAGTTCGGAATCGAAAACATCGTCGGCGAATCATCGGCCATGGTCGAGGTGTTCGAGCGGGTCAAACAGGTCGCGCCGAGCCGCGCGTCAGTTCTGATTCTCGGCGAGAGCGGCACGGGCAAGGAACTGGTGGCACGCGCGATTCATCAGCTGAGCCCGCGGGTGGACGCGCAACTGGTCACGGTCCACTGCGCCGGATTTCCTGCCAGCCTGTTGGAGAGCGAATTGTTCGGGCACGAAAAAGGTGCGTTCACCGGCGCGCACGAACGGCGGATCGGCCGGGTCGAGCAGGCGCAGGGCGGCACGTTGTTTCTCGATGAGATCGGTGAGATCGACATGACCACGCAGGTGAAGCTGCTGCGCTTTCTCGGCGAACGAACTTTTGAACGTCTGGGATCGAACAAGACTCAGACTGCTGACGTGCGCTTGATTTCCGCAACAAATCGTAATCTCGAAGAAATGGTGAAGGCGGGCACTTTCCGTGAGGACCTGTATTACCGCCTGCGCGTGGTGGTCGTCGAGTTGCCGCCGCTCCGGACACGGCTGAGTGACGTGCCGTTGCTCGCGAGTTCGTTCGTCAAGGAATCCGCCCGCGAGAATGACCGGAAGATCGTCGGCTTCACACCGGAAGCGATGCAGGCGTTGCAACGTTTCAAGTGGCCGGGCAACGTACGGGAACTGCGTTGGGCCATCGAAAGCGCCGTGGTGTTGTGCCGTGGTGAACGAGTTGGACTGCGCGATCTGCCGGAGGAAATCCGCGAGCCGAACGTGGTGCCGGCGTCGTCGCCTCATCCGGACGACGCGGCGGCGGTCCCCGAACTTTCAGTGAAGGAAGCGGAGCGGCAGCTGATTGTCCGCGCGTTGGACGAGACCGGCGGGAACCGCACGGAAGCGGCGAAGAAGCTGGACATGAGCCGGCGGACACTGCACCGCAAGCTGCACACTTATCATTTGGAAAACCACTAGTTCATGTTTCTCCCCCAGGAATTCATTCATCGCCTCGAGGAGGGTGCGTTCAGTCGTATCATCCAGCTCGGCTTCGTCGTCTTGGCAATCATCGGGATCGCGGTGGCCTTCAACATCCGTGCGTTCAAGAACCTGAACTCGGCGGACTCCATGGACGCGGCGCAGCTCGCGCGAAACATTTCGGAAGGACGCGGTTTCGTGACCGACAACATCACGCCCTTCAGCATGTATCTTGTGAAGCAACGTCACGATGACCGGATCGAGCAACGCCAGGCCGCCGGCATCAAGATCGAGCCGAAGGACTATCTGGATGAAATGAAACTGCGGAACAATCACCCGGACCTCGCCAACGCGCCGTTGTATCCGTGGCTGCTGTCGCTTTACATGAAAGCGGTCCCGTTCGATTACTCGATCGCCCCCCCGGGGTCGTTCAGCCGGTACCAGCCCGATCTGCTGATCGCGCTGTTCAATCAGGCTCTCATGGTGCTGTGTGCTGTGATGGTGTTTGTACTGGCGAAGACGTTGTTTGATTCGGCGGTTGCGTGGCTTTCGATGCTGCTTTTTGTCGGCACCGACATCTTCTGGCAGTTTAGTATCTCAGGCAATTCCACGATGCTCCTGCTGCTCATTTTCCTGATCCTGCTCTGGGCGCTTGCCCGGATGGAAAGCGGGTTGAACAAGGAGAACTGGACCGGCAAAAAACCGCTTCTGTTCGCGGCCTTGATCGGCGTTTTGTTGAGCCTTGGGTTTCTGACGCGTTACGCGTTCGGCTGGCTGCTCATTCCGGTGGCGTTGTTCATCATCGTTTACGGCGGCACCCGGAAACTGGGGATGATGTTGAGCCTGCTCGCCGTGTGTTTCCTGATCGCGACCCCGTGGTTGCAGCGCAACAATCAGATGAGCGGCACGCCGTTTGGCACCGCCGGTTATGCCTCCCAACAGCTGACCCGGCCGTTCCCGGCCGACGAACTTCAGCGATCACTCGATCCGAATCTCAAGAGTCTGGAAGTGGGGGATTACGCACGAAAATTCAAATCGAACGCCCTCGAAATCTTTCAGAACGACTTGCCCAAATTGGGCGGCACCTGGATGACGGCGTTTTTCATGGTCGGCCTGTTGGTTGTTTTCAAGAACCCCCGGCTGAACCGCATCCGCGGATTTTTGCTGGCGGCGCTGGGCGTGTTCATCGTGGTGCAGGCGCTCGGCAAGACGCAGCTCAGCGTTGATTCTCCCGGAATCAACACCGAGAATCTCCTCGTGCTGCTGGGGCCGGTCGTGATCATTTTCGGCGTGAGTCTGTTCTTCACGTTGCTTGACCAATGGAATGTCCCCGAATTTGGCGCGCGCGTCATGTTGACCGGCATGTTTGGTCTGCTCGTGAGCCTGCCACTCGTCTTCACGTTGATCGCCCGGAACAGTCCGGTCGCCTATCCGCCGTATTTTCCGCCGGTCTTCCAACTGACGAGTGCCTGGATGCGGCCCAACGAACAGATGATGAGCGACGTGCCGGCGGCAGTGGCCTGGTACGGAAAGAGTCAGTGCCTGCTCTGGACGTTGAATCCTGAAGAAGATTTCTACGCGATCTACGACTACCAGAAACCGATCAACGCGCTTTACCTCAGCCCCAAGGCGTTGGACGCAAACTTTCTCACGGGATTGTTGAAGGGACCGAATGCTTCCTGGGGTCGGCCGTTTCTCGTCAACGCCATTGCGCGAACTGAGATTCCGAAAGAGTTTCCGTTGAAATACGCCCCGCCGCGCGGATTCCTGCCGGAGAACCCGGAGCAGCCGAACGCGATTATGCCGGAACACTTGTTCCTCGCCGACCGGGTTCGCTGGTAGGCACATCAATGTGACTCGGGCGGGCGGAAAACTCGGGCACGCGCTCTTCACCGGTGGTAACCGTCGGCCTCGGTCGAGCCGGGCATTAAACAAATTTCACTTTCCAATCTTCCGAATAAAAGACCGTGCAAACCGACAGGTGAATAACTAGAAATTGACGGTCTGGAAAAACAAGAGTTCACATGCGAAGATAAACCAATCCAACATATTTGCGTAGCTTTGGCTACGGTCTCATCGAAATCCGGGAAGATTCTCACTGCAAGACCAGCCAGCTCGCGCCCCATCGGGCGCGGCTGTGTGACTCTTGCAGTCGGCCCCTTCCCGGAGCCGCGATGAGGGTTCGCGGTTCGCGCCCCTTCTATTCCGATGGCTCTGGTCGCAAAGAGAAAAACAAATGAACACACGTAAAATCGCCATCGTACTCATCGCCTTTGTCCTGCTCGGGGCATGCCCCATCACCATCCTTCGGGCTGCGGACGTTCCCTACTTCACAATCACGAACAGCGCCACATTGCCGACCAACGCGGTGATCATGTCCCCGCCGAGCGCTCCGCCGTCTCCATCCGGTCCGAGCATCCTGAGTTCGCCCGCGCCAGCCGTAAGTTTTCAGGGGTTGGGCGACGACAATACTCGATTTCCGCCCGACACGGATGGGTGCGTCGGTCCCAATCATGTCGTCACGATGTTGAACACCCAAGTCCGCGTCCAGAACCGCACGGGGACCACGAACTACAGCACAACCACTTTGCAATCTTGGTGGTCGGACAAATTTGGCTTTACGGTGAGCCCCTTCGATCCGCGTATTCTTTATGATCCCTTCAGCAACCGTTGGATAGCGATTGCGGCTCATTTTTCTCCGCCGAGTGATTCCGCCATCCTGATTGCTGCCTCGGAAACCAGTGATCCGACCGGCGGCTGGTATCCGCATGGCTGGGATGTGGACACCAATAATACCACTTTTGCGGACTTTCCAATCGTCGGATTCACCCAGGACAAGGTCGTGGTTACCTACAATTCACTGCCCCTTTCCGGCACTGATATTGACGGCGTGGGGATCATGGTTTTCAACAAAACAAATCTATATAACGACACGGGAGAACCGCAGTTTATCAAGCAGCCGTACCAGTCGGGCAGCACGGTGAACGGATTGGGGATCGCACCGGTGGTATCGTACAATACCAACGATCCGACGATGTATCTCGTTCAGGATTTTCAGGACAATTCGAGCGGTTCCGGTTATCTGGCACTGTACACGATTACCGGAAGCGCCGGTTCGGCCGTGCTGACCAGGTCCACCAATTTTCCCAGCGCCAGCGCATGGGCCAGCACGGGTGCCGGGACGGACAATTTCGG
Source organism: Verrucomicrobiota bacterium (assembly GCA_041689265.1). GTDB lineage: Bacteria > Verrucomicrobiota > Verrucomicrobiia > Limisphaerales > RI-55 > JBDNGP01. The sequence goes on from JBDNGP010000181.1 coordinate 6,484, forward strand.
ACCCCAGCTCGGACTCTCCACCAAAATTCACACGGGCGATTCCAGAATGAGCCAGGCAGTTTATCGCAATGGTTCGCTTTGGTGCGCCCACACCATCTATCTCCCCGCCGACAACCCCACGCGGAGCGCCGTGCAGTGGTGGCAGATCAGCACCAACGGCAGCGTGCTGCAAAACGGCCGGATTGATGACTCCTCCGGGCTGAACTTCTATGCCTACCCAAGCATCGCGGTGAACAAGTTCGGCGACGCGCTGATCGGTTACTCCCGTTTTTCCACCAACCAGTATGCCAGCGCCAATTACGCCTTGCACACACTGGACGGGCTGAACGGTAGCGTCGGTTCGGACTACGTCTTCAAGTCCGGCGAGGCCCCCTATTGGAAGATACATATAACCGAAACCGATGGGGTGATTACAGCAAGACATGGGTTGATCCGGTGAACGACACCGATTTTTGGACGCTTCAGGAATATGCGGAGACGGCATCGGGTTCTTTGGTTAACGGTTCTGGTCGTTGGGGAGTCCAATGGGCCAACGTTCAGGTTCCGATGCCCGGCAACGACAATTTTGCGAACGCAACCACAATCAGCGGCGCACAGGACACGGTTTCCGACACCAACCTACGGGCCTCGAAAGAGACCGGAGAACCAAACCACGCCGGGAATGCCGGAGGAACATCCGTTTGGTTCAACTGGTCGGCTCCCGCAAACGGCAGCGTGATGATGGACACCGCCGGGAGCGGCTTTGGATCGCTGCTGGCCGTTTACACCGGCAGCAGCGTGGGAAGCCTGACGCTGGTTGCCACTGGTGATAATCCCGGCGGATTTGGCGGCAGCCACGCGGTCTTCACGGCAACGATGGGGACGACCTACCGTATCACGGTGGACGGTTACAACGGTGCCCAGGGCGGGGTTACCCTGAACTGGATTCAGCCGACGGTGCCGGTCTTCACGACCCAGCCGCAGGGGCAGACGGTCATCGCCGGGAACAACGTGACCTTTACCTCCGAAGCGATTGGGATACCTGCCCCTACATATCAATGGAAATTCAACGGGGCCAACATCAGTGGGGCCACGTCGTCCAACTACACGAAAAGCAGCGTCACCACCGGCAACTCCGGAGACTACACGGTGGTCGCAAGCAACTCCGCCAGTTCAACCACAAGCACGACGGCCGTACTGAACGTTTATGACTCGGCGTCGGCGACGCTCGGTTCCTTCGCCCTCTCCGGCGGTGATTTCCAATTCTCGATCACCGGCGTGCCCGGCTACGGCTATATCATCCAGGCGTCCACCAACCTGACGAGCTGGACTCCGATCAAGACCAACAATTCACCCTTCACCTTCACTGACCCGCAGACCACGAACTACCCGCGTCGATTTTATCGGGCGATTCGCTGAGCAATTGGCAACGAACGACAAAAGGAAATACTATGAACAAGACAAAGACCGCATTGCTGGCAATCTTAATGGTGAGCGGACTCCTCGCGATCGCCGACGGGCCGTCTTCCGGCCAGACTTGGCACTACAGGCTGCTGGGCGACAGCAGTGTCACCATGACTGTCGATACGGGAGGCTCCCCGATAATAGTCCGAACCGCACCTTTGCGGGGCGGCTTTGATCTGGTTGGAGGACCGACATTCTCACCGGACGGAGGCGCATTCACCCTGACCAACATCCTTTTCTCCACGCTCACGGACGATCCGGCCCTCACGAACAGCTTCATCGGAACGGGAACATTCGGGAGGGCGGGAGCGGTGGTCCAGTTTCAGGACATGGATCTGCAGTTGCAAATGTCCGACGGCAGGCCGCTCAACCTGACCAATTTGAATCAGACCGTGACACGGTCATGGCCTATTGCCGAAATCAAGGTCATTGGGAAACTGTCTACCCCACAAGGTGGCAATTTCAGCATTTTGACCGGCTTCACATTTCGGTTGCTGGCCGCGCCGGTTCGCGATCTATGGTTCTCGACCGATCTGCCGTTCACCTCGGTGACTCCGGTTTCCTGGCAGGTAATGTCTGCGGGCGATATCGTTTCCGTTGACGGCCATGTGGTGAAAAAAGGGGGGGGCCTTCTCCAAAGCGTGGGACTCGTCTCGCCGGGCGGTGGTGATTCGGGTGCAAATGTCTTCGGAATCGCGCCGGGCGGTGGCATTTTGTTCTCGCTCACGGGGAACGCGGAGAATGGTACGCTCGGCCAGGTTCAGGCAGGGGACATATTGACCTATCAGGGCGCCGTTTTTCAACACAACCAGGATCTCATGGGGGCGTTTGTTCTGCCGGAAGTACCGCCAACCGATCATGGCCTGGATGGTTTGCAGATCCTTGACAATGGTGAATTCCTGTACTCGATCACGAACGATACCTGGTCCGTGGCACTCAACATTCCCGTTCGCCGCGGGGACTTGTTGTCGAGCCGCGGCCAGATCGCACGGTCGAACGAGTCGTTGCTCTCGCTGTTCCATCCGACCAACGCACCGAGCGACCTGGGTTTGAAAGCCTTTTACGTTTGGCCTGGTGGAGAGGTCTGGTTTTCCGTGGAGCAAGATTTCGGCGATGCCTCGTTGGGCCAGATTCAATCTGGTGACCTTTTGAGCGATCAAGGTTTCATTGTTTACCGGAACCAGGAATTGCTGGCAGCGTTTACTACCGCCAACACCACGGAAAACTTCGGGCTGCGTGGGATTCATGTGGTGACGGACGTCGCGGCTCCGGCCCCTCAGCCGTCCATCACAGGATACTTCATCACTCCCGAGGGTGATCTAGCCCTTTCATGGCAGGGTGGCGGACGTGTCTTTGAAATTGAACAAGCTTCCACCCTTACCGGCCCATATGGTCCGTCTAGCGTCATTTTACCGGGCGGGACAGGCACCGTCAGTTTGACCAACCCGCCGCCTGCCGAAGCTTATTTTCGAGTCCGACAGTGGTGAAACCAAAATCGTTCGGCCGTGGTTTCGGAAAGAAACCTCCCGGGCACCCCTGTTTCGTTTACACCAACGAGTCGCGCGTCTTCCGGTGTTCGGGTTCACCACCGGTATGAACCGAAGGTGAGCGCGGTTCACGGCGGGTTCACCAACCAGATGATGCCGATCGCTCCGCCAACCACCAACCTGACGAGCTGGACTCCGATCAAGACCAACAATTCACCCTTCACCTTCACTGACCCGCAGACCACGAACTACCCGCGTCGATTTTATCGGGCGATTCGATGAACCACGAAACTGAAAACTTGAAACACACATTATGAAAACAACCTTTGCTCTTCTACTGGTAATGGCCAGCCTGACAGGTGCCCAAGCCCAGGGGACATTTGACTTTGTCGTCAAACTCAGCGGGGCTAACGAGGTTCCACCGAACGGCAGCTCTTATACTGCCGCCGGGACATTGTCCTTGGACGGGAACTTACTCCACTATTTGATTGGCCGAGCGGGTTGGGATTTTTTGCCATCCAGTGCTGGAATTTACAGTCCGGCGACATCGGGCCAGAACGGGAGTCTGATTTTTGATATGGGAGATTTCGGACTCAGTCCCAATCCTCCCACACTTCAGTATGGCGGCGCATTCACGGTGACATCTCAGCAGATCAGCGAAGTGAAGAGCGGCTCATGGTATGTCAATCTCAACTCTGCTGCATTTCCTGACGGTGAAATCCGGGGCCAGATCACGCCTGTTCCCGAGCCGTCCACGCTCGTGTTGCTCGGTCTGGGTGCGGGCGGTCTGGTGTGGTTGTCCCGCAGGAAGCGCGCATGAATCGAACCTTTGCTCTTCTGTTGGTAATGGCAAGCCTGACGAGTGTGCGGGCACAGGGGACGTTTGAATTTATCGTCACCCTCAGCGGCGTAAACGAAGTGCCCCCCAATTCGACAGGTCAGTTCGGCGGTGGAACATTTTCGCTGAACGGCGGTTCACTGACCTATCTGGTGAGCGGTCTGATGCTATTCCAGAATTTTGGTGTACCAACTGACGTGACGATCAACGGTCCCGCGAACGCCGGGTCATTGGCTCCGGTCATCTTTGATTTGGGAACTCCCGTCAATAAACCAATACAGCCTCCGCCCGGTGCTCTCTTTGTTGTTTCCGGCACCGTCGACAATCTGACCGGTCCACAAATCAGCGATCTGAACGCCGGGCTTTGGTACGTAAACGTGATCACGCCCGATTTCCCCGGTGGTGAAATCCGGGGCCAGATCACGCCTGTTCCCGAGCCATCCACGCTCGTGTTGCTCGGTCTGGGCGCGGGCGGTCTGGTCTTGTGGACGCGGAAGAAACATCGGCGAGCGTGAACTTGTAAATTCCAATGAAAACCAAACGCTCATTCCTTCTTCTAGCAGTGATTTGCTGCGTCGCGTGGAACGCAGAGGCGCAACCGGCATCGTGGGACGACCCCATCAATCCGAAAACGAACTCCGTGGCGTTTCCGCCGGGCCGGTCGCTTGTCGGCAATCCGTTGTTTCATTTTGGTGGCACGACAGCGTTCGACACGGAACCGGACAATACGGTGGCGACATTGTTTTCTAATGCGCAACCGGGAGCGGAGATCTTCAAATTTGACAGTGCGACGCACCGTTTTTCCCGGAGGAACGTGTTTCGGCGCGGAGGTTGGTCGCGACCATACGAAACTCTCGTGCCTGGCGATGGAGCGTTTCTATTCAACCCCCCACGCCGATCGTGGACAGTTGCCTTCACGGGCCATTTTTGGTACGGCACGGTTTCCGTTCCAAACGGAATCTCGCTGATCAGTTCACCAGGACCAGGCCTGCTTGATTTTGGCGGACCTTTGCCTCCTCAACCGCCGTTAGTCATCGGCTCCGAAGGCACCTTCCCGTTCCCGGGCACGCCAACGCTCTTTCCGCGCGATCCATCCGCGCGATCAGGCATCGATTTCAACGCGCAGGAGGGCGATGTCGTTTACACTTTCAGGAACGGTCACGGAGGATTTCAACGCCATGTGTTCGTTAATGGTGAATGGGACCGAGTGCCGGAAGTCGGGATTGGCCAGGCCTGTTTTATCCTCACCACGGAGCCACGCGACATCCGATCCTCGGCGTCGCCCCCGGTATGATTCCCGAGTTGCCCGACGGCCTGAAAGGAGAAGGCGGAGAAAGTGGGCGCGCGTCGCTCAAGGCTGGTTCAACAACCAGATGATACCGGCCATCGCCCCGCCGACCAGCAACCCCACACCGATGCTGGTGAACAACAACGTAAAATACTTCCGCTTCATCGCCTTGCCGCTGACCGGAAATATGTAGTAGAGGTTACGCTTCGAATCTTTCTTTTTACGTCCAAACATGAGGGTGTGTGACGGTCAATCTGCACCAAATCATTCCGGTGTTGAAGTGGAATCTTGAACGATGAACAAACCTGGGCGCATCTTGACACTTGTATGCCCCCGAATGGGCGAGGGGTACGCGGGAAAGCGGTAGCAAAGTGTTTCCGGACGGGAAACCGAACTTCGGCCTTGCTGAAAAGGTGGCGGCCACGACATCGCAAACCAAGAAGTGGGGGCAAGATGCCCCACCACTTTGCTCCCGACCCCGCCATTCTCCGAGGCTTGATGATCGAACAGACGCTCGCGCCGTTGGTCTCGACCGCTTCAGACAACGTTCACCGGTTTTCCGTCGATGAACGCGCAAACGTTTTTTACCGCCGTCTTCATCAACCGCGCGCGCGCAGAACGGGTGGCCCACGCAATGTGCGGGGTGATGATGCAGTTCTTCGCGGTGAGAAGCAGGTTGTACGATCGGGGCGGTTCCACTGACAATACGTCGAGCGCCGCACCGGCAAGCCGGTCGTCGTTCAGTGCTTTCGCCAACGCGCATTCGTCGACCAGCGGGCCGCGGCTGGTATTGATCAAAAACGCGGTGGATTTCATTAGTGCGATCCGGTCGGAGTTCACCAATTGTTCTGTTTCAGGCGTGAGCGGGCAGTGCAACGACACCACATCGCTGGTTTGAAACAGTTCGGCTAACCCCACGAAATCGATTCCTTCCGGCAGATTGTCCGGTTTGGTGCGGGACGTCACCTGAACCTTCATGCCGAACGCTTTCGCCAAATCGGCGACCGCGCGACCGATCTGACCGAAACCGACCAATCCCATCGTCAAACCCTCGAGCTCGATCAGCGGATAATCCCAGAAACAAAAATCTTCGGACTTGCTCCACGTACCGTGCCGCGCGCGCCGACTGTGATGCCCGGCGTGTTGGGTCAGTTCCAGTAACAACGCCATCGTCATCTGCGCGACGGATCGCGTGCCATAGGCCGGGACGTTGGTGACGACGATGCCCCGTGCATGCGCGGCTTCGATGTCGACAACATTGTAGCCGGTCGCAAGCACGCCGATGTATTTCAGTTTTGGCAGTTCATCGAGCGTCTCGCGGCTGAGCAAGGTCTTGTTGGTCAGGACGATCTCCGCGTATTTCGCGCGCGAATGAATCTTGTCTACCGGCGTGCGATCGAACACCTCGCATTTTCCCAATGCCTTCAACGCGTCCCAGTCGAGATCGCCGGGGTTCAATGTGTATCCGTCGAGCACTACGATGTTTTTCATGACCAGCAAGATCCTTTCTTTCGTTCAGTCCCATCAGGTTTCTGACAAACTGCCGATGAATACAACCAAGTCGAATTATTCACCACGGAGACGCGGAGCGCGCAGAGTTCGTAGACGCCTTGTTCCGACGCCCTCGCCCCGTGTTCTCCGTGTCTCCGTGGTAGATTCATCACCCGTAATCAATACTTCGTCGCCGCACCAGAGCTTTGCGCGCGGTGACGAAAATAGATAAACGCTCCCACCGTTGCTCCCAAGAGCTGGACCGTGCGACTTGTCGCCGCAAGAAATTCTGGCACTTGATTCAGATCTCTCAAGTCGAGGACGCTTGCCGCGATGATCATCAAAAACACGCTCGCGGAAACAACACCGCCAAACAAACATCCCAAAAACAGCAGTCCATTGGCGACTATTTTCATGAGGCGATTATCGCTCAACATAACGACCCAAGCTCAGCGACGGCGGCCACGAGGCGTGCTGATTGCAACCGCGACGGCCCAACGCCGTTCGCTGCAGCGCATGTTGACCGCGTCGTCATTTTTTTCTCCTCTCGCTCAACTCTTCCATCGCTTCATGCACCTCCGAACCGGTCGCAGTGGCTTTCGTGAGGAACTCACTCTCTACGGGAGAGAATACGCCGTTAGTGTAGCTGAAAGCATCCAAAATGACGCCGTCCTTCGTGCCGATAACCATCGACTTCGGATTGTGAGAGGCGTCGCACTCCAAGCTCACGGAATACTGAGTGCCAGCCTCCGTGGTGAAGCCGGAAGAATCCGGCGTGGCCACATAATCTCCAACCAACGCGCCCGCGTGATAAAACTGATGAATCCGAATCTGGACAACTCCAGCCTTGGTCTTTGTGTGACGCACGAGATTGGTCTGGCCGTCTCTCGTGTAGAAATCCTTGGTGGTAATACTCGCTGACTCCGCGTTGGTCGTGGCGGTGCTGACAACGTGGATGCCGCTGTCCGCGCCGAAAACCGACGCACACGATAGAAGGAAAACGATGAATGATTTCATGGCGTGCGTAGTGGGCTAACAGTTGTATTAGATCTCATCGGTTCAGGTTTGTTCAATACTTCGCAGCCGCACCGGATCCATGCGCCAGCCCCAGCGCGGTCGTGATCTCGTGCGCTTTGCCGAGCATGAACCCGGAATCGCTGCCCAGCGCAATGAATTGGAAACCCGCCGCCGCCCGCGACTTGGCCACCTCGGGCGAAATGACGTGAATGCCCGCCGCGACGTTGTGTTTTTTGCACAGCTTCAAAACCGTTTGCACCGCCAAATGAAACTCCGGTGCGTCGCTGTCAAACGCCGGCACTTTGCCCATGGAATTCAACAGATCGTTCGGGCCGATGAACACGGCGTCGATGCCCGGTGTGGAAATGATTTCTTCCGCGTTCGCGATGCCATCGACGTGTTCGATCATCACCACGACCAGTATCTCGTCGTTGGCGCGCTGCCGGTAGGTCGCCTGGTTGGTGTCGAAGTTGGCGGCGTTCAACTGTCCGCCAACGGATCGTTGACCCAGCGGCGGAAACCGCGAGGCCAGCACGACGGCCTCGGCTTCCCTGCGCGAGTTGACCATCGGAACGATCACACCCCACGCACCGTTGTCCAGCGCACGCTTGATGTTCTCCGAAGAATTGAACGGCACACGAACGAGCGGCACGCAACCGCCGGCCGCAATCATCGCGCAGCACAGTGCCGCCGTCTCGACCGTCGTCGGCGTGTGCTCCATCTCCACGGTGATCCAGTCGAAGCCGCTCGTCGCGAGCAGTCGCGCGGCAACCGGATCGGGCAGCGTGAGCCATGTGCCGTAGGTGGCTTCGCCTTGTTTCAACCGTTGTCGGACAGGGTTTGTCTTCATTCCGTGGAAGTGTTGTTTCGGGTGCGCATCAGCCAGAAGCCGACAGCAGCCAGCAGGATCGAAAAGGTCAGGCTGATTGCCGCGCCGGTGCTGCGTGATTTTCGGTAACTCTCACTGATCTGGCGCTGGCTTTCCCGCACCGTCAGGACTTCTTCGATTACGTGTTGTTGTCGCGGCGTCAGCTGACTCAGCTCAGCTGTCGGCGGTTTTTCGCCGATGACGAGCCGGGCGACAATGTTTGATGAAACGCCGGATTCAATCAGGTTCGCTTCAAGCGGTTCCATCAGTTGTTGGAGCAAGATTTCGCTGTTGGCCCCGGAGCTTAACAGCGCCCAGCCGCTGATCAATGCCGCCAGCGCACCGAAAATTCCCAGGAGCAGGCCGAGCCAGGAACGCAGAGGTCGGCGTGAAGGTGTTCCGTCGTAGTTCTTCATGCGTTCCCCGCGAAAAGTTTGGCCCGCAAGGCCGGACTCTTGAGCACGTCCTTGTTGATTAGATTTCGGGGTGCCCGCCCGGCGGCGAGATCCAGCACCGACTGCGCCGCGGCGTCGCTGATGCGGCGCCCGTTTTCTGTGGTCAACGAGGCGATGTGCGGCGTCAGCAGAATATTCTTCGCCGAACGCAACGGGCTGTCGTCAGGCAGCGGTTCGACGCAGTACGCATCCAATGCCGCGCCCGCGATCACGCCGTTGTTGAGCGCGTCGGCCAATGCCGTTTCGTCCACCAACGCACCGCGAGCCGTGTTGATCAGGAACGCGGTCGGCTTCATTTGCCTCAATTGATCCGTCCCGATCATTCCACGACTGGAGTCCGTCACCGCCGCGTGCAGACTCACGAAATCGCTTTCCGCCAAAACGTCTTCATGCGATTTGAATTCGACGCCCAGCGTCTTCGCCTTGTCGTTCGGGAAAAGATCGAACGCGATCACCCGCATGTTGAATCCCTGCGCCCGACGCGCCACGGCCATTCCAATCCTTCCGCAGCCGATCAACCCGAGCGTCTTGCTGTGAACATCGCTCGCCCAGGATTTCACCCACGCGTTTTGCATCATGTTTGCGTGACCGATGTGAATCTGCCGCGCGACACCGAGCATCAGTGCAAACGCGAGGTCCGCCACCGTTTCATCCAGCACGCCGGGCGTGTTCGAAACCATCACGCCGGATTCGGTCGCCGCCCTGATGTCCACGGCGTCAAAACCAACGCCCCAGCGCGCGACGAGTTTGAGATTGGAGAGCCTGGTGAAAACGTTCGCATCGAACGTGTCGAGGTCCGCGATGATCGCGTCCGCATCGCCGATCGCATTGATCAGGGCATCGCCGGAAAGCGGTCCGAACTTGCTGGGTTTGGCCAGCACACAACCGGCGTTGCGCAGGGCCGCGATGGCTTCTTGTCCGGTTTCGATGAACGGTTTGCAGGTCGTCGTAATGTTCATGCGCGTGAGAGGAGCGGTCATCATCAACTGCGCGGGGAGGTCATGCAAGACCTGTCAATCTTTCATCCAAAATTAATTCTTTTTTGTGGAGCCGTTTGCGGTTGCCGCAGCCAAAACAGTGGCGTTAGGTTCGCCCAAGTTTTGCGGCTAATGATCTGCCGCAATCAACCGATCACAACCAGACCAGTGTTGATCAGCAACGAACAGTTTCTCAAGCACGAGCCCGCCGAATTCCTCGGTGAATGGCACCCGCTCGTGTCGCAGCTCGGCTCGACCGAGGGCCTCGCTGAATTTGCGTCGCTCGCCGACCTGCTGCGGGTCGGGTCGGTCAACAACGAGACCGCGCTGAACGAGTTTCTTATTCGTTATCAGAACGAACTGCTGGTGTCGGTTGAGCTGCCGACGATCATGCGGGCCTACACGCACGCGTGTGGGAATGAATTGCGCGAAATGATCGCGTTCGATCACGAACAGAATTTGAACCCACTGCTCCGCGACTTCGGCTCGGCGAGTCGCCGGGTGGGTCAGGCCCAGTTGCGCCGGTTGAAACCACTTCGGGAACATCGGTTTGTGCAACGCTATCTGCGGGCCGTGGACGAAGGGCGCGCCGAGGGCTGGCACACGGTCGTTTATGGCGTGACGCTCGCCGTGTATTCGATTCCGCTTCGTCAGGGGCTCCTACATTTCTGCGCGGAAACATTGCGCGGTTTCGTGCAAATGGCCTGCCGCTCCATGGACGCCTCCGAATCCGTTCTCAAGACGATGCTCGACGCACGTTTTTCGGAACTCATCTTGGAAATCGAAAAGACGCTGCCCGTCGAAAATGATTCGCCGATCCGGTTGGTTTAGTTTTCGACGATTGGCAGACCACTGAACGCTGCGGCAAACGCGATTTCAATTGCCCCTTACCTTGTTAAAATCTGGCCTGCGGAAGAAAATCAAACCTCCAGAAACACCATGACACGACTCACAGTTCTCTACGGTCAGCCTGATGATCCGGCTGCGTTTGACCGTTACTATCGCGAAATCCACATTCCCATCGCGCGGTCCATGAAAGGGTTGAAGGGATGGACGGTCGGCAAATGCGAGCCGGCGACTCCCGGCGACACGCCGCCCTACTACCTGATCGTTGGCTTGTATGCAGACTCGCGCGTTGCGTTTGAAGCGATTCTCGATTCGCCCGAAGGCCGGGCAACCGTGGCGGATGTCGCCAACTTCGCAACCGGCGGCGCGACGTTCATCTACGACGATGAAGAGGTGCTGATTCCGTTCAGTCTCGATTGATCAGCAGGGGCTGTCTAGTCGGATGCCTTCACGCCATCAAGACGCGCGGCGGGATCCTGCCGAAAATAGTCACGTAACACCTCGTAAAGGTCCGCGTGTTTCCGAAGCAGTTGAAGCGGTTTCTCAAAGAAGCACTCGACCGCCACTGCAAAAAATTCCGCCGGATCGGTCGCCCCGTAATCGTCGAGCAACGTCGCTTCTTCCTGTTCTGATTTCTTCACCAGCTCGTCAAACTCGCGCTGCATGACTTCGGCCCAGCGCGCGTATTGTTCCGGTTGTTTCAGGGGTGGGAGGCCGTCGACGACACCATTTTTCCAATCGAGTTTGTGGGCGAACTCGTGCAGCACCACGTTCACGCCGTCGTGCTGGTTGCGCCCGCCGATCCAGGAATCCGCCCACGAAAGAATGACCGGTCCGTTCTCCCACGCCAGTCCGAGCGCGGGATCGTCTGATTCATGCACCACACCCGCCTCGTCCATGCCATCGTCACCGCGCGGCACGAAATGGCGCGGATAAATCAGAATCGTTTTCACATTGCTGAAATGGTCGTGGTCGATGCCGAGAAGCAGCAGGCAGGCCTGGCCCGCAATGGTGACCCGCATTTCGTCCGTGACCGTGAGCCCCCGACATCCTTCCCAATGCTTCTCCGCGACGAACACCTGAACCAGATTCCGCAACTGCGATTTCTCACCTTCGCTGAGCGCGGAATGATGGGGAACGCGCTTCGCCAGCCACGGTTCCCAATCCGCTGGGAAGGGCTGTTCCAGAATTGTCCGGCGTCTGCGTGTCTTGAACCAGCTGAAAATCACAACACCGCGACTCTAGCCGGTCGCGTGCAATGAACAATCTTGTTTCATCTGCCGGGAGTTCGTGGCTAGATCTCCCCATCTCATGCCTCGCAAACTTTCATCCATCGCATCGGACTGGTGGGATTATACCACCATTGAAGACGACCTCGTACGCGCTGCCGCCGCGCTGACACCAAAACAACTCGCCGGGCTTTCGCGACCGGGCTTCAAAGTCGTGCTTTATGACACGCTCGAAGATTTCTATCTCGCCGAAGCGCTTGAGTACATCGACGCCTGGCGGCAAAGCACTCCTGACAATCCGGTTGGGATCTGCGGCCCGCTCGGCCCGACCGAGCAGCTGCCGCTCGTCGCGCGAATTATGAACGCTTTGAAGCTCGACGTGCGTTCCGGTCATTTCTGGGGCATGGACGAATGGGTGATCGGCAGTGATTCCGTGCCGCCGACGCACCCGCTCAGTTTTGAAAAAGCGGATCGCGAACTTTGCTTTAACCGGATCGATCGGAAGCTTCGGCTGCCGGATGCGAATCTTCATTTTCCAAAAGCTGACCCCCGTGAGTTTCGCAAATCGTGGAACGCCGGTGTGCGCTGCGCCGTGATGCAGGGCGGGCAGGGCGATGTGAAACATTGGGCGTTCAATGATCCGGTCCGGCGCAAGGGGAAGTTCAAGGACGTGCCGCCATCGCCGGAAGAGTATCGAAAGCTTGCGACCCGGGTGGTTGATCTGCATCCGATGACGATTTCGCAAAATGCGCGAACGAGTGGCGGCGGAAACATTTCATTGGTTCCCACCAAAGCGGTCACGGTTGGACCGGTCGAGACGTGGCAGGCGGAGAAGGTTTCGATCTGGCACGCGGGCAATCACGACAACGCGTTCGGCATGAGATTGACCACGTTGATGATTTCAAAAGGGCTCGCGGACAGCGCGGTGCCGATGTCGTTGCTCGCCGATCATCCGAACGTGCAGTTCAATTTTTTCCGCGGCGGGGTCGGCAACTGTGCTGTGGAGATGCACTGAGATTCTGAATCTGAGGCGGGGAAGCACTTGCCGCAATTGGGTTCACGGCGTGATCGAGGCCGCAGCGCGATAGTACGTCGCGGGCCCGGCGACTGTGTTTGTGTTCGCGATGGAGGTCTCCTTGGTCAGCTCAAGCCCGGCTCCGTCATGGCCGAACCCGGCGTTCAGATCTGTCGTGGATTCCAGTTTGTAATAAAGCCCCCGCACGGTGCTCATCCGGACTTCGTGCCGGCCGTCGGGAAGCTGCCGGAAGGCCAGTTCGACGGGCGTTTGGATCACTGTTCCATCGAAGTATTTTTGGACGAGATTCCAGACGACTTGGCCGACCTGCGCCCCGACGCGGCGACCGGACAGGTTGTCGACGGGTGGATGAATGCCGCCCCAGATGCGGGAGAGTCCGGCTTCGTCCGAGGCGTCGTAATAAGTGGCCCACTGCAGGGTAACGGGTTGGGACGGGCCTTTTTCAAAATCCAACGTGAAGCCATCATAAGCGCCGAGGCCACCCGGGAAAAACGGCGACCCGGTAAGGCCGGTGAGGACCTCTGCGGCGGCGCGGCTGAAGGCGCTATGGCCGGAGATGTAACCGGGAAACGCGGGGGCCACAAAGTTCGTCCGTTGATAGGTGCTCCACTTGTTGCCATGAATCCACTTGACGCCACTGTGATTGTTCGCGGGATTAGCGGGCGGTCCAGGCCAGGCGCGGACCGCGATCTTTCCCGGCGTCAAACCGGGGTGGCGTCCGGATATCACCGAGGCGGCGGTCACCAGCTCGATGAGCTCCGGAATGATCGGCAGGCCGTAAGGGTTGTATGACGCCAGACCCGGATTGCTGGACTGGCCCAGTCCGGCGAGATAACGAATGATCCCGATCGGGCGATACGCGTTGTAGTAACGCTTCGCACCCCAGGCGGCGCACGCGGCGTCGTGTACCGAGGCGTTGAGGGCAAAATACATTTTCACGTCCCATTCCAGATTGTCCATGAGCGGTCCGGTTCCCCCGATTTTTTTGACGAGCAACGGATGGTCGGCCAGATCATTGGCCAGGGTGTTCCAGTGGCCGGGCGGGGTTTCGGAGTTAGGACCGTCCGCCCAGAACTCTGCGACGAGGCGACCGTAGTCACCGCGCTTCACGAGGTTGGGTTCATAAGGCTGGCCGGTGGCCGGATTGCGGGCATGGCCCTGTCCGTCATAAATCCCGAAACTGCCATCGCCGTAGTTCCCGGCGAACTCGAGGCTGTTGTTGCCCCGGGCTCCCGGAGAGATGTCGATCATGACTCCGTCGTCGGGATCGAGGTGGCTGTCGGCAGTGATCACCGCCACCGCTTCCCTCACAAATTGCGCGTGCGTCGCCCCGCCAAAATAGGGCGGCGGGCCCGGATCAAACCACAGGCTCGACGGGTCGGGGCTTGACAGTGCGAAGGGACGCACGCCGAGCCACTGCGCCCCGAGATACGGCTGGACCGGGCCTTGGGGAAACCCATTCTGATCCACGGAATTAACGATCTGCAATCGCTGCCAGATGTTGATGTCCACCACGGTGTTGCCATTGCCATCGTCAATGCCGGGCAACGACACCGCCAGCGGCGGATTGACGTAAATGTAGCCCCCCTGGCCGACGGGATAATCGGGATAGGCGACCGGTGGATTCGCAAGCGGATAGGGCGTGCCCGCAGTCTGGCGGCAACCGTCGTCGATGAACCACGCGGACACGGCGTCCGAAATCGAATTGCCCACGCCGGCCGGCGTGGAGACGTCTCGGGAAACGTTGTTCGTGTCGTATCCCAGCGTCACCATCAGCGCGTCATCCGCCGCGAGCGTTGCCGCCGCTGTTCGTGAATACACGTGTCGCTCCTTCAAAATGCGATAAGCCGCGTAGCTGATCGCCTCGCGCCGGGCTTCGTCGATATCCGCCGCCGTGTGTTTGCCACGATAAATGTAACCCACCGCTGTGCTGTCGTACGCGGTCCACGCATCGTACATCGCGACCGACAGACTGAACAGGTTGCGCGCCTGTGCGGGCGGATGCGGTGTGTCCACACGGATGGCCGCCAGCGCCCGCTCATTCCAGACGCGGGCGATGCTCTGGTCCGCCGCCGTCAGGGAGGGAACGCTTGTAACAAGCAGGAGCAAAAAGCTGACGGCGACCCAGCCGCGCATAAATGATTTGGTCGCTTTCACGTAAAACGGATTGTGACGCGCGAAAAGTAAACCCAATCACCGGTGCTTGCCCATAATATTGAAGCGACTTGGCGGATTTCCTGGGCAACGCAATTAATGACCGGGCGAGCTGATGACCTGTACGTACGGTTATCCCAAAGTTATTCACCGCGCCTTAACAGCGCTTCGTGAACAACTACAGGGCACTCGCACCTCGACTTTCAATGGCCCTCCTCTGAGACTCTCGGGATGTCTGGCCACGCAGATTTCGTTCACCTGCATTTGCACACCGAGTATTCGCTTCTCGACGGCGCCTGCCGTCTGGATCGATTGATGAAACGTGCCCGCGAATTGCACTTCCCCGCGATGGCGCTGACCGACCACGGGGTGCTTTTCGGCGCGATTGAATTCTACCAGTCTGCCATGAAAAACGGCATCAAGCCGATCATCGGTTGTGAGGTCTACGTGGCGCCCGGGTCGATGCACGAGAAGAAACCGCAGTCGCACCTCAGCGGTCGCGACAAGTATCACCATCTCGTGCTCCTCGCGAAGGACGAGATTGGCTACCACAATCTCATCAAGCTCGTCACCGCCGGGCATCTCGAAGGGTTCTACTACAAACCGCGAATCGACAAGGAACTGCTTGCCACGCACAAGGAAGGTTTGATCGCGCTCTCCGGTTGTCTCGCGAGCGAAGTGCCGTCGCTGATCATCGCCGACAAGATCAAGGAAGCGCGCGACACCATCGACTGGTTCAAGCAGACGATGGGGCCGGACAATTACTATTTTGAACTGCAGAACCACGGCATCGCCGATCAGGCGAAAGTGAACAAGCACCTGATTCCGTGGGCCCGCGAGTTCGGCGTGAAAGTCGTCGCCACCAACGACGTGCATTACGTGAAAAAAGAACATTCGCACGCGCACGACTGTCTGATTTGCATCGGCACACAATCGACGTTGGAAAATCCGAACCGGATGCGTTACCAGCAGGAACAGTTTTACCTGCGGTCTGCCGACGAGATGAAGGCGCTGTTTTCAGAAATTCCTGAAGCGGTCACGAACACGCTGGAAGTCGCTGAGCAGTGCGGATTGGAGATCAAGTTCGGCGAACTGAACTATCCGGTGTTTGATCCGCCGGAAACCTACACGCGGGAAGGGTATCTCCGCAAACTGCTCGCCGACGGAATGAGCCGACGCTACACGCTGCAGGCAAAAGCGGTCGGTGAAGAATTCGTTTTCGAACACATCGAGGACGCGAAACGGCTCCCTCGCTTCCAGAAGAATCCGGAACTGAACCCTCCCAACGACGTCAATGATCCGGAAGTCGTGGCGGCGCTCAAGGAGGTCACGGACCGCATCGATCACGAGATGATGATCATCAAAAAGATGGGCTTCGTGAGTTACTTTCTCATCGTCGGTGATTTCATTCAGTACGGTCGCAGTGTGGGCATCACGTGCGTGGCGCGTGGTTCTGCCGCCGGTTCGATCGTGATCTACCTGCTCGAAATCGCGAACGTGGATCCGATTCGTTACGAGCTGCTGTTTGAACGGTTTCTGAATCCCGAACGAATCAACCCGCCGGATATCGACATCGACTTCGATGATGATCGCCGCGCGGACGTGATCGAATACACGCGCAACAAATATGGACGCGATTCCGTGGCGCAGATCATCACCTTCGGCACGATGGGCGCGAAATCGGTGGTGCGCGATGTCGGCCGCGTGATGAACCTTGGTTACACGGAGTGCGACCGGTTGGCGAAGATGATTCCGAACGAGCTGAAGATGAGCCTCAAGAAGGCGCTCGAGCAGTCACCGGATTTCAAGCTCGCCTACGACACCGAGGAATCTGCCCGCGAGCTGATCGACACGGCGTTCGATCTCGAAGACATGACGCGTAACTGTTCCGTCCACGCGGCGGCGGTCGTGATCGGTGCTCAACCGTTGGTTAACGTGCTGCCGTTAAAGATGGATGACGACGGCGCGATGGTCACGCAGTACGCGATGAATCCGGTCGGTGATCTCGGTCTGTTGAAGATGGATTTCCTCGGGTTGAAGACGTTGACCGTCATCCGCAACACGCGGGAGATGATTCAAAGGAATCACGGTGTGAAAATCGACATGGACACGCTCCGGCTCGATGACAAAAAGACTTACGATCTGCTGAACAAGGGAAACACGGTCGGGGTGTTCCAGCTGGAATCCGGCGGCATGCGTGATCTTTGCCGGAAGTTCCAGATCGGTTCGGTCGAGCACATCACGGCGCTCGTGGCGTTGTATCGTCCAGGTCCGATGGACCTGATTCCCGACTTCATCAAACGTCGCCACGGCGAGGTTGAAATCGAGTATCCGCATCCGTTGCTCGAACCGATTGCGAAGGAGACCTACGGCATTCTGATTTATCAGGAACAGGTGATGCAGGCGACGCAGGTTTTGGCCGGTTACACCCTCGGCGCGGCGGACATGCTGCGTCGCGCAATGGGCAAAAAGAAGGTCGAGGAGATGCAGAAGCAGCGCGAGAATTTCGTGAAAGGCTGCAAGGAAGTTAATCAGATTCCCGCGCCGAAAGCGAACCAGGTGTTTGATCTGTTGGAGAAGTTCGCGGGCTACGGTTTCAACAAATCCCACGCCGCCGCGTACGCGGTGGTCGCGTACCAGACCGCGTATCTGAAGTCCAATTATCCGGTCGAGTTTCTCGCCGCGATGATGACCAACGACATGAGCGACACCGCGAAGCTCTCGATTCTGATCGAGGAAGCCCGCGTGTTTCACATCGAAACGCTGGGCCCGGACGTGAACGAGTCGGATGTGTTTTTTGCGGCAGCGAAAGTAAGACAGGCTTCCAGCCAGTCACCCGACGCCTCCGCCAAACCCCAAGCCACAAACGCGCCTGGGAGCGCCGGCAATTCGCGGAGCAACGGTGCGGGCGGAGACAGGCGGGATGCCTGTCCTCCGTCCCCCGGGAAAATCCGGTTCGGACTCGCGGCGATCAAGGGTGTCGGTGAAGCCGCGGTGAAAAACATTCTCGCCGCCCGTGATTCGGATGGTCCGTTCAAGAGCCTGTCCGACCTGTGCGAACGCGTGGACGGTCGCGCAGTCAGCCGGAAGATGCTCGAAGCCTTGATCCGTTCCGGCGGCTGCGATTGCTTCGGTGAAACGCGCGCCAGCCTGTTCGCGCAAATCGACAGCGTCCTCCAACGGGCCGCCAGCGTCCAGGCGGACAAGGCTAAAGGGCAGAGTTCGTTGTTCGACATGATGGATGCCGCCGGTGCGGGAGATGCCGATGCCGAGCCCAAGATCGTGTTGCCCGAGTGGCCCCAGGGCGAGTTGCTCGCGGCGGAAAAGGAACTGCTCGGATTTTATGTCAGCGGCCATCCTCTCACGCCGTTCGCGCCGATTCTCGAACGTTACTGCCTGCACAATTCCACTACCGCGAAGGAACTCCAACCGCGTGCTTTGAGCCGGATCGGCGGCATGATTTCGTCCGTACAAAAGGGCATGTCGAAGAAGTCGGGCAAGCCGTATTGCATGGTGGCGCTCGAAGATCTGCACGGGTCGTTCACGATGCTGCTGATCAACGAGACGTTTGAGAAATATGCCGAAATGATGGAGGCCGGACGCACGATCATCGTGGCCGGCGAAGTGAACAATGATGAGGACAAACCGAAGCTGTTTCCGGTCGAAATCATGCCGCTGAATGACGCTCCCAAGAAGTTCACGCGACAGGTTCATTTCCGGCTGAACATGGTTCACATCACCGACGACTTGCTCGATCAAGTGCTGGCGATCGCGACCGAACACCCCGGCAAATGCCCGCTGTTTCTGTGCTGTCGCAAACCGGGCGGCGAACTGATCTTTATCGAAGCGAACGATCGGTTTGGCGTAACGCCATCGTTGGAACTTCAAACGGCCATTGACGAATTGCTCGGCGAAGAAACGTACTACGCAAAAGTGGACAACACGCTGCCCGAACGACAGAAACGCAGCTGGGAAAAACGGGACGCCGCGTGACAATTCCATTCGAAGTTCCGCACTTCAGACGCTTTGCACAATTTGGATTGCCGCCGGGTTTGCCGATGCGTCGGCAGGATGTCAGCACCAATTCGGTCGACTATGTACGGCGGGCGAGGCGTTTTCCTTTTTGATACAACCAGGCGAACCCGGTTAGGAAGACGAGCATCGCGGCGAATGTCAGAACGATGCCCACCGGTCCGAGGTCGTCGTGTTCTTTGAACAGGGTCCAGACCAGCTGCAACACGCACAGCACGGAGACGAGATACAACGTCGGTTTGCGGCCGATCTTGTCGACGATCAACGCGCCGAACGGTGCCCCGAGCGCGACCACGGGTGCGGCTGCCAGCCAGTTGCCAAAGACCGCCGGTTCCACGGTCGAGAACAGTGTCTTCGTCAGAATTCCGATCAATGACGTGAAGGCCATGAGCACCACGGAAGTGGGAATGGCGATCTTCAGGTCCGCATGACACATCAACACGAGCACCGCGTAGATGATCATGTCCACGCCGACGCCGGTGATGGAGGAGACCAACGCGCCGCCGAAGAAGCCGACCATCAGTCCGCTCACGCGATCAAACCGTTGCGCGCCGGGCGTGATGCCGTGATAGCCGGCCAGCTCGTTGATCTTGATCAGATGCAGCAATCCGAAGCTGGCCCAAAGCACGGCAAACAAAACCTTGATGAATAATTGAGATACCAGCGGCGCAATAAACAAAACTCCAAGCGGCGTTCCCACCAGCGTTCCCAGCAGCGAGAACTTCAACATCACCCACTCCAGCGGTTGACGTCGGCACAGGATGAAGATTGAAGCGCTGGTCATCCCGATCGATTGAATGGCGAAGCTGAAATCGCGCCCGAGTGTTGCCGGTCCGTCGAACAGCAGCACCAGCACGGGAAAGCCCACCGTCCCGCCGCCCATCGGAGTGGATCCGGCAAAGTAGGATCCGCCCGCCATCGCCACCGCGATGCCCCAGTGCTCGTTCAATGTCTGCCAGTGATCACCCACCAGCACGATCCCGAGCCAGCAGGAATAGAATACCGCCAGCCAGATGAAGAAGGGTTGCAGCGAAGGACGGGATGCGTTGGATGGATGGCGCGACATGTAGTGCGTGTGCGCGATCAAGTAAGGGAAATCGGCAGCGCTGTCAAATGGCACCCGATTCTTCCACAGCCCGGCGCAGCCGGGCGCAAAGTGGTGGGGGCATCTTGTCCCCATTTCCCGGTTTGAGATGTCGTGGTCGCAACTTTTCCAGCACGGCCGAAGTTCGGCTTCCAGTTCGGAAACACTTTGCTACGGCTTTCCCGCGTACCCCTCGCCCATCCGGGGGCAGTATCGAGATACGCCCGCATTGAACCGAGGATGGAAACGATGGGTGACGTCGAGTTTTCAATGGAGTAAACTCACTGTTCAAACCAAGCATCGAATCTTAACGTAATGAAAACTTGCCCACTTTTGTTGATTCTATTCTGCGTAGCATTCGGTTTGGTTGCCGGAAAAACGAAGGCCGCATCCAAACGCCCGAACATCCTGTTCGCGTTCGCGGATGATTGGGGGCGTTACGCAAGTGCCTATGCGGACATCGAGGGAGAGGACTCGCCGAATCAAGTTATCAACACGCCGAATTTCGATCGTGTCGCTTCGGAGGGTGTGTTGTTCAAGAACGCGTTTGTCACTTCACCGTCCTGCACGCCGTGTCGTAGTTCGTTGCTCTCTGGTCAGTATTTCTTTCGCACTGGCCTGGGCGCCATTCTCCAGGGCGCCAAATGGGATCCAGCGATTCCGTCCTACCCTCTTCTGCTTCGCGATGCCGGATATCACATCGGCCAGACCTACAAAGTGTGGAGCCCGGGCACACCCGTCGATGCACCGTACGGCGGCACTAACTACGCCTACGAGAAGGCGGGAGGGAAGTTTAACGCGTTCTCACAGAACGTCACCAAGATGGTTGCTCAGGGCAAATCGATCGATCACGCGAAACAGGTGCTCTACGACGAGGTCACTGGCAACTTCGGCGCGTTTCTCGCAGACCGAAAGGACGGCGAACCGTTTTGTTACTGGTTCGGACCGACATTGGTTCATCGAAAATGGACGCAAGGCTCGGGCAAAAAACTATGGGGCCTCGATCCCGATGATTTGAAAGGGCGCATGCCAGCCTTCCTGCCGGACGTCCCGATTGTGCGCGAAGATCTGGCCGATTACTTTGGGGAGATCCAGGCGTTCGATCACGCGCTTGGACTGATGCTCAAGAAACTCGAAGACATCGGCGAACTCGACAACACACTGGTCGTGGTTAGTGGGGATCATGGGGCACCGGGTTTTTCAAACGGGAAATGTAATCTCTACGACTTTGGCGTCGGTGTCACGCTGGCAGCGCGCTGGGGCGGGAAGAATGGGGGTCGCGTGGTGGATGACTTTGTGAACCTCATGGATCTGGCCCCGACCTTCCTGGAAGCGGGCGGAGTCGACATCCCGGACGTCATGACGGGGCGAAGTCTGGTGAATGTCATTCAGTCAGGTCGGCGGGGCCTCGTCGATCCGGAACGCACGTGGGTGGTGACCGGCCGGGAGCGCCATGTCGCCAAAGCGCGGGACGACAATCTGCCCTACCCTCAGCGCGCCTACCGAAACCGAGACTATCTCTATATCATCAACTTCAAGCCCGATCGCTGGCCGATGGGGAATCCTTACAACATCGAGGGCGACAACGCGCCGGGCGTCGAGGCGTTGACGGAGAACACCTTCGTAACCTTTCAAGACTTCGACTCGAGCCCGACCAAGGCATTCCTGGTCACCCATAGAAACGAGCCGGACTACTTGGGATACTACAGCTTCGCTTTCGACAAACGCCCACGGGAAGAGCTCTACGTTCTCAAGGACGATCCTGATCAAGTGCGCGACGTCGCCGGAGACCCCGAATATCAGTCGATCAAGGCACATCTGAACCAGCAACTCATGACCGAGCTCCGTCGAGCGAAGGATCCTCGCGTCATGGGTGACGGATCCACTTTTGACAGGCCGCCCTATACGAACTAGACCGCACTTCATGTCTCCGGGGACCGGAACACATTTCCTTTTCAGGGGGTTTTTGAGATGTTGGGATCGGTTCCGTGGTGGGGGTGGTCAATGGTGCCGTCGAGAATTGGGTGTCACCCGGAAGCGACCGCGGCGTTCAGCCTCATCAGCGGACTGGGCGGGTTACTGAACTCCTCGAAGAAACCTCGCTCGCGCACTTCCCTGGCTTGACGAGAGCGAGGGAAAGGGTCTTGCGCTGTTACCATCCCGCGATAAGGCAGCTTTGCGCTATGACGGCCAGTTGAAGAACTTAACCCGACACATTGGGAAAATGATCCGGCTCGAAAATCGACAGGCCCAACCCCGGGTTCGGTTCGCCCGGTTGATCGGGTTTAGGTTCAAATGAACCTGCCCGGGCGGTGGCATTCTCCAGTTTTTTTACGTCAAACGGCTTGTTGATGAATGAGGGCGGCAGGCTGAGACGGGCCAGTTCCTTTTCCAGGTTCAACGTGTTGCCTGTCACCACAACGAACCGAAGATGCGGTGCGGCTTCACGTGCGAGAACCAACAGGTCGACGCCACCCAATCGGGGCATCTGACGATCCACGATCAACATTTCAAACGCATCTGGCTCGGACCGGATCGCGGCGATGGCAGCGACCGGATCAGTGAACCCAACCACTTCACAACAGGTGACGGCCCGGAGCATTGCCTGGAGAACTTCGAGCACCACCTCCTCATCGTCCACGACGGCCCATTTTCTGGTTATTGGATCGATATCAGTGTTGGTTTTCATTTGGACTCGGCAAACCGCATGATTGGTAAGGCAATATGCGGGCCATCACGGAAATTGTTAATTCTGGGTATGCACTTTACGCCCCCGACCACTACAGGTAGTGTTTGGGCATGGCAGAATATCCCCGAACGGTGGTTCAAATGCGTGATTGGTTCCCGACCGAGGACGCCTGCCGCGTTTACCTGGTAAGTCTGAGGTGG
>JBDNGP010000182.1:0-14032 GCA_041689265.1 Verrucomicrobiota bacterium
CACTGCTTGATGGATTCGACATCGGCGCAAACCTCCCCGATCCGTTGCGTTGGGAGGGCAGCGTGCAAGGTGCCTTCAATTGGATCGGCCCCACTCTACACACGCGAAGCAACGCCGGAAGCTCCGGCTATTGGAATCCGCCCGTTGGCACGTTCCTGACCGCCTATGTTGGGGTTGAGTTCAACATCGACGACGCCGTGCACTATGGTTGGATACAGGTCACCGCGAGTGATATCGGCAACGGTGGCCTTGTCCGCGATTGGGCCTACAACACGGTTCCTGGCGAAATGATCTTCGCCGGTCAGGTGCCCGAGCCCTCGACGTGGGCGCTGCTCATTGCAGGCGGAACGTTCCTCTGGTGGCGGTGCCGGAAGAAAATCAGGCATTCAATGTGAACATTCCAAGATATAACATACAAGTGGCGGGCCTCTCTCACTTGGAAACTTTATTCACCGTCCGAACAAACGGTCGCCCGCATCACCAAGACCGGGAACGATAAAGCCGACGTCATTCAAACATTCGTCGATGGCAGCGCAAAAGATCGAGAGTGCCGCGTGATTTTTTTTGACGACGCGAATGCCTTCCGGCGCGGCGACGAGGCTGATCATTTTGATGTGGCGCGCTCCGGCTGAAATCAACTTGTCGAGTGCGGCCACACTGCTGCCTCCGGTCGCGAGCATCGGATCGAGCAGGAACACCTCGTAGTTGTTCAGCCGTTTCGGCAACCGCTCGTAGTAGGATTCCGGCGCGAGCGTTTGTTCGTTGCGTTGCAGTCCGATGAACCCGACCTCGGCGGTGGGCACGATTTCCAGAATGCCGTTCAACATCCCGAGCCCGGCCCGCAAAACGGGAACCAACAAAATTCTCCGCTTTCGTCTCACGCCCCCTGTGCGGGCGAGCGGTGTTTGAATCGACACCGGCCGGGTGGGGAGATCACGCGTCGCTTCGTAGAACAACCAGCTGGAAATGTCTTCGAGCAGTTTTCGGAATTCGGCAGCCGGAGTCCTGTGATCCCGAAGCGTTCCCAGTTTTTCGTGAATCAATGGATGGGTGCTGGGGAAAACGCCTCGCATGACGTTATTGCAGGAGATGGGGCGGCAGGAAGTAGAGCCGGCCAGCCTGAAGTTTTGGCAGGTCCAGACCGAGATCGATCTTGACCGATTTCGCCTCCGACTCACCGAGCAGCCGGAGAAGTGAGCCGAATTTGAAGGGTTGCTGAAAGGCGACCAGATTGGCGCTTTGGATGCCTGCGAGTTTTTTCGCCCGCCTGACGGCTGTATCGAAATTTCCCAGCTCATCAACGAACCCGATGTCATACGCCTCCTTGCCGGTGAGGATGCGGCCGTCGGCGAAATTCACCCAGTTGTCGGCCAAGACCCGGCCGGCTCCGTTGTTCGCGTCCGCCGCGAAGTTGCGACCTTCGACAACAACCTCTTTGAACCGGTCATACGACGCGGTGATGATGCCCTGGATGATCGCCCTTTCCTCGTCGGTGATCGCGTCGAGCGGTTTGCTGGGGCTCAGCATGTCCTTCATCTTGCCGCTTTTAAAAACCAACGGTTGAATGCCGACCTTGTCCATCAGCCCGCGCCAGTTGTAGCCGGACATGATGACGCCGATGCTCCCGGTCATGGTCAGTTCATTGGCGACGATCCACTGGCAGGGGGCGGAAACGTAATATCCGCCCGAAGCAGCGAGGCTGCCCATGGAAGAGATGACCGGCTTTCCGGATTTCTTCTGGAATTCCGCGATCACCCGCGAAATTTCATCCGAGGCCAGGACTTCTCCACCCGGCGAATCGACCTTCATGATCACCGCCTTGATGGCGTCGTCATCCTCGCAAACTGAAAACTGGTCCTTCAGATACTCGACGATGCTGTAGCCGCTGGAATCAAACGCCTGACCGCTGATGACTCCCTGAAGGTTCATGACCGCGATCTTGTTTCGCGAGCCGTTGTCCTCAACAACAACCTCCATAAACGCTGGCTTCGACACATGGGCAGACGTGGAGGAGCCCGAGAAAAGAACGGCCAAAAAATTGCCGAGGAGGCTTAGCAGCAGCATGAGGCCGAACAACACCGCCGCGATTTTCCAGCCGGTGCCGGTCTTGCGCGGGCGTTCGGGAGCGGGTCGTGGTGATTGACGATGTGGCGGTTGGGCCGCTGGAACAGGTGGCAGCGGGGGCGGTGTCCCAGACGACGGCTCCGGAGTCTCATTTGATTCCATGCCTCGAACCTAGCTGAAGCCAACTTGACCGGCAAGCGGGGACCGCGATGAGGATCCGAGAATCGCGAAGCCCATCGGCGGACCGCGCGGAACGTTGCTACCCGCCCCCGTGATGACCAGGGGCACACTGTATTTTCCATTTGTCGTTTGATCAAAAAAACGTCGGAAAATACCGGTTTTTTCGGTTTGACCGGGGCTGATCCTGCCGGTTAGGTTCCGCCCTCCTATTTTGGAAGTTTTACGCTAAAAAAAGCTATGTTCGGCACCATTCGAAAGCATTCTAAGTGGTTATGGATGGTCATCATTGTGGTGATCATCATTTCCTTTGTCATCTTCTTCACCCCGGGAATCGGTGGCGGTGGGGGGGCGGGCGAATTCAGCATCACCATCAACGGACAGACTTATTCTCGTGAAGAGGTGCAGGCCGCCGCCGACGAAATCCGACTCTTCTACTTTCTCCGCAGCCAGCAGCCGCCCTCCAATGAAGCCTACAACCAGCTGGCGTTGCAGCGTCTCCTGGTGAAGCGATTGACCGCCCAGTATGGGATTACCGTCGGCAACGATTCCGTCGTGGAATGGATTCGTGAACGAATCATGGGCGGTTCGGGATCGTTCGGCGGGATGACTTACGACCAGTACGTGTCTTCGGTTCTGAAGACCGGCGGTTTTTCGGCCAAACTGTTTGAGGAATTCGTGCGCACCGAGGTCGGCTCCGAAATTCTCCGGTCGACCATCGGATCCTCCGGCGCACTCGTCACCCCCGCCGAGGCGAGGGCCGCGTTCATCCGGGCCAACGAGAAAATGCCGGTCGAACTGGCCTACGTCGCCAACAGCAATTACCTGAGCAGGGTGATCATGAACTTGGACGACATCACGCAGTTCTACAGCAACCGGGTGGCGGCCTACCGTTCGCCCGAGCGCCTCCAGGTCAGCTACGTGCGGCTCGCCACATCGAATTACGTCGCGGAGGCCGAGCAGTCGTTGAGCGCGGACAGCGGATTTGAAGTGCTCGTGGAAGCCGGTTACCTGCAACGTTCAAACCTGTTCATGGGCATTGAAATCGAAGCGGCGAAACAACAGGTCCGCCAGGAATTCATCGACCAGGAGGCTTTCAAGATCGCGCAGCGCAAGGCGTATGATTTCGTGAATACGTATTATGATCTGGAACCCAAGACCACAGCGGTTCTGAACGAGGCCGCCCAGAAAATCGGCCTCTCCGCACAGCAGGCCCCGCCATTTGGTCGCAGCGAAACACCCCAGGGCGTGGGAGCGGGTCCGGAGTTTGTCAGCGCGGCCTGGGAGCTTTCCAGGGACAGCGCGTTCTCCATTCCTGTGACCGCACCGGACGGCTACTACGCGATCTGTTTTGAAGGCAAGATTCCCGGCAGTATCCAGCCCTTCGCGGACGTGAAGGATCGGGTCGAGAAGGAATACCGTGAGGACCGCGCACGCACGCTGGCCCAGGAGGCGGCTGACGCGTTTTATGCGGCCGCCACAAACGCCGTGGCCAACGGACAGTCGTTCACCAATCTTGCGCAGTTGTCCGGCCTGACCACTGCCAGCCTGCCGAACCTCACGTTGAGCTCCGTTGACGAAATGGGTTCAATCAACCTCCCGATCCCGGCTCGTCAGATCCCCGGCATGGCTTACAATCAGGAACCCGGAACCGTGAGCCGTCCGCAATTCGCTGCCGAGGGACTGGTTCTCCTGAACGCCAGCAAACGGTCCGACCCGACGGCGGAGGAGATCGAGTCGGGCATGAAGGAATACGTGGAGACGATGCGAAACTCCCGATCCATGAGCGCCTACGGGGAATGGCTTGTCCGTCAGGAAGCGCTGAGCGGAATTCAAACCTCGTTCCGCAACTCCCCCTGATCGCGCCCTTCTTCGTGAGCCTGCCCATCAAACTTTCCTCTCCCACGACGCGTGAGTTCTGGGAGATCCCCGTTCTGTTCGAGGACGATGACTTGCTTGTGATCGACAAGCCGGCTGCCGTCGCCATCTCCCCCGATCCGAATCATCCTGACCGGCCTTGCCTGTCCGCCCTGATTCACGCCGGGATCCGCGACGGAAAACCGTGGGCAACTGCGCGGAATCTCTCGTTCCTGGCGGCCGCACATCAGCTCGATTCCGAAACCAGCGGCGTGCTGCTGTTCGTGAAAAATGAGCCCGTTAGGGAACAGCTTGCGAACGTGTTCGCTAAGGATCGGCCGCTCGTCGAATATGTGACGCTCGTGCGTGACGCCCCCAAGGACGGCCTGTTCGAAGTCAGCGCGAAAATAGCCGCTGATCCAAAGAAGCCCGGGTACATGAAAATCGATCCGGAGGGCGGCAAAAAGGCGTCGACGCAGTTTGAAGCGGTGGAAAAATTTCGTGGCTGGACGCTGCTTCGTTGCCGGCCGCTGACTCAGCAACCGCACCAGATTCGCATTCACCTGAGCGAAATCCGGCATCCCATCGCCGGAGATTTCAAGTACGGCGGCAAGCCGCTCTGGCTGTCCTCCTTCAAGCAGGACTACCGGTTGAAGCCGGGGAAGAAGGAACGGCCGTTGATCAGTTCGCCAATACTGCATGCCGAGAAACTGACGATTCCGCATCCGAAAACCGGAACGGAGATCGTCGTCGAATCACCGTGGCCGAAGGATTTGAAAACGGCCGTCAAGTTTCTGCGGTTGCATGCTGTGGAATGACCTCGTCAGGCAGGAGATGCCCAACCTTTCGTGATCATGATCGCGATCTGACTTGTAATGAGCAGGGCTCAACGGCTGGACGATTCGGAATGCGTCGGATGGGTTTTCCGGTCATTGACCCAACACCGGTCCGCTTCTAAGCTCCCGTCCGTTCATGCCGAAGATTCTCATTGCCGATGATGAAGAGCTGAAGCTTGAACTCCTGGAGTTCAAGCTTCAGCAGGCGGGCTTTGAGACAGTTACGGCGCCGGACGGCGAGGTCGCAGAAACCCGATCTCATACTGCTCGACGGCATGATGCCGGTGTTCGACGGCTTCGAAGTGTTGCGCCATTTGAAGTCCATTCCCGTGATCATGCTCACCGCCAGACGCAGTGACGCGGACATCGCCTCCGGTCTGGAGCAAGGTGCGGCCGACTACATCGTTAAACCGTTCAGTCCCGTTGAACTGCTCGCGCGGGTGAAGAAGGCACTGCGCGAAGCCGGCCTGAGTCTGCCAGACCGGCGGGAGATTTGAGCGACCAAGGAAAACTGGAAACGATGAATTGGAGACAGGCTTGGCCGATGAAATGGGCTGGCCTTCCAACGAAAAATCCTGCGATCAGTTCGTCGCGTTTGTTTCGGCGTGAAACCAAAATTTAGCTCACCATCCAGTTCATCACCGCTTTCTGCGTGTGCAGACGGTTCTCGGCTTCTTCAAAGATGGTGTCGGCGTGGGCTTCGAGGACTTCATCGGTGATCTCCTTGCCGCGATAGGCGGGCAGGCAGTGCATCACCAGCACATCTGGTTTGGCTCGTTTCACGAGTTCGGAATTGATCTGGTATCCCTGAAGTTGCTTGATCCGGTCGGCGGATTCCTCCTCCTTACCCATCGAAATCCAGACGTCGGTGTAGAGCAGGTCCGCGCCGTCCGCCGCCGCGTTGACGTCCTCGGTGCAGATGATCCGGCCGCCAGCCCGTTTGAGAATCGCTGCTTCCGGCTGGAACCCTTTGGGTGCCGCAATCCGAAGTTCGAAGCCCAGCTTCGCCGCTGCAAAAATCCAGGAGGCCGGGACGTTGCACGCGCCGTCGCCCACAAACGTCACGACTTTGCCCTGTATCGGGCCGCGCTTTTCCTGGTACGAAAAAATGTCGGTCAGAATCTGACAGGGATGTTCCACATCCGTCAGCGCGTTCACCGTCGGGATGCCGGAGTATTCCGCGAACTCCACGACGTCCTGCTGTGCGAATGTCCGGATGACCGCGCCGTGAACCATGCGGCCGAGCACTCGCGCGGTGTCCTTGATCGGTTCACCACGACCGAGCTGGATGTCGTTGAAATTCAGAAAGAGCGGACGCCCGCCGAGTTCGTGGATACCGACCTCGAAGGAGGCCCGCGTGCGCGTCGAGGATTTGGAGAAGATCAGGGCCCACGTCTGCCCGGCCAGCGGTTGAGTCGAGTGCCGGCCGCGTTCCGCCTTGAATTGGGCGGTGCTGTTCAACACGAGTTCCATGTCCTTCCGGGACATCATTTCAAGACTGAGCAGGTGCTTCATATTTAATCCTTCCCAACGTGGTGGATTCAAAAAATGAACATCCCCGGGTGGTCACCCGGGGAGTCAAAGCAAGATGGAAGCACCAATCCGGGCCGAGGGCCAAAGAAAAATGGAGCCGTCACGGTTTTTTTTCTTCGGCAAAGATCGGAAGCTTCGCCAGCGCATCCGCCAGCAGGCGCGTGAACCGCTCCTGTCCGCCTGCGTTCAAATGCACGCGATCAGAAAAGAAACCGTCCGGCATCGTCACCGGCAGTCGACTCAACAGTTCATCGGCGTGAAGCGATTGATCAAACGCCCTCATCAAAGTCTCGCGACCCACTGCCGAGTCGGCTTGCCCAATTGTTTCGGGCATCGGCATGACGCCGAAGATCAAGTTCACGTCGCGTGGCATTCCGCTCCGAATGGCCGCGCCGCCGTCCCGGGCGGCTTCATCCATGTCCCACGTCACGGTTTCGCGACCGGTGCGGTTGAACGTTCCAGTAGAAACCAGGGAGCCGTTGAACTGGTCGAGGCGTTTCGCCGCGCTCAATTGACCTCCGTAGGGTGCTCCGATTTTCTGGTGTGCCACGAATGGCAGTCCGCGGTTGATGAAACGTTCGGTGGACTCTGAGATGGCAAGCAACCGGTCATGCAACGGTGCTGCGGGCGATGCGGGTTGGTCTGGTCGCGCCCTGAGTTTGCGCCAGTATTGCAAGCGGACATCAACTGGCAGGGCGTCGGTCAACCGCCAGGAAGTGGTCAGAAGCACGACGGCTTTGACCTGGCCCGGATGACGAGCGATGAAATCCCCGGCAATCTCACCGTACACGTCGAGTGGCAGTCCGAGAAACAAACCGAGATTGTAGACCCGGGGACGACTGGGCAGCCACTCGCCCAATGCCACAGCGTCCACGCCCATGAGCGCCGAGGAGTCACCAATGATCAACACCTCGGCGGGGTCGTCGCTCCGGGTGAATTCATCGCGCTGGTGCGAGATGAATTGATCGCCGTTCATCGGCGGTCGGCGGTCGGGAAGAACGTCCAGCATCAGCCCCACATGAATGAACGTGATCAGGCCCGCCAATCCGATCACGGTGGGGGCGAGCATCCGGATCAGCAGAGCCGGGTTGAGTTCGTAGTCATGACTGTTCATCGCTTGCGAAGACCGGTGGATGATAGTTCATGGTTTTGGAGGTTCGGTAAAGCTCCCCTGTTTCGAGAGTTCGTCAGCGAGCAATCGGGTAAAACGTTCGGCTCCGCGGGGATTCAGGTGGTTGAGCGTGGCGAACAAGCCGTCAGGCATGGTCGCCGGCAGATTGGTCAGCAACACGTCCGGTTGCATGATCGCGCCCAGTTCCGCGAGTAATGTGTTTCTCGTCGCTCCAAATCCGGTGCCGGCGACGGATTCAGGCACCGGTGCGAGCCCGAGGACGAACACGATGTCTCGGGCAAACGTCGGATGCGGTAGTTCAGCCTCCATCCGAACCGGATCGATGAACGACCATGAATAATCTGAAGCGTTGTTGGGCCGGTCGAACCAGCCGGGGGTAAACATGGTTCCATCATAGTCGTCGAACTGCCGTTTCAGGCGGCAGCTGTCCCCATAAAACCTCTCTGCTCTTCCATACGCGACGAACGGCAACTGCCGGTTGAACATGGTTTCTCGGGCCAGAGGGATGGCGAGCCATCGGTGCACGTCATCGTGGGTCGCCGGAGGTTCGGCGTCGGCCGTCAGTTGCTGCCAGAGTCTGCCAAAGCCGGATTCGCCGGTTCGCCACACCTGAAGTTTTTGCATTGTGACGATCATGACGACCATCTTGACCTGTCCGGGATGCCGGTCAATGAACTGGGTTGCCGCGTCCGCGTAGACGGCGAAATTGAGAAACATGAACAGCCCTTGGTTCAGAACAGCGGGCCGACCGGGCAACAGTTCTGACAGGAGAGGTGCCTTCACGGAAATCGCGCTGGACGAGTCGCCCACGATCAAGATCGCCGCGGGGGCATCGGATTTGGCCATCAACATCCGACGGCGGATCATGGCCTGTTCGGTTCCTTCAACGCGGACCGGCTTGGGCAGCCAGCCCAGCATGTTGAACGCGTGGAGAAGGAGAACGACCGCGATAAAACCTCCCAAGCTGGCGAGCAGCACCCGAGCGATGTCCGCACCGGAGTACAGAAAATCATGGCTCGGCGTAGGGCTTTTCTGCGGTTGGCTCATGGTTGATCTGGTTGCGTGTTCAACCACCGGTTTCAGAACTGAAAATAGATGAACGATGACGGCTCGTCCGTTCCCCAAAACAAGATGATGAGATAAATCAACACACCTTGCACGAGGCCCCGCGCCCAGCCCGGCAGGCGCATTGTTGCCTCGGGGTCGTTGCTCCGCCATTGCCAGATCTGCATTGCGAGCAGCGGCGACGCCAGCAGGAACAGCTCGCGGATCTGAAGCGGAACCCAGTGTTCAGGAGCCCAATTGCCGAGTGACCCGGTCAGTTGCAACACCTGATCCACCGAGGAACTGCGGAACAACAACCAGCCGTAGAGGGTGAACAGGATGGTCAACATCCAGCCCGCCCACGAGGGCATCGTCCACCGTGGTGTCACCGTTTGCCGCCACCAACGGTTGATCACCAAACCGACGCCCTGCCACAAGCCCCACGCGACGAAGTTCCATGCGGCGCCGTGCCACAATCCGCCGAGCAACATGACGATCATGAGATTCAGATACGTTCGAAAACGGCCCCGCCGGTTTCCGCCGAGCGGCAGGTAGAGATAGTCCCGAAGCCACGTGCTCAAACTGATGTGCCAGCGATGCCAGAAATCTTGCACGCTGGTCGCGAAGTAGGGCAGGTTGAAATTCTGCATCAGATCAAATCCCAGCAT
Organism: Verrucomicrobiota bacterium; assembly: GCA_041689265.1. Taxonomy (GTDB): domain Bacteria; phylum Verrucomicrobiota; class Verrucomicrobiia; order Limisphaerales; family RI-55; genus JBDNGP01. The sequence continues at coordinate 9,312 of JBDNGP010000182.1, forward strand.
GCGGGCCATGCCCCGGGCCATGTCTGTGTAGCCCGAGAAGTCACAATAGATCTGCAGCGCAAACGCGGTGACCCCGATGATTGTCTGCGACGCCTCGGGTTCCACGAAACTGAACGTCGGATCCACGAAGTAGGCAAAGCTGTCGGCCAGCACGACTTTCTTGAACAGGCCCCAGATGAACAACCAGATGCCGGATTCCAGCATGCGCAGATCGATCTTCACCGTGGCCGCCAGCTGGGGAAGCAGGTGCGAGGCGCGTTCGATCGGGCCGGCGACCAGCTGGGGGAAGAACGCGACGAACGCCATGAACTGTGCGACGTCCCGCGTGGGCGGAATCTTTCCACGATAGACGTCGATAGTGTAGCTGAGCGTTTGGAACGTGTAGAACGAAATGCCCACGGGCAGGATGAACTGCATGCCGGTCCAATGCGCTTCCATTCCCAGTTCGGCGAGCAGCAGCCGCGTGCTTTCGCGGAAGAAGTCGAAGTATTTGAAAAAGAACAGAACCCCGAGATTGGAAACGAGGCTGATCACCAGCAGGGCTTTCCGGCGATTCATGATCGTGGTTTTCGCCAGGGCGAGCGCCACCCAGTAATCCACAAACGTGGACCACAGCAGCAGTCCGACGAACCGGTAGTCCCACCACGCATAGAAGATGTAGCTGGCCACCACGATGAGCCGGTTCCGCGCCTGCAGGTGATGCCGCGCCAGATAGTACCCCAGCAGAAAAACGCTGAAGAAAATCAGGAAATCGATTGAGTTGAACAGCATGCGTGACGGTGTTGATGCCCTGATTTTCCCGGCGGAAATTACGGAGGGAACTGACCCTCTTTAACATCGGCAAAGCATCGAAATCAACCAGCATTCCATTGATGCCTGAACAGCAGCGGCATTCGCGCCGTTTTTTTCGGAGTGTCGACAGCCTGTCGGCTTCAGTTGAGTTCGATCGCCACTTTAATGGACAGTTTTGGGATGCTTGGTTGTAGGGAGATTTGGTAAATACCGGATTGCGTCTTTTTGTCGATTTCCGGCAAGGTTGCCTATCGCCTATGAAACCAAGAGACTTGCTTTTGACTGTATCCGCACTGGTGGCCTGCCTGACCATGGCAAACGGCGCTGACTGGCCGAACTGGCGCGGTCCGTCATTTAATGGATCGACCACGGAGACCGGGTTACCGACGACGTTTTCCAAGACGGAATCGGTGCAATGGGTGGCGGATTTGCCGGGACCGTCGGCGTCGACCCCCGTCGTGTGGGGTGACAACGTTTTTGTCTCCACGGTGGACGATGCGACGAAAACGCTCTGGGCCATGTGTCTTGATCGATCGAGCGGAAAGACGCTCTGGAAGCACGAGGTCGCCGTCGGCATCAACCGTGATGATCGAAGCAATTACTCGTCGCCCTCGCCGGTGGCGGACGGTGAACGGGTGATTTTTTTCTATGGAAACGGCGATATGGTGGCGTTCGATATGGCCGGGAAAACGGTCTGGTCCAAGAACATCCAAACGGAGTACGGGCCGTTCGCGTTTCAGTGGACGTTTTCGACCAGTCCGTTGCTCTACGACGGTCGGCTCTATCTGCAAGTTCTCCAACGGGATACTCCGGCAAACGGTCGGGGCAAGACGGATGAACCGAATCTGAGCTACATCCTCGCGCTGAATCCGAAGACCGGAGCCGAGCTCTGGCAGCACATCCGTCCGGCGGAGGCGAAAGCGGAATCACTGGAGGCGTTCACAACTCCGATACCGTTCGAATACAAAGGTCGGAAGGAGCTGCTGGTTGCCGGTGGGGATTGTCTGACGGGTCACGATCCGGCGACCGGAAAGGAACTCTGGCGCTGGGGGACATGGAACCCCAACCGAATCGGGCACTGGCGGCTCGTGCCTTCGCCGCTCGGCGCGGGTTCCGTCGTTCTCGCCTGCGCGCCCAAGGGAGCTCCGGTTTACGCCGTGAAAGCCGGGTTGAACGGCACCCTGGACGATTCCTCCCTGGCCTGGGTGAGCGAGGATCGTGAGATTTCATCGGATGTTGCGACCCCGCTTTTTTACAACGGGAAAGTTTATCTGCTGAACAGCGACCGCAAAACACTCGCGTGTCTTGAGCCTGATTCGGGAAAGGTGGTCTGGTCGGCGGAGCTTCCCACCCGCACAAAACTCGAGGCATCGCCGCTTGGGGCTGACGGTAAGATTTATCTGATGAGTATGAGCGGTGAAGTGTTTGTTGTGAAAGCCGATGGTGATCAATTCGAACTCCTGCATGAAACGAACATGGGCGACGATGGCGACCGCGATCTAAGGTCCTCCATCGCCGCTGCGCATGGGCAGCTGTTCATTCGGACGGGCGGCAAACTCTACTGCTTGTCGAAGTAAAGGGGTTGGGCGAATTGATCTGACGTCTTTCACTGTCGGAGTCGGAAAACCTGTATTGTTGTAATGGGCGAAAAGAAAACTGTATTGGTCACCGGAGGGGCTGGTTTTATTGGTTCACATCTGGTGGAGCGCCTGCTCGCGGAGGGTTGTCGCGTGACGGTGATCGACGATTGCTCCACCGGTAGTCCGGAGAATCTGACTGGCGTGCTGGAGAACCCAGATCTTGTGATCAAGCAGAACAAGGTTTCCGAATGCCATGAATTGGGTGAAGTGGTCGAGTCATGCGACTACGTCTATCACCTCGCGGCGGCGGTCGGAGTGGAACTGGTGGTCAATTCTCCGATCGCAACGATTAACACGAATTTAAAGGAGACAGAGGCGCTTCTGGAGGCGGCGAGCGTCAGGAAAACTCCGACTCTGGTGGCGTCAACGTCGGAGGTTTACGGCAAGAGCACGCAGGAGGAGTTCAAGGAGTCGGATGATCTTCTGATCGGGCCCCCGTATCTGGCCCGTTGGGGATACGCCTGTTCGAAATTGATGGATGAATTCATGGCGATGGCATTTTTTAACGAGCGAGGACTTCCGGTTGTGGTAACCCGTTTTTTCAACACCGTGGGGCCTCGGCAGACAGGTCGTTACGGCATGGTCCTGCCACGGTTTATCGAGGCCGCACTGAACAACCGACCTCTCCGCATATTTGGCACCGGCGAACAATCCCGGTGTTTCTGCCATGTTCGTGATACCGTCGAGGCGCTGATGCTCCTTAAGAACTGTCCCGACTCGCGAGGCCAGGTTGTCAATATCGGGGGCACGGACGAGATATCTATTCAGGCTCTCGCTGAGCGCGTCATCACTGAACTTAATTCGACTTCCAAGATTGAAAAAATTCCGTATTCCGAAGCTTATGCCCCCGGTTTCGAGGATATGCTGCGGCGTAAACCCAGTGTTGAGAAACTGAAGTCCATCACGGGATTTCGTCCATTGACCGGGCTGTCAGAAATCATCAGCTCGACGGCTGATTCACTTCGAAGGTCAGGCTGACGGTAGGTCAGATTACGCCGGCGGTTGGCGGTTGATTAAGGAATGCGGCTGCCCCACCCGGTCTCCAAGTGCGTGAGGACGGTGTTTCCGCGACCCCAACAGAAATATTTCACCAGTTGTTCCTTTCGATTTAGAAACAAAAAAAAGGCACCCCGTTATGGGGTGCCTTGTGGAGATGATTAGCAGAGATCAGTTGTTCGGCTGAGGGAACAGAATCTCGTTCTTCCCATCACCGGAGTTCCTAAACGCTTGGAACAGCGCCTGACGGGTGAGCTGCTGAACGGAACCGTCTGCCATACCGATGTTGCCGGCGTTCTGGTGCATACGGTCGCTCCAAGCAACGTCAATCGGATTTGTTGAGACGACTTTGAGACCAATATAAAGAAGCGTTGCAGGGGTGCCGGACGGCGCGTCGCCGATGTTACGGTCACCGGACAGCAGCATTTGCGGCTTGGTGTCAACGGCGTCAGTGCCCACGAAGTAGGACACTTTTGCCGAGCCGAAGTCCGCGTCAACACCACCGTTGGAGCCGAAACTTCTGGCCGGGATACGGTCATCTGCCGGGCAGGTGACAACTTTCGGGATGCTCAGCTCGTTCGACATGACCTGAAACTGAACGTACATATCCTGACCGTTCAGCGCGTCCGCACCGCCGCCGTCTATACCGGGAACAGTCATTGGGTAACGGTCGCCATTGTCGTTGGCGTAGATGCGGAACGAGAGGCCAACCTGTTTGAGATTGTTGACGCAACTGATCCGGGCAGCTTTGGCTTTGGCTTTGGCGAGAGCAGGCAGCAGGAGGCCGGCGAGAATCGCGATGATTGCAATGACGACTAACAACTCGATGAGAGTGAAGGCCGTGTACTTATTGTTACGAAGGTGTTTCATACGTGTTTTGGTTAATTGGGTTAACGATTTGGACTGTAATTAAACGCGACAAACCATGTCAACTTGATTTACAGCGTAATGTTTTCTAGCACTGGAAATGCCATCATCGAATCCGGTCAGAACACGTTGTTTTTCGCACTTTTTCTTTCGATCGGAGCGTTATCCAGAATCTCCCTCACGCATAGCGCGGGAGATTCACGCGAAGCCAGCACGACTTCCACTTCACCGATGATTCGGGGAGGAAGGTCTATTTTCAGATTTTTGTTGCGAACTTCTTCTTCGCCTCTTAAATAGCACCTCCTTCGACGGCTCCGAGAGCGTCGAACCACAGTTCGAGTGCCCGCGTGGCGGAATTGGCAGACGCGCTAGATTCAGGTTCTAGTCTTCGCAAGAGGGTGCAGGTTCAAGTCCTGCCGCGGGCAC
>JBDNGP010000183.1:0-46858 GCA_041689265.1 Verrucomicrobiota bacterium
AACCGCACCCGCCTCCACAGCGCCCTCGGCTACAAGTCCCCCAGCGCCTTCCTCAAAGAACACTTTTCAAACCTGAAAAACCGACTAAACTAACCCGCAAAACCCTGCGCCCTGCCTGTCCACTTTTTCAGGGGAAGACCACCTGGAGGGCGGCTGAAAAGGAGGACAGGCATCTTGCCTGTCTCGGGTGCTGCAAAGATACGGCCGGTGCCACGCCGTAACCTGTTTTCTTACTTCCCTCCGCGTCCGGTTTTCGCAGCCGCAACAAGACAGGCTGGAAGCATTGTACTACAACGGAAAGCGGCCTTGCAGGCCGCAGAGCCGGATCAAATCGGTGCTGCCTTGAGGTTGAGCTCCATGGCTCCCCATTCGTTTCTTGCCGGTACCCCCCCCCTTTGTTGGAGAACAAACCGAGGAAACTGCCGGTTGCTATTTTGTCACCGGCATCTCGACGAAGACGGTGGTCAACCCGTCCGGGTCGGATGCGATCGAAATTTCCCCGGCATGAGACCTTACGATCCAACGGGCGATGGCCAGTCCCAGACCGCAACCGTCGATGTCACTGCTGTGTGAAGAATCACCCCGATAGAATCTTTCAAACACCCGGTCGAGGACAACGGGAGGAATTGTCGTTCCTGTGTTTGCGATGGAAAGACGGGCAACATGGTTGTCCATGCGCAAACTCAGGGTGACCTGACCGTGCGGACGATTGTACTTGATCGCATTGTCCGCCAGAATCAGCAGCAGCTGTCGCAATCGTTGACGATCGACCATGACATTTGCGCTGCAGCACTCCGACAGCGTGACTTTGATTCCTGCGGGGTGCGCCAGCGCCTCGATGTCTTCCACCGATTCCCGCAGCAACTCATCCAGCGCGACCGGGGACTTTTTCATCTTGAGCTGGCCCGCATCCGCCTTGGTCAAAAATGTCAGACTGTCCACGATATGGGTCAGGCGCTCGATCTCCTCCAGCAAACTTGAGGTCCGTTCGCGCTGCCGGACCGTTTGTTCATTGTCCGCAATCGAGCTTTCAAGTTCATTCCGGATCACGGTCAACGGCGTTTTCAGTTCATGGGAAGCATGAAGTGTGAATTCGCGAATGCGCTGGAACGACTCATCAAGTCTCCGGGTGGTGGCATTCAACACTTCCGAAAGCCGGTCCACTTCATCACCGTTGCCGGTTCTTGGAAGCGGTTCTAGCAACGTGTCCGCCTGAATTCGTTCGGCCGCTTTCGTCAACTCGTCCAATGGAGAGAGGGCGCGACGCAACAACAACCAGCCTCCGACCACCGTCGCCAGCGCCGTGGGAACTCCATAGAAAAAGATGACCTCGGCGATCTCTTCTTGAATCGAATCCTTGGGATGGCCCGCCGCCTCCCTGATCCGGCGCTCATACACCAGTTCGAAATACATCACCCCCGCCATGAGCAGAATGGAGGCGCACACCACGCCGGCATACCAGACCGTGATGCGACTCCGGATGGTCATGGCTGTTCCTTCATTACATAGCCCACGCCGCGAACGGTGTGGAGCAAAGGAGCGGAGTGCCCGGCGTCGATCTTGTCGCGAACCCGGCGGACATAGACATCGACGAGGTTTGTGCCGGGATCAAAGTCGTAGTCCCAGACCTTTTCAAGAATCTGCATCCGACCACAAACTCGTCCCTGTGAACGCAGGAGATACTCAAGCAACGCATACTCGCGGGTAGACAGCTCAATCGTTTTTCCCGCCCGTATCGCCTTTCGAGTGACGGTGTCCAGGCTCAGATCAGCCAGTTTGAGTACGACCGGCTTGCCTTCACCGGCGGATCGCCGCGTGAGGGCCCGGACTCGGGCCGCCAGTTCACCGAGAACAAATGGCTTGGGAAGATAGTCGTCCGCGCCGGCGTTCAGTCCATCGATACGTTCATCCACTTCGCCCCGGGCGGAGAGCAACAACACGGGGGTAAGATTTGATTTCGCGCGTAACTCGCGGAGCACGCTCAAGCCATCGCGTCCAGGCAACATGATGTCGAGCACGATGGCGTCATAAGCCGTCGTGAGCGCGGCGACCAGCCCCTCCTCGCCATTGTGAAAGGCGTCCACCACGAAGCCCTCCGCCTGCAACGCACGGCGGATGAAGGAGGCGGCCTTCTTTTCGTCTTCGACAACCAGTACGCGCATGACTTTGGAGGACGATGCGCCGCTCGAGATTTCATCGCAAGCCCGGAAGCCCCTTTCGGCGTTCAGTTCAGTCGGAGTGTCGGCCGCCATTGTTTCGGTGCTGGTGGTTCGCACATCTTTGGTCTCAAGCCAATCGCGCCTTTTTACCGTACGCCGCGTAGAGCACCGGCAGAAGAAACAAGTTCAACAAGGTCGAGGTGGTCAGCCCACCGATGATGACGACGGCCATGGGGAATTCAATCTCGTGACCGGGAAGGTTGCCGGCGACCACCAATGGCAGCAACGCGAGTCCCGCGCAGCAGGCTGTCATGAGGATCGGAGCAAGTCGTTCTTCGGCTCCTTTGAAGATGAGCGGCAGACCAAACTCCATGCCTTCCTCGTGTTCGAGATGACGGTAGTGGCTGACGAGCATGATGCCGTTGCGCGCCGCGATGCCGAGCACGGTTACGAAGCCAACCAGCGAACCGATCGACAGCACGCCGCCACCGAGGAATGCCGCCGCCACTCCGCCGATCAACGCGAAGGGCAGCGTCAACGCCACCATCATCGTGAGGCGGACGGATTGGAAATCAACCTGGAGCAGAACGAGAATGCCGAGGAGTGAAAACCCTGCCAGGAGCATCAAGCGTTGGCTGGACGTCTGGCGTTCGGCGTATTCACCAAGAATCTCCGGATGATAACCGCGCTCAAACGAAACCTCTCCCACACGGTCGGCGATGTCCCGAGCCACGGCTCCGAGATCGTGACCGCGCACATTGCAGGTGACGTCGATCCGGCGTGAGGCGCTCTCGCGTTTGATCTCGTTCGGACTCGGAACCACTTCCACGTCGGCCACGTCGCCGAGCGGAACCAGCATGCCTCCGGGAATCTCGATGGGAAGGCTGCGCAGCGACTGGACGTCCGTGCGCACACTTTCATCACCCCAGACTGCGACGCTGAAGATCATTTGATCCTGATAAAGTTCGCCGACCTTCGCGCCCTTGATCAGCGTGGTTGCGGCGTTCCGAATCTGGCCGGGGGTGAGCCCGAGGTTTGCGGCCACTTCAGGTCTCAGTCGGACCTGCACCTGCGGCACCAATGCCTGCGCTTCGACCTTCAAATCAACAACGCCATCAATACCTTCGAGCGAGCCCTTCATCTCCTGAGCTTTGGCCCGCAACGTGTCGAGATCAGGACCGAAGATGCGGACCACGATGGTCGCGCTCGCGCCGGTCAGGACTTCCTTGATCCGTTCCTTCAAATAGGTCAGCAGATCACGATAGAGCCCGGGATAGCCGTCCACCACTTCCTGGACCTTGGCGACGGTTGAATCGTAGTCCACCGTCGGATCCAGACTGATCCACAGCTCGGTGAAGTTCGGCCCCACAACTTCATCGGCCACCTCCGCGCGTCCGATGTGCGCGCCGAAATTGCGGACGCCCGGCACGGTGCGGAGTTCTTTGCTGACGTCGATCGTGCTTCGGCGCATGGCCTCAAGCGAGGTGCCGGGTTTCTCCACCCAGTGCATGAGAAAATCGCGTTCCTTGAAGTTCGGCAGAAACTCCTCGCCGAGACGAGGGATCGCGAATCCGGTGATCGTAAAGGCACTGGCGAGCACCGCAATGGCAAGCCCGGGTTTGCCGACCAGACGTGGCAGGATCGCACTGTAGATGCGTTTCAAGAGACGAACCAACGGCGCGTCTTGCCGACGTTCGGGAGCACTCGGCAAAAGCATCAGACACATGGCGGGAGTCACGGTCAACGCGACGAGCAGCGAGGCCATGATCGCCAGCACATAGGAGAACGCCAGTGGACGGAAGAATGTCCCGGTCAGGCCGGGCAGAAAGAAGACTGGGATGAACACCAGCACCACGATCAAACTGGCAAACACCACGGCGCTCCGAACTTCGAGTGACGCATCGAGCACCACCTTGAAAGCGGGCAGCGGATTCGCGAGCAACCGGTTTTGTCGCAAGCGACGCATGATGTTTTCCACATCAATGATTGCGTCGTCCACCACCTCGCCGACGGCAATCACCAGACCGGCGAGCACCATCGTGTTGATCGTTCCACCCTTCCAGTGGAGCACGAGAGCGGCCGCCATGAGCGACAGCGGGATCGCGGACAAACTGATGATCGCAGTGCGCCAGTCGAAGAGAAACGCCATCAGGATGATCACCACGAGGAGGCAACCCATCATCATCGCGTGCGAAAGATTATCCAACGACATCTCGATGAACGTCGCGGGACGGAAGATCGTGGAATCAATCTCGACGCCTTTGAGTCCCGGGCGAAGTGCGTCCAACGTTTCCTCCACTTTGTGGGTGACTTCGAGCGTGTTGCCCCACGGCTGTTTTTCGACAATCAGCAGGAGGCCGGGACCGTCGTTGATCACGGCGTCACCGATTGGCGGCGGGTGTCCGACGACGGCTTCGGCGACATCGCCGAGCCGCAAGGGAACACCATTGGTGAACGCAACGACCGTTCGCGCCAGATCTTCGATGGTGATGATTGGCGCAAGGTGGCGGATGGCGAGACGCTGGTTCGGTGTGTCGATGAAGCCACCGGCACTGACGACGGTCGCGTCCCCGGCCGCGCGGACCACGGCATCGAGACTGACGCCATGAGCGCGAAGCCGGGCGGGATCGACGAGCACCTGATACTGGCGGTCGCGCTGTCCCCAGATCGCGACGTTGGCCACGCCGGGCACGGCCATCAAGCGCGGACGAATCGTCCACAAGGCCAGCTCCGACATTTCCATTTGTGAAAGATTGGTGGAGGAAACGCCGATCTTGAGCGCGCGACTCGTCGACGAAAGCGGCGAAAGAATAACCGGCGGATGGGCCGTGGCGGGGAGCTTCAGCGCGGCGATGGCAACTCGTTCCTGAACGAGTTGCCGGGCGCGCATGAGATCGGTTCCTTCTTGAAAAATCAGCACCACTGACGACAGGCCGAGCACAGTTTTGGATCGGACGGTCTTGAGCCACGCCACGCCGTTGACGGCGTTCTCCAACGGCACCGTGATCAGGCTCTCGACTTCTTCGGTGGAGAGTCCGGGGGCTTCCGTTTGAATTTCAACCAGCGGTGGCGCGAACTCGGGAAACACGTCCATCGGCGTGTTCTGCACCACGCGCAGACCGAGGATGATCATCGCGACCCCGGCGGCCACGACCAGGACACGAGCACGAAGCGAGGTGGATATCAACCAGATCATCATGGCGTTACTTGCTGAAGCCAACCTCGGTGCCGAACAACTCGGCCGCGCCGTCGGTGACGATCTTGGACCCCACCGCCGGCCCGGTCGCCAAGACGGCAAGATCACCGGCCACGCGACTTACCTGCACACGCTTGCGGACGAACTGTTGATCAGCCGTGTTCTCGTAAACCCAGGTGCCGCCGTTGATATCGATGATCACGCTGGCCCACGGGACCACGAGTGAATCCTTCGCCGTCTTCAACGTCACGTGAGCCGCCACACGTTCGCCCAAACGAAAGCGCTGATCTTTGTTCTCCATTTCAAAAAACAAATCGACCGATGAAGCGGCCGCATCAGCGGAGGGCGGCGCGTCCACGGTTTTTGCCGAAACCCCTGGATCACTCTTGGGCGCACCCAGCGCAGCGATGCTGGCCGATGCGTTTGGATCTATACGTTGAAGATCGCCGACGTAGACGGGAACGCGGATCCAGACGCGATCCGGCGTGGAACCGGGCAACATGGCGAGGCCGAGCAGTTCGCGGCGGGCCGTGGTTTTGGCGAGTTCAGATTCGGCGAGATTCAATTGCGCTTGGGCTTCGTCAACAACTCGTTGACTGCCCGACTTGTCGCGCAACATGCGTTGAGCTCGTTCCATGGCGATCTGCACTGCTTCCACTTGAACCTTGGCTGCGGCGATCAAGCCATCGGCGTCCACCTGCGATTCGGCGAGACGGACACGATCCGCCGGTGTCATGCTGGGCAGCAGTGGAAGAATCGATTGGGTTGCCCCGGAGCTCGACGAATTGGTCTGATCCAAGGCAACCATCACTTCGCCGCCGTAAAGTTGCGTGAGTGGAATGCTCTTTCGCTCAACGGCGACCGTCTTGATCTTGAGACGTTCCTCCGCCTTGGGGGTGAGCGTCACCGTGTTGAAGTCCGCTTCAACGGCCTTGGCACTGACGATCGCCGGCGGGTTCTTGGGTGCGGTGGCGGCGATGACTTGAGACGAATTCGTGAGCAATGCGCCGAGAAAAACCAACAACGCGAACGCGCTGACCGTGACGGTCTCATCATGTCGGGGTGGAACGCCCAACCTGGCCGTTCTCGGCGGCAACCTGCCACCGAGCTCCCCGGACGCTGACAGGTTGCTTGTCGGTTCACCATTGGCCTGGCGAATCGGGCGGGCTGGTAGCCCCCCCGCCCGGGCCGGTGGCCCGTCCCCCCCAGACCAGTGCGTGCGGTTCGGTGAACTCGATAGTTCAGGTGCTACAAACCAGGCGTGATTTTTCATGGCGTTGCGGTGGAAGTGGTTTTGGTCTACGGCAGATCGAGACGATGACCGATGGCGCGTTCGAGTTCGGCGGTGGCACGTTGCCAGTCGGCGATGGCGAGTTGCTGATTGAGCAACGCGTTAACAAGCGTGCGCTCGGCTTCAAGTGATTGTAGGGGCGGCAGGTCACCGGAACTGACACCGGTCTTCGCGACGTGAACAGCGCCTTCCAGCCCGGGCTTCAAATGATCGTTCCAGGTCTTGACCGCTTCGGCTGACTGCTGCCAGCGGACGTGCGCCTGTTGAACTTCAAAAACGATTTGATCGCGCACGGTGACGTATCGCCGCGCCGCCTGATCGAGTCTTGCATCAGCGATGGCGATGCCGCCCTGGTTCTGGTTGAAGATGGGAATGGCGAAATCGACGCCCGGACCGAAGTTCGCATCGCTGCCGGTGCCGTTCCCGTCGAGCAACACGGTCAAGGTGTAGATCTCGCGACGGGAAACCTTGGCGCGATCTCCGGCGGCTTCAAGTCCGAGTTCGGCGGCGCGCAGATCGGGTCGATTGGCCAGGGCGTCGGTCACAAGCTCGTTGACGTCGCGCTCGTCGGGATCGGATTTCAAGGTATGGCCGGTGAGGGTCAGGTTTACTTGGTCGCGGCCAAGACCGAGCAACGTTCGCAGGTGAACCTGGGCGACGGCGGCGTCGGCTTGAGCGCGGCGAAAGTCCTGTTCCGCGTTTAACGCAGCGATGCGCGCAGTGACGGTTTCCAGTTCACTGATGTCCCCGGCCTGGAAACGGGATTCGGCCAGTGCGGCGATCTGTTTCAGCAACGCGGCAGATTCCTTTTTCAGCGCGACGTTGCCTTCGGCCAGCCGCAGATCCGCGCAGGCCAGTTTGACGTCGCGAATGAGATTGAGGCCGACCTGCACCATGCGTTCGGCGACTTCCTGGGACTGGGCCTCGGCCGCGACGACCTTGCGTTTGCGCTGCCAGAGAGCTTCAACCGGAACCTTGGCGAGGTATTCGAGTTGTTTCTCCCCCAACGGAAAGAGAGCCATGAAAGTGGGGTTTGAAATCTGACCGGCCATCACGATGTCGGCCCGGGCCAGTCCGAGTTCGGAGAGAAGTTGCTGAAACGCCGCGTTGTTCCAGAGCGCAATGGCGACCGCTTCGTCATCGGTGAGAGGTCGGGCAAACGAAACGCCCGGAGGCAGCGAAATCGTGCCGGGATCGGTTTGGGTGCCGATGGTGTGGCCAGTCCGATTTTGCAACTGAGAGGAGACCAGCGGTCGCTTTGATTCTGGCGAGGCGCAGCCGGTCAGCAGGAATGAAGCGAGCATCCAAGCGGGACCGTGGGGAAGTCGGGTTCGTCGGGCATGTCTCATCGCGGCTAAATTCAGCACTGCAAAATGACAAAACACCGGGCGATCAAATGACAGGATTGTCATTCACCGGGGTTCGGTGAACGCGGAAGAAGACGGTTCTTGCGTGACGGACGCTATTTTTCTGAGCTGATGCGTTTGACGAAACGGAGCAAAAGCGCGTGTGCCGGTTCGGCCATCCCGCCGTGATCGTATCCGTCCAGTTCGTAGATCGTCGTGTCGGGATGTTCCACGACCTGCATCATGCGCCAGAGATAGGCGTTTTCCTCGTAGCGACCCAGCATCTCCAGTTCGCGATCACCCGTGATCAGGAGCAGCGGCGGGGCGTCCTTCCTCACGTGAAACAGCGGCGCCATGTCATCGACGACCGGTTGTTTGCCGTCGATGCCGCGCTCCGCGCGCACGGTGAAGTGCGTGATCGTATGCCCGCTATAGGGAATCAGTCCGGCAATTTCATTTGCGTCGATGCCATAGGCCGCAAGCCCTCGCTTGTCTAGGCCGACCATGCTGGTGAGATAACCACTGGCCGAGTGGCCGCTGACAAAAATCTTCGCGGGCGACCCGCCATATTTTGAAATATTTTGAAATGTCCAGGCGACCGCTGCAGCTCCGTCCTCGACGTACCCGGGTGATTTGACTCTTGGGCTAAGCCGGTAATTGACGGCAACAACGGCGATGCCTTTTTCCTTCAAGCCGGCAGGTATTGATTTTTCGCCGCCCGTCAGGCCGCCGCCGTGAAACCAAACGACGGTCGCGAAATCCTTTGCGTTGACCGGGTAAGACACATCCAGGCGGCAACGGTCGCGCATGTAACCGGTCAGGCTGGTGCCCTCGCGATAGAGGATGTCGGTCGCCAGTTTGTATTCGGTCGGAGCGGAGTCGGCTGCGTGGACATCGACCGCGTGCACCAGCGGCAGCGCGAGCAGGACAAGCGTGATGAGATTTCGGATCATGGAGTAAAGGGGCGGAGATTGAAGTCGGATCAATCGAGACTGACCCCGCGTTCAAAGTTGAAGAACGCCTTTCGCCAGCGCGTGACGGTGACGTTCTCGAACAGGCCGGCCTTGGTGAACGGATCGTGTTGAATGAAATTCTCGGCCACAGTTCTGTCGTCCGTATCGGCAATCAGAATGCTTCCGTGCGGCGTGGGGCCGACATCATCCAGCATGGCCCCGGCGGCGAGGATGAGTTTGCCGCAGTGTGCATCAAGGTAGCGTTTGTGTTCGGCCTGTGCCGCGGTGCGGACGTGGCCGTGATCTGGTTTGTCATGAGTGCTGAGGGCGTAGGGCATGATGGTCAGACCGGGTTCGGATTCGAGAGTGTCGATTTTCGGGCCGGAATGCAACCGGCGACGCGCCTGCGGACGGGATTGAATACGTGCGGCGGGTAGCAACGGTCTTGGCGGATCAAGTGTTGCTGGCGGTTTTTTGAGCCCCCTACCAGACCATGCTGGCCGGTCCTGCCCAATTCCGGCTGCACGCACCCGGTCGTCCGCGATCGCTTCGACACTGCCGTAGATTTTCAACAGGTTACGTTCTTGTCTTTGCCGCGTGCGGACACTTATTTCTTCCGACGGAATTTCCCTTCAGAGCCGCGCCCATGGGAATGTTTTAGAATCAGTCATGATCAGGACCATCCAACTGAAAAGTAAACGCACAACTTCGTGCTGACGCACATAGAGTCAAAATCCAGCCATCTAATTTTCAACGGCAAAGCGAAGATTAATCTGACACCGTCAAACAAATCAAAGCCATGAGTCTCGAAAGTCATTCAACGCCAGGGCCAGCAGCCGGGTATGCGTTTCAGTTTGAACGGGCCCTCGATTGGCTCGCACGAAGCCGGCCGGTTTCGCAATCGGAATTGAGACCGAAGACGACGTTGCCATCAGACATCAGGATGGATCCCCCACACTAGGGAAGCGCTGAATAAAGGCGGTCTTGCATTTTTTGCCACTTGATTATCAGGCGTTTTGTCATGATTCCAATTACTGGCTGGATTTAATCAGCGATTCCCTAAAGAGCCGTCTGGATCAAGCAGCACAACTACCGCATTTAGACCCAAGCGGTGATGAGTCTATTGGATCTGGAAGCCGCCCGAGTTTCGTGATATGGGCGCATTTAATTTTCAGCCCCAGCACATCGTCGCGAATCCATACACACTGTTCTCTAAGGCTGACACAACCGAACATCGCGAGAAGCTACGCGCTATATTTCCGTTGGTTCCAGGCAAAGAGCTCCCTCCGGCGCGGTTTCGGGTGTTCACCGAGAATCTGAACCTGTCTATTCCCGAGCTTGGGCTCGCGCCCGCGCCAATCTTCTTGATCTAACGGCGGCAATCCCTAAGGTTGCCGAATGAAATCCACCCGCTTTGTCCTCCATCACCTTCTTCTCACTTCTGTGGCCTCAGGCGCGCTGCTCCTGTGCGCCGTTTCCAACGGCAGGGCCGCCGACCCCGCGCCGGAATTCTCCAGATTGTCGATCGATATTGGAGTCGTGGTCGGCGACATCGATGTGTCGGCGAAGTTTTACACGGAAGTAATCGGGTTCAAGGAAGTGCCGGGGTTTGCCGTGCCGGGCGCTCGCGGCAAAGCGATCGGTATCATCGACAACCTGGACGTCGACATCCGGGTGTTTGTTCTGGGGGACGGTCCTGAGGCGTCCAAGATCAAGTTGATGTCGTTTCCGAAAAAGCCCGGAGTGAAACCCTCACAGGATTACATCCATTCCACGATCGGCCTGAGCTATCTCACGATTTTTGTGAAGGACATGGCGCCCTCGTTGGAACGACTGAAGAAGGCCAAGGTCAAGTTGCTCGGCGAAAGTCCGGTCGATCTCGGTGGCGGCACTCTGCTGACCGCGGTTCAGGATCCGGACGGTAACTTCATCGAACTCGTCGGCAAGGTCACTGATTGATCTCAATCGTTGCAGACTTGAATCGTTCCTTCTCCTGCACGTCTTCCCATGAATAGGGGTAAGCCCCGACATGGGCCAGTCGAATGGAGGTATCAACAATCAGTTCATACCCAATCCGGGTTGCTCGTTCGCAGAACGAATAATCCTCGCCAAGAAAGGCGCGGTTTTTTCCTCGGCCGGTTTCGATGTGGCTGAAATACGGGATCGCAAGGCTGTCGTTGCGGTGCTGAAATGTTCGCAGTTTGAACGATTTCCTCACATCATCGGATACCTCTTTTCGAGTCAGGAAGAACCAGTCTCCAACATACTTCGCTTTCATCAATCCACCATCTTCGCCAAAGGTGACCCGTTGCTTTTCACTTCTGAGCGCGGGAACCATGAAACTGCCCGGGAGCGGTGATGATGTCGGCTTCGTTTGTCGCGCCCGATGCATTGAACTGACCAGGTTTGGTCATTCGATTTTCGAGCACCTTCTTGATGATCCGCATTGATCACTTCAAATCATCAGCGTTATAGCCCGAATAGCCCGGCGTCTTGACTTCGGCAAGCAACATTCGGGCGATAACACCGGACTCTGTATTGATCGGTGGTAATGTGACATTGGAGGGCATAGCTAGTCCTTTTCTTTCTGATGGTTATTGGTTTTCAGTTGATACATGTCTCCCCTGACTACGCACTCAAACAGCTCTTGAAGTGCCCAGTCCCAGGATTCCAAATACGTTGAAGTTTCTAGTTCCTTGTCGCCAGGTGGGCGGAAGCTTTCCTGATTCAACTTCCACGTTCTGGCAACTACCACTGAGGGGGTATCGACAACCTCGGGATTGATTGCCGTCGGGAAAGAAAACAGGACGTTCTCATCCCGCCAGTAAATCATATATTGATCCCCAAAGTTCGGCTTCGACGAAATGTAGAACGTGTTCTGTGTCTGCCCGTTTTTTTGTAGCCGTAGTTGGCGATCGCCTCAAAGAAAATGTTCTCGGTTGATGAAAGTTGATCCGAGCTTCCCGAACGGTTGTTGTCGATGGTTCGGTGCGATGCCAGCCAACCTGCAGTAAAGGACAGGCCGAAAATTAGCAGAGCGAGAATGACGTATAAACGCCGAAACGACCCGCCCATGCCTGAACTGCCGTTCCGTGCGTTGAAGCGGACCCAGGGCTTTTTGTTTTGAGGGTTCATTTGGAGCGGACAAGGTTGAAGGCCTGGTCTGGGTGAGCGGCGAGTCGCTCGTTTTTGGCGGGCGTCCACTCGTCCGTGGCCAGCTCGGTGAGCAGGCGCAGGTTGAGTTCGATGTTCCCGCCCGACCCGACCTCCACGCCGTTCTGGTAAACAATCGTTCCATCTCAGGCCAGTCTGCGGATCAGGATTCCAACGATTACAAGAGCCCTCACAAATCCAGATTAATCCAACGTGTAATTTGTCGCAAGATGTGCCTTGAAACGAAAAAGTACCATTTTCTCGAATCCGTCCGTCGGCGCCGTTCAGCGGCTCTGGATCCGTCTTGGCGGCAACGAAACGCTCCCGGCAGATCGCTCCGCCAGGGTACGCTGGTTTCGCCGTCGATCCGCGTAATAGTTTTTGGCTTTGTCGAGCGTGTGTGCTAGGAAGTTTTGTTCAGCCAACGATCGTACGAGCGTTCAGATGTTGTCGGACACGCTGATCATTGCGGCAGCTCAGGATTAGAGCCAAGCGCGTAATTGGCCTGATAGCTGCGGTTTGAAATATAAGAATCTGTGCGTCATGATTCCATCTGACTTTAGATCACGACTTCAGCGTTGGTTTGTTTTTGCTGCCGTTCTCGCGGCGGCATTTTCTGTTTATCTATTTGAATGGGCCAGATTCTGCCTGGATGAGGATCTGTTTTCGTATGCGCTGATCATTCCTTTCGTCTCGGCGTGGCTGGTCTGGCAAATGAAATCAGAGCTCAAATACGAGTTCACCGCGTCCGGGCCGGCTGTCCTGATTCTGGGTGTGATTGGCGCGATTTCGTTCGCCGCCCCGCTGATGACTATCTCCGGCTCAGAAGATGCGGCGTCGATCAGCCTGAGCTTACGGATGCTTTCATTTGTGGCGCTTCTCGCGGCCGGTGCGGTTCATCTGCTGGGCGGGCAGTTTATCAAACAGATTCTGTTTCCGACGGCGTTTCTGGTGTTCATGGTGCCGATTCCGCCCGCGTGGGTGGCGGGCATCGAGACCGGTCTGCAACACACCTCCGCCGATGTTTCGGGTTGGTTTTTCTCCCTGATCGGCGCGTCGTATCTCCAGAGCGGCTTGGTTTTTCAGCTGCCTAACATCACGATCGAGGTCGCCCGGGAGTGCAGTGGGATCCGGTCAACGCTGGTGTTGTTCATCACGAGTTTGATCGCCGGATATCTGTTTCTGGATAAAAGCTGGCAGCGGGTCGTTTTCTGCGCGCTGGTCATTCCCCTGGGTATCGCTCGAAACGGGTTCCGGATCGTCACGATCGGCTGGCTCTGCACGGAGTACGGTCCCGAGATGATTCACTCGCCCATCCATCACCGCGGCGGCCCGGTGTTTTTTGCCATTTCACTGATCCCGCTGTTCTTGTTACTGTTTCTTTTTCGGCGGATGAACCGGCCGGGTCGGGTCGATAGGGCATCACCGGACGGCAAGTCGGTTGAAGCTGCGGGATGTCCAAACTAGTTCCAGACTAACACGCATCAGAACATTGAAATTCTCCATGAAGAAAACCTTGAAACATATTGCGGCTGCGACTTCAAACGGTTGGAAGTCGGTCTTGTGTGTCGGACTGATTCTTGGCGTGATCGGTTGTTCCAAGGCGTCGAAAGTGGAGGGGCACCTTGAAAAAGGCGACGCGCTTTATGCTTTCGGCGACTACGAGAAGGCGCGGATCGAGTACCTCAATGTGACACAGTTGAGCCCCACCAACGCGCACGCCTTTGCGCAGATCGGAAACATTTTCTACGAGAACGGTCTCCCTTTGAAGGCCGGAGCCTATCTTTCCCACGCCCTTGAACTCGGCGACACCGATCCCAAAGTGCTGGCGCGGCGCGCCGTGTTGCTCGCGATGATTGATCGCGCAAAAGCAACCGAGGACGCGTTGAAGGCGCTGGATCAGGATCTGGCCCAGGAAGAAGCCCTGCTGTTGCTCGCCGATCTCGCGGCGGATGACGCGGCGGCGGCTTCGTTGAAAACCCGGGTCGCCGCGCTCCGTCAGAGCAACGGCGATCAGCCGGTTTATGACACGACAGCCGCAGTCCTCGCACTGCGCGGAGGCGATAGCGACGAAGCTGAACGTCTTCTCAAGGGCGTCACTACCCGGCACCCGGACTACGCGGCCGCGCCGTTTGTGCTGGGGGAGATCTACCTTTCCCGGTCCAATCTCGTGGACGGTGAAGCGGCGTTCGCCCGCGCCGCTGAGCTCTCGCCGCCGCGCTCAAATCGGCAAATGCGGTACATCGATGTTCTCCTGAACCGGGACAAGGATGCCGGCAAAGCGCAGATCACCTCGATATTGAAACAGGCCCCCGATTACGTACCCGCAAGGCTGCGGTCGGCTCAGATCGCTTTCGCGGATACGGACTACGACAGCGTCAAGAAAGACATTCAGTCAATCATCTCGCGGGACGCGCAGAACATCGAGGCCCGTCAATTGGAAGCCCAGATGTATCTCGCGCTGAAGGACGCGGACAAAGCCCAGACCATCATGGACGACCTGGTCAAACTGTATCCCAATTCCGCCCAACTCTGGTATCAGGCGGCGCTGATCAGTATTGCGAAAAACGACACCGACCGCAGTCTGGTCCAGATCGACAAGGCGTTTGAACTCAATCCGAAACTTCCCCAGGTCGTGCTGCTGCGTGGACGGTTGTTGACGTTGAAGGGGCGGACCGCCGAAGCAATTCAGTCGATCCAGGAATTTGTCACCGCGAATCCGAACTACGCACCAGGCCATCTGCAACTCGCCGACGCGATGTTGCGCAACAACGACCTCGCCGGTGCCCTGTCCGTCTATCGCGACTACGAGACCCGTTTTTCAAAAGATCCGCGAGGTTCGTTCATGCAGGGAACACTTCTGTTGCGACAACAAAAGGCAGCGGAAGCTCGCGCGGCGTTTGAGCGGACATTGGTGGTTGCCGATAATTTTTTCCCCGCCATCGAGCAACTGGCGTTGCTCGATCTCAAGACGGAGCAATTCGATGCGGCGGCCAAACGAGTCACCGGCTATCTGGCAGCGAATCCGAAATCGGCAGAGGCGCAGCTGCTGTTGGGCGGGATCTACGTGACCGCCAAAGATTACCCGAAGGCGGAGGCGGCGCTTGAAGCGGCCATCACGGAAAATCCACAACTTGAGAACGCCTATTTCCTGCTGGTGCAGGTTTACAACCTGACGGGCCGCAAGGCGGAGGCGACCAGAAAACTTGAAGAGTTGCTGACCGCCAAGCCCACGGACGTGCGTGCGTTGATGACGCTCGCAATCATCCGGACCGAGGAGAAAAATTACCAGGGTGCGGCTGACAAGTATGAGGCTCTGATCCAGGTGAACCCCGACCTATCCCCGGCCTTGAACAACCTCGCGTATCTGTATTCGGAGCAGTTGAACGATCTGAACCGCGCCTACGAGCTCGCCCGGAAAGCTCAGCAGATTCTCCCTGCCGACCCCAAGGTGGGCGACACGCTCGGTTGGATTCTCTATCGTAGAAAGGATTACAATCAGGCGCTGGTTCATCTCGACGCGAGCGCCACCAAGCTGGCCGACATCGGCGAGGTCCAGTTTCATCTCGGGATGGCATATTACCAGTTGGGCAACGAAGCTCGCGCCCTGGCATTGTTGCAAAAATCACTGACGCTCAAGGACGCGACCGGCAGTTGGGCGGGCGACGCGCAGGCGGCTCTGGATATCCTCGCACTGGACGTTTCGAAGCAGGATGCGCAAGTTTTGGCTCAACTGGAGAAGCTGGCGAAAACCCGGCCGGATGACGTGATCGTGATCACACGACTGGGGCAGGTCCAGGAGGCGTTGGGTAAGAACGACGCCGCTCTGGCCAGTTATCAGAAGGCCACTCAGCTGGTTCCCTCTGCGACCAAGCCGCTCATCGGCCAGGCCCGTCTCGCTCTGGCAAAAGGAAACACCGCCGAGGTTATGAATCTGGTGCGCAAAGCCCGCGAAGTCTCCGGGAATGATTCGGCGGCGGCGTTCGAGCTGGGTCGACTGGCTTACCTCGCCAAGGACTACCAATACTCGTATGCCCTTTTGCAGGACGCCCTCAAACAACAGGCTTCGAGCGAAGACGCCCAGTTTGCCTTTGCTCAGCCCGCGATCGCGATCGGGCAACTGGATGCCGCCAAAGCGGCTTTGGGTAAAGTCGTCGCCGCCGGCGGAAAACTGAAGGACCGCGCCGCGCTCGACCTGAAACTCATCGCCGCCTCTGAGAGCCGGTCAGTCGCGGACCTTCCCGCAGATTTGAAATCTCAGCTGGTCGCCAACAAAAGCGGGCTGCTCGCGCGGTTCGTCGGCATTCGGTTGATCGCTGCCGACGGCAACACAACCGGTGCAATCGCCGACTACAAGAAGCTGCTCGCTGACTACCCTCAGTTCGTTCCGGCGATGAAGCAGCTTTCCATCGAACTCATCAAGAATCCGGCAACGATCGGCGACGCGGAAAAGTGGGCGCGTCAGGCGCGGGAAACACTTTCCTCAGATGCCGAGCTGTCGAAGGTTCTGGGAGAATCTGCGTTTTCCAAAAAGGATTATCGCTACGCCGCTGATGTTTTGAACTCTGCGTCGAAAACGCTCACGGACGACGGAAACTTGTTTCTCATGCTCGCCCAGTCACAGGCCGAGCTCAAGCAAATCGCCCTGGCCAAAACCTCAGTGAGCCGGGCGCTCGCCCTGCCGCTCAGCCCGCAAGGCAAACAAACCGCCGAGGCCTTGTCGAAATCACTGACGGAATCGCAGTAATGAACGCCCCCGTTCTGCCGTTTTCCCACATGGATTCGCCTGGGTGACAAAGTCCCGGGCACCTTCTATATTCCGCGCCGCGCATGCGTTTTGGATCGCTCCAGTTGAAGTCGAATTTGTTTCTGTCGCCGTTGGCGGGTTACACGAATTTGCCCTTCCGGCTGACAGTAAGGGAGATCGGCGGGATTGATCTGGCCACGACCGATCTGGTGAACGCGCGTTCCTTGTTGGAGAAAAATCGCAACGCTTTCAAGCTCATCGAAACCAATGCGGAAGACTCGCCGCTGGCGGTTCAGCTGTTTGGCAGCGTGCCAGAAGAGATGCGCGACGCGTCGCTGTTTCTGGAATCCATCGGTGTTCACTCGATCGACATCAACATGGGCTGCCCGGTCAGGAAGGTTGTCAAGGTGGGCGGCGGCTCGGCGATGATGACCGAGCTGGCGAAAACGCAGGCGCTCGTCCGCGGAATGGTGAACGCCGTGAAAATTCCGGTCACGGCGAAGATGCGTCTGGGCTGGGACGACAATAATCTCACGGCGCCCGATCTGTGCCGGGCACTGGAGGACGCCGGGGTCGCGGCCGTGTTCATTCATGGACGGACGCGCGAACAAGGTTTCGACGGCCACGTAAATCTGCACGGGATTCGAAAAGTCGTGGAAGCGGTAAAATCGATCCCGGTGATTGGCAATGGCGACGTCACGACGCCGGAAGCAGCCCTGCACATGATCAACGAAACGGGTTGTCATGGCGTGAGCATCGGGCGCGGTGCGTTCTACGATCCTTGGATATTCCGACGAACGAGCCGGCTGCTGGACACCGGTGAATTGATCGACGAACCCACATTTGAGGAGCGGATCAAGATCATGTGCCGCCACCTGGATCGGATGATTGAAGTCTTTGGTGAGAATCGCGGGTGCGTGATGTTCCGCAAAGTGGCGCCGTGGTATGCGAAGCGATTTGGCCCCTCCAAGCTGTTCGTGAAGGAGGTAGTGCGGGTTTCGACCAGAGAAGAATTCAACACCCTGCTCGTGAAGTATCTGGAATGGCGCAAACAGTTTCTCGACGAGGACGGGAATCTCCAGCCGCGCTACGAAATGAACCCGATGGTCGCGTCGTTTATGAATGACGAGGACGAATCCGCTGTTGCCCGCCGCAAGGAAATCCCGGTTCCAAAAGGTCCGGTCGAGGTCTGGTGAGGCTCTTCCTTTTTTCGGCTGTACAGTTCCACCCTCAATGCGTCATCACGTAGAAGAGGATGTTGATGCCCATCGGGTAGGAGAATTTCTCGGAGAAGTTCTCGAAGAACCAGTGGCTGACGCCTTCCTCTTCCCAGCCGTCGGACAGGTCGGTATTCCAGCAGATCAACGCCATCATCCGGCCTTTGTCGTCAAAGTAAGCGCGGAAGTCGGCGGGTTGCGGACGCTCCCAGCTGATCTCATCCTCCCATGTCCGGTACGGGTCTGGCATGGTCATCGTGCGTTCGGCCGAGTCTTCACTCGGTACCTGCGGCGGACCATCGAGTGGAAACACGATCTTGAAAATCTCGTGGTCGTGCGGAAGGGGAACCGGTTCGATATTGGGAAACACCTTTTTCATCTCCGCGTAAAGACCGTTCCACATCTGGTCACCCCAGAAATCGTCAACCATCAGGAACCCGCCGTTCAGCAGATAATTCCGCAGGGCTTCGACCTCGGGCTCGCTCAGCCTGAGACTGCGCGGATCGATCATAAAGATGAACGGATAGTTCAGCAGCTCGGGATCGAGCAAGGAGAGGTGCTGCGGATCGGGATGAACCTTCAGCGCGGTCATCTGGCTGAGCCGCCAGCTGAAGTTCAGGTCCGCGTTGGGATAATCCGTCTGCCAGCCGCGCCCGCCGTTGAACTCCGCCCGGGTGAACCAGAACTGGTCGTGAACGAAGCGCTCGCTGTAATCCCAGGTCGGGATGTTGCCGCGATTGGTGAGGTCGCGCGAGCCACGCCACTGCGCCTCCGCAGCCAGCCCGCACAGAACCAGGGCAATACCCGTCCACCGGCTAAATCGGGTGACCAGGTTTGGGCGGGGCATGTTATTCGTGACGTTCGAGGTCAGGTTCCGGTTTCAACGCTTCAAGCACAGTTTTGAAATCCTGCGGTAAATCCGTGGAAAATGTGAGCACTTTTTCGCTCCGTGGATGGGTAAATTTGATCGAATGCGCGTGGAGCATCTGCCGGCCGGCCGCGTAGTTGGTCAGTTCCTTGAGCCGGGTATTGTGGCGTTTTCCGTAAACCAGATCCCCAACGAGCGGGTAGCCGATGTACTGAAAATGCACGCGAATCTGGTGGGTGCGGCCAGTATGCAGGTGCGCCTCGACGAGTGCGGCGGCCCGGTAGCGCTGGATCAGCCGGTAGCTGGTGTGGGCCGCGCGGGCGTGTTCGTCGTCGCGGACGGCCATGCGTTTGCGGTGGCTCGGATGCCGGGCGATACCCGCCCGGATGTTGCCGGAAGCAGGAATCGTGTCGCCGCAGACGAGCGCGTGATAAATCTTTTCCATCGTGCGCTCAGCGAACTGTTTCGCGAGGCCGACGTGCGCGAAATCGTTCTTCGCCACGATCATGCAGCCGCTCGTGTCCTTGTCCAATCGATGAACAATGCCGGGCCGCGCCACGCCGCCGACGCCGCTGAGCTGGCCTTTGCAGTGATGCAGAAACGCGTTTACCAGCGTGTGCTCCTCGTGACCGTTGCCGGGATGCACAACGATGCCCGGTTCCTTGTCGATGACGAGCAGATCGTCGTCTTCATAAATCACGTTCAGCGGAATGTTCTCCGGCTTGGAAATGGGTTCGCGCGGTTCGGGCCAACTGACATCAATCTGTTCGCCCGCTTTCGGAAAATACCGGGGCTTTACCATCTCGCCGTTCACCACGATGTGCCCTTCCTGAATCAGCCGGACGATCGCCTTGCGTGAAACGCTGGGAAAAAACTGGCGGAGATACGAATCGATCCGTTCGTCCGGGGCGGTGTCGCCGATGGTCAGAGTTTGTGTGAAGACGGCCATTTGGTGCGGTAAAGTTTAGCCGGCCGGTTGTTCGGCCGAACTTGGGCCGGGCTTCATCCAGGCGAGCACGAACAGCAGCCCGACGCCGACGCAAATCGCGCTGTCCGCGATGTTGAACGCCGGAAAACCCAGCTCCGAACCGTCGCGGCGGCTGACGTAGAAATAGATGAAATCAATCACGTGCCCGTGCATTATCCGGTCAACGAGATTCCCGACGATGCCGCCGAATATCAGCCCGAGCGCCACCTGGCCCGGCAGCGTGTCCGCGTCGAAGTGATGGCGCGTCAAATACAGCAGCGCGATCGCGCCGAACGAGACCACCGCCAGAACTGCGTTGCTGTTTTGAAACATGCTGAAAGCCGAGCCGGTGTTGCCCCAGTGGACCAGTTTAAAGAATCCTTCGAGCAGGACTCGCTCGGACGGAAACGACAGCGCGCTCGCGACTGCTGATTTGGTCAGCTGATCAAGGACGATCACGACCACGGCGATCAACGGGATGCGGCGCGCGGGCGTGACCCACCATTTGATATTCTTGGGCGACAAAACGAAGACGCAATTGGAGTAACTCTGAAAGCGGTGACGCTTGTTTAAAACTTCACGCTCGACAGATACTTCAGGCTTTCCGGAATCTGAGTGGCTGCCCACGGGGATTCGTCCTCGATGAAATAATACTTCACGCCCGCCTTCTTGGCCGCAGCAAGGACGGCCGACCAGTCCACCTGGCCGGTGCCAATCGTCACGTCATTCTTGACGTCACTGCCGCCAGTCTGATCGCCGGCTACACCTTTGCGCTTGTCCTTCAAATGAACGAGCTGCCAACGGGAACCGAGCTTCTCGAACCACTTGACCGGGTCCTGTCCGGGATGAATTACCCAGTAAACATCCATTTCAAACGCGACATGTTTTGGGTCGGTCTTCTCCGCAAGCAGATCAAACAACGTGCCGTCCTTATACGGAATAAATTCATAGCCGTGGCAGTGATAAAAGAACTGGATGCCTTCCTTGGCCAGCACTTCACCCGCGTGATTGAACACCCGGGCCGCTTCCAGCGCATCCGCTTCGTCGAAGTCGCCCTGATGGGAAATCCACGCGCAACCGGCGAATTTCAGACCGAGCGCCTTGGCTTCCTTGGCGATCGATTCCGGGTCGTCGCGATATTTGTCGAACGAGAAATGGCCGCTGATCGCCTTGAGCTTGTGTTCTTTGAGCATCTCCGTGAAACGCTCAGGAGAAAGATTGTAGGTGCCGGCGGTTTCGACCAACCGGATGCCGTAATCTTCGACCGTCTGAAGCGTCTTCGGCACGCCCTGGCTGGCGAATTCACCGCGCAAACTGTAGAGCTGCAGCCCGACCGGGCCCTTGAAATCCTTGCCGGTGCCGACGCCGTTGTCAGCCGCAAATGACGTGTTTGAACTGCCGAGAACCAGTCCCAGCGCAATGAGGGAAATGTTGTAAATGGCTTTCATGTGCCGGATTCAAGCCGAACGCGCCGCCGTTGGAAAGCAGGAAGTCAGGCTGAGATCCTGTGTCTGGTCGTGGGGCCGGCGTCGATGATTCGAGCAGAACAGGGTTAAGCCGCGTCCGCCCCCCCGACTTCGCCTTGACCATTTCCACGGCGGAGCATTCAATCCACCCATGCCCAAGAAATTTCAAATCTCCCGTCGTTCATTCATCACACGAAGCAGCCTCACCGCCGTCGCCACCGGATTGCCCCTGTGGTTTGTGCAACGCGATCTCGCGTTGGCCGCGGAGCAGAACACCGCGGCGCCCACCTCTGCCAACGACCGGCCCGGTCTGGCGCTGATCGGTTGCGGCGGACAGGGCAGCGGCGACCTGAGGGGGGCTTCCCGCTACGGTGACGTGGTCGCCCTTTGCGATGTTAAGGAGAATGCGGTGCAGGGCGCGGTGAAGGCTTTCTCCAAGGACGGAAAAACCCCGACGGCGTATACCGATTTCCGAAAGCTCCTCGAACAAAAGGACGTCGACATCATCGTCAATGGCACGCCGGACCACTGGCATTCTCTGGTCAACATTGGAGCGGCCCTGGCGAAGAAGGACATCTACGGGGAGAAGCCGCTGACGCTCACCATTGACGAGGGCAAACACGTGATCAAGGCGGTGCGCGACAATAAGGTTGTGTTCCAGACCGGCACCCAGCAACGCAGCGACCGCCGTTTTCGTCTGGCCTGCGAGCTCGTTCGCAACGGGCGCATCGGCAAACTTCAAACCGTGGAAGTGTTCGTGCCAGCCGGACTGCGCGAAGGTCCGTTCGAAATCGATCAGGTCGTGCCACCGGGATTGAACTGGGATCTGTGGCTCGGTCAGGCGCCGCAGGTGAGCTACCAGAAGGAACGCGCGGGCAACACGTTCCGCTGGTGGTGGGACTACGCCGGTGGACCAGTCACCGACTGGGGCGCGCATCACAATGATATTGCGCGCTGGGCCATCGGCCAGGACGGCCCGATCAGCGTCGAGTCGAAGGCCACGGTTGGACCGATCAAGGGCGGCTACACAACCTGCAAGGAATTTGAGGCGACCCTGCAATATGCCGGCGACGTTCAACAAATTGTGAAGACCACTACCGCGGACAGCCCGTTCGGCGGAATCATCGATCCGGACGGCCAGCGCAACGGACTACGGTTCACCGGCACGGATGGCTGGATCTGGGTGAACCGGGGGGATCTGGGCGCGAGCAAAGATGAGATTTATTTGGATCCGCTACCCGACAACGCCATCCGGCTCGAAGAGAGCAACAATCACATGGCCAACTTCTTCGACTGTGTGCGGTCGCGCAAGGATCCGGTCGCCAGTGTCGAAAACGGACATCGCTCCGCAGTGGTTGGGCACCTCATCATCATCGCCATGCATCAGGGCCGCAAACTCCAGTGGGACGCGGTCAGGGAGGTCTTCACCGGTGACGGCGCAAAGGACGCGAACACCCATCTCTCCCGCGAAATGCGCAAGCCGTATGACTACAGCTACGTGAGCTGAGTCGGACGACCAGATTTGTGCATATGAATCCGATCATCGTCCCCTCTGACGGCGGCAAGAAATTGAACGTTCTTGGCATCCCAATGTTCATCCGTATCCACGGTCGCGACACGGGCGGCGTGGTCAGCGCGGTCGAATCGCACGATGTGCCGGGTGGCGGTCCGCCGCCGCACATCCACCATCGTGAGGATGAAACATTCCAGGTCCTCGAAGGCGAATACGAGTGGACCGTCGGCGGAAAGACCTTCATCGCGCAAAAGGGGACGACGATTTTTGCGCCACGAGGCATTCCGCACACCTACCGCTACCTAGGTCAGAAACCCGGTCGACTCATGTGCGTCATCACGCCGTCGGGCTTTGAAGGATTCTTCGAGGACATCGGCGCGTTGAGTCAAGAACAGCAGCAGGACATTCCGCGCGTGCTGGAGATCGGAAAGAAATACGGACTGGAATTTCCGCCGCCGCCGGGCGCGTAAGTCCGCCAGACGGTCCTGCAATTACGACATGCCGGGCGTTTTCACCGCCGAATCCGCCGGGCTGGAAGCCCAACTCTATGTCAGCCAAGATGGCTGACCCTACCATTTTTAGACACGTTCTAGGCCGGACTTATGCAGTTCAATTTCAGGGTGGAACGGGCCACTGGCCCGTTCTGTCGGGCTACCAGCCCGACAGCCGTGCGCACGACACTCCCACTGAATAATAGACGCGGCCATTGCGTTCAACTCGGCGGCAAGTTGCCGCCGAGAACGGCCAGTTGGCCGTTCCTCCCGGACCGACTGCATAAGTCCGGCTAAGCCGGAACCAGGCAGTAGCAATTGGGGGGATCACGCCCGCTCCGGGCGTTCCAACCCGAGCCCTCGCGGGTTGGGGTTGCGGTTTGGTCGTCACCAATCGGGGAATGTTGTCCGAGCCACAAGTGTGGCCCGCGATCCCTTTTCAACTGCATCGTTGGCTAAGGAATCATAGCACTGCAAAAAGAGACCCTCGGAGCCGGGCGTTGGGAGCAACGCGCTTGCAGCGCGGACTGAGAAAGACTAAAAACAAAAAGTGTTACCCCTGTGCCCGGTTCATACCCTCAGGCGCGATTCCAGATCGTTTGGGGCAACGAAAATGAATGCACGCCCCGCCTTTCTTTGTTCAAGCAAATTCATTTTTGACAGGTTGACGAGATCGGTGCGCGCCGTGGCGTATGTGACCGCGTGACGTGCTTGGTGCCCGGCAATTTGATAGCTACATCCCGGATGTCGTATTGCGTGTGCGACGAGTGCCTGTTGACGGTGATTGAGTTCTGGATACTTCTGAAGAGCCTCCAGGCAGTCCCGGGTTTCTGACGATTTTTGAATCACATAGTCATGAAGTTCCTTCAGTGCCCGGCGGATGACGCTCGCCTGATGAATGATGAAATAGGTCAGATCGTTGTCGTCCGTCTCCGTGTGCAGGAACGCCGTGCCGTACTTCACCGGGGCTTTTCGCAGAAACTGTGAAATGGAAATGAACTCGAAGAGCCAGTAGCCGGCGTGGAGCATCTGCCAGTAGAACAACGCCCGGGCCGTCCGACCGTTGCCGTCCACAAACGGGTGATCATAAGCCAGCCAGAAATGAAGGATGATTCCACGAATAACGGGGTGGATAAAAGAGCCAGGTGTTTTGCCGTTGGCGAAATCACACATGGCTTCGAGTCGGGCAGGCAGTTCCCCGGCGGAAGGAGGGGGTGAAATACTTTTCCCTCTTTGTCAGAAACATTGATAGATTCATCAGCGCTCCGGAAGCGTCCCGCACCGTCCGGGTTATCGAGTACTCCCACCGAAATTTCTTCATGAATTTGAAAGACAACATCAGGCGTCATCGGCTTGTCTTTCAATTTCAGAATATGTCGCATCGTCACATAATTATTGACGATCATTCGCTCGCTTCGATCCTTTGGTTTGCGGCCATCGGTGAGCATTTTCTTGGCAACTTCACGAGTGGTGGCAGCGCCTTCAAGTTGGCTGGAGGTAATCGCTTCTTCCATCAACGACCGGACCACGTAGCGATCCCGCTGTTCCGCGTTGGTCACCTGTTCGGGAACCTGGACAAACGTTCCGCCTCCCCGATCGATCTGGTGCAGGAGATCGGTCACCAAGTCGGGAACGGTGAAATGAAAACCGCGACCGTGTTTATCCTTGAGCGGAATCGTTTTTTGACCAGTTCTGCGGCTGAGCTTTAGTCCAAACCACCAGTCCTCGTGGGTTAAGCCTTTCGGTGGCTTGCGGAATCGCAGTTCATCCCAGTGCAAATAACGCTGTTCGACATTTGAATCGCCAACGGCTTGAAAAATCACATTCAATTTCTCAGGACTGGCTAAACCTGTGACTAACTTTTTGAACGAAGGCGGTGATTTCGGTATCCGCATGGCGAACTATTAACGAACTATTAATTCATTATCAATTAATAGTTCGTTAATAGTTGGGAGCGATTGCAGTTATGGCCACAACTGGTTGTGGAGAATGAAGTGTGAGGCACAATATATAGAGCTCAAAATATTAAGCGATTGGCTTGGTTAGTAGCTTTTCCACCTTCGCCTTCACGGCTTCATCCATCTTGATGAGCGGTCTCGACGAGTCGGAATTTGACGCCTCTACCGGGTAGTTTCCTTGTCGCGTCAATGCCGAGTTTGCTGCCGATGGCGACTTCGCTGGTGGCGTGATCAAGGACGTCAATTCGGCAGTTCACAGTTCTTCCGTTGCTTTGAAAGGGAGCCCCCGCTCGCCATTGAAGAGCTGGCGCAGACGTTTGTCGCTGGAACTGCTGGAGCGGCGGATGATTTCTGGCGCGACACGGTTGCCGGTCTCGCGCCGGGCACGGCGGCCTTTGAGCCAGTCCTCCCAACTGATCGGGCGGCCCTTAGGAATGATAGGGACTTGGTTTTCCGAGTTCATGCGCGACTTCTCCAACAATTTTTTCCAACACGGGCAGGATACGGTATTCGGGACGCTCCGCAAGGCGGCGGACTTCCTTCCAATCCATATCCACCTGGCCGGAAAGGCTGACCGCTATCAACTTACGGGCGCAGTGGGCCGCCGGTTCATGAGGTTGTGGATAGACGGAAATCAAAACACGCTCAACCAGCAAATCCTCCGGACTGACCAGCCGCACAATTCCATAGGGGGCTTGAAGTTCGTCGAACGGAGTCAGTGAGAGCGTCTCCACCTCACCGAGAATGTCCACAAAGTGTCCCGCTACCTGCCAGTTCCGCGGCCCGCCCCGGGCTCCGATCTGCCCCATCAATTCCTGACGGGTTCGGACGTCGAGGCGGGTGGGTGAAACCAGGCACATGTCGAGATCTCCGGACACGTAGGCGCCCTCGGTATAGAACTCAATGGCGGAGCCGCCGACGACCACCAACTCAACACCCCGCGCGCGAAAGACGGCGGAAACGAGACTGGCCAGCTTGAGATGTTTCAACGACGGATCGCTTTCAACAGAAATGTCCTCGAGCGCTTGCTGGATTTGTTCGGGTTTCATGGGTTTGACGTCTTCTCATTTTGACCGCTGTGAATTGAACAGTTTCTCCACCTTCGCCTTCACGGCTTCATCCATCTTGATGAGTGGTGGCCAGTCGCGTTTGAAACCTTCGCCGGCCAGTTTCTTCGTGGCGTCGATGCCGAGTTTGCTGCCGATGGCGACTTCGCTGGTGGCGTGGTCGAGGACGTCTGCGGGGCCTTTGGTGAAGAGGCTGTCGCGTTGCGGATCGGTGTTGGCGCAGAGATGAAAAAGAACTTCGCTGGTGTTGTGCACGTCCACATCGTGATCCACGACGATGATGTATTTGGTGAACATCATCTGCCCCATGCCCCAGAGGCCGTGCATGATCTTGAACGCCTGCATCGGATACGTCTTCTTGATGCTCACGAAAACGAGATTGTGGAACACGCCCTCGGCTGGCAACGCGATGTCCGCGATCTCGGGGAAGTTCATCTTGAACATCGGCAGGAACAGCTTCACCGACGCGGCGCCCATGTAGAAATCTTCCATCGGCGGAATGCCCACAATCGTCGCCGGGTACACGGCGTCCTTGCGATGCGTGATGGCGGTGACATGAAACACGGGATATGGCTCGGGCAACGTGTAGTAACCCGTGTGATCGCCAAACGGTCCTTCGTCGCGCAGCGGTTCCTTGGGATCGATGTAACCTTCGATGACGAAGTCCGCGTTGGCCGGAACTTCAAGATCATTGGTTTCGCACTTCACCAGTTGCACCGATTTCTTGCGGAGATAACCGGCCAGCAGAAATTCATCGAGTCCATCGGGCAACGGTGCGGTGGCGGCGAACGGAAACATCGGATCGCCGCCGATGAAAATCGCGACGGGCATGCGTTCGCCGCGTTCGTAGTAGCGACGGCCATGACGCGCGGCGACCTTCTGCAACTGCCAGTGCATGCCGGTGGTTTGTTCGTCGTAAACCTGAATGCGGTACATCCCGAGATTGCGATCGCCGGTGTCCGGGTCTTTGGTGACGACGCATGGAAGCGTGATGAAACGTCCGCCGTCGAGCGGCCAGCATTTCAGGATGGGAAGGTCGGCGAGTGTAGGACAGGCATCTTGCCTGTCGCCTTCCTCCGAAGACAGGCTGGAAGCCTGTCCTACATTGGGGGCCTTCGGCCACGACTCAGTCCGTGTCGTCGGCGCATCAAACTTGTGAATCACTTCCTTGCACGGGCCGGTCTTGACGGTCTTGGGTTTGGCGTGACGCAGCTCGAGCGCGGTGCCTAGGAGTTTGATGGCTTCCTTGAAACCGGTCGGCGGCTTGGCCTTCATCAGCGAGCCGAGTTCATCGGCGACGTCTCCGACCGTCTCGGCGCTCATGCTCATAGCCATGCGTTTCCATGAACCCATCGTGTTAATCGCCACCGGGAACGGACTGATCTTGCCGTTGACCGTGGGTTTCTCGAAGAGCAACGCCTTGCCGCCGCCGGGCTTCTTCATCTCGCGGTCGGCGATCTCGGTGATCTCCAGTTCGGTCGCGACCGGTTCGCTGATACGAATCAGTTCGCCCGCCTGATCGAGTTTCTCAATAAATTGTCGGTAGGATTCAAACGCCATGTGGCCGCGAAGCTACCAGAACTTTCCCGGTCGGCAATCCACATTGAATCGATCACGATCCGACGAAACGAGAAATGAAGATCCTGAGCGCCGTGCGCCCGGGTTCGACGGACTGCGACCTTGTGCGCAAAGACTTTACTCAGCTCAGACCTTGGGAAACTCTTCCGCAACCGTTTCGATGACTCAGCAGATAGAAATCAACAGCGACTGGATCAAGAGCGTTCGCCCGCCGCGCAACGTCGTTGACCCGGGGCGTCCGTATGCGTTCGTGGCCGAGCGCGAGCGAACGGCGGACGGAGAAATCGCCGACGTCGCGACTGTTTTCCTGACCAACCGCGAGTGTCCGTGGAAATGTCTGATGTGCGATCTGTGGAAAAACACGACGGCCGATCCGGTGCCGGTCGGCGCAATTCCGAAACAGATCAATCTCGCGCTCTCCGGGCTCGGCGTTCGCGGGGAAAAGAACAAGCAGATCAAACTTTATAACAGCGGCAGTTTTTTTGATCCGCGGGCGATATCGGTCGCCGATCATCCTCGAATTGCGGAACAGGTTCGCGGGTTTGAACGCGTCATTGTCGAGTGCCATCCGGCGTTGATCAACGACCGCGTGCTCGCGTTTCGCGACCTGCTCGATGGCACAAAACTGGAAGTGGCGATGGGACTTGAAACGGCTGATCCGGAAGTTCTGGCGAAGCTGAACAAGGGTGTCACGCTGGCATCATTTCGGTCGGCGGCGGAGTATCTGCATGCGAACGAGATCGATCTGAGGGTGTTCATTCTGGTGAAACCACCGTGGCATGCTGAAGTCGAAGCCATCGACTGGGCGGTGCGTTCCGTCGGGTTCGCAATGGAATGTCACGCGACGGTGGCGGCGCTGATTCCCACACGCTTCGGAAACGGCGCTTTGGAAAAACTCGCGCACCGCGGAGAGTTCAGTCCGCCGAAATTGGGGACGTTGGAAGCGGCCTTCGATCAAAGTCTGGATCTGGTTGGCGACAGAAAAAAGCAGACCCGCGTGTTTGCCGACTTGTGGGATCTCGGTCAGTTTTCTGATTGTGATCATTGTTTGCCGAAGCGAACGAAGCGTCTGGATAAAATGAATTTTGATCAGGCTCTCGAGCCCTCTGTAAAGTGCGGGGTCTGCGGCTAATGAACTGTTGTGCATTCAGTTCCGGGATCGGTGGATTCGCACAGGAGCGCGGACGGCCGCCGGCAAGCCGACCACCGACGAATACTTGCGGACGAGCCGTCCGCGCTCCTGAAATCATGATGCGTGAGTTTGACATTGCGGTGATCGGTTCGGGATTCGCGGGCTCGCTGATGGCGATGATTGCGAAGCGGCTCGGGCACTCGGTCGTGCTGATCGAGAAGGGAACGCACCCGCGTTTCGCGATCGGCGAAAGTTCGACGCCGTTGACAAACCTGATGCTCGAGGAGCTTGCCGACACGTACGATCTGCCGTTTCTCAGAAACCTTTCCAAATGGGGCGCCTGGCAGGAACATCATCCCGACATCGGCTGCGGATTGAAACGGGGCTTCACGTTTCTGAAGCACGATCTTGGTTCGCCGTTTGAGTTTCGTGACGATCGATCAAATGAATTGCTGGTCGCGGCCAGCCCGAATGACCGGATCGCCGACACGCATTGGTATCGACCCGACTTCGACCGGTTTCTCCAGCAGCGGGCCGTCGAGCACGGCGTCGAATGCCTCAACGAGTGTGCGGTAAATGCGATCACGTGGAACAAAATCCCCGGCACGCGAAATGCGGACTATTGGGGGCGCGGCGCGACACTGAATGTTGTTCACGAAAACAGCTGTCACGACCTCAAAGTGAAACTGGTCATCGACGCGAGCGGCCCGCGCGGCTGTCTTTGGAAATTGCTGGGACTCGACGAAATACCCCTCGTGGATCTGCCGGAAACGCAGTCGGTCTTCTCGCACTTTCGTGGCGTCGAAGAACTGAAATGGCCGACGGCCGAAACGCCGTACCCGCCGGAATCCGCGGCAGTGCATCATGTGTTCGACGGCGGGTGGATCTGGGTTCTGCGTTTCAACAATGGCATCACCAGCGCCGGAGTTGTCGCACGACGCGAGATCGCCGAGGAGTGGGATTTCAAAAACGGCGAACCGGGCTGGCGGCGTGCGTTGGAACAGATGCCAACGGTCCGTGCCCTTTTCGAGAATGCGGAGGCAGTCGAACCGTTTCGATTCATGCCGTGTGTTTCGTTTCGCAGTGCACAAGTCAGCGGGCCCGGCTGGGTGATGCTGCCGTCGGCGGCCGGTTTTGCTGATCCGTTGCTCTCGACCGGGTTTCCGCTGACATTGTTTGGTATCAAGCGACTGGCCGGACTGCTCCGGAAGAATCCGCTCGACGAACAGATTGCGCCGGGCATCGCCGGGTACTCGGAACAAACCGTTTGCGAACTCGCTGTGACGGCGCGTCTGATCGCGGCGCTTTACTGGAACATGAACGATTTCGCGTTGTTCACCGCGCTGACGAAACTCTACTTCGCCGCAGTGAGTTTTTCGGAGACCCGTCAGCGCCTTGGCAAACGGTATTTGGGCCACGGATTTCTGCTGATGCGGCATCCGGTATTCGGGCCGTCGCTTCGGCGGTGTATCGACCATGCGATCTTGCACGGCCAGACGAACGGTACACGTTCCGAATCGATGTCCCTCCAGGCTTCGATTCAGGAAGCGATCAAGCCGATCGACATCGTGGGTCTCGGCAATGACGGTCGCCGCAACTGGTTTCCCGCCGACAACACGGAACTGTTCGCCAATCGTGAGAAACTCGGCGCGAGCTGTGA
This sequence comes from Verrucomicrobiota bacterium, assembly GCA_041689265.1. Taxonomy (GTDB): domain Bacteria; phylum Verrucomicrobiota; class Verrucomicrobiia; order Limisphaerales; family RI-55; genus JBDNGP01. The sequence continues at coordinate 30,763 of JBDNGP010000183.1, forward strand.
GGACGTCGAGCAGTTGATTCGCCGATGCGGGCTTGAGCGGTGGTGACGCGCGGGGCAGGAGCCCCGGCCGTAGTGAAATCCCGAGAGTTTCAGATCGCCAATGCGCACGGATGAACGCAGAGTCACCGCTATCCGCACATGTCATTTCCCGGAACCATTTTCGAAACCGAGCTGGCGGTGCGGCCGGATGACCTCGACATGTTTCAGCATGTCCACAGCACTGTCTACCTCGACTATGTGCTGGCAGCTCGGTGCGATCAGATGGAGCGCTTTTACGGAATGGCGATGCAGGCATTTCTGGATCGCGGACTGGGCTGGGTGGTCCGGAGATCGTTCATTGAATACAAGCGCCCTCTGAAACTGGGTGGGAGAATGATTATCCGCACCTGTGTGGAGAAAATGCACAAGCACGGCGTGAAAGTGTGGTTTGAAATCCTGCGACTGCCTGATCGCAAACTGAGCTGCGAGGGTTGGTGTGATTACGCCCTGATCACGCTCGCGGACGGCCGGGCGACGAAACTGCCGGAGGACGTGATTTCCATGTATTCGATTTGAACGCGCCGGGGCACTGGGAATCTGGACAGGCACCGGTGGGGCTGCTATGTATATCGAACCGCCGGTTGCGCCCGTTTCCCCGCAGTCCGGCACCATATGCGTTATGAAAGTAAACCAGTATCCATCTATTTTTGTCCTGCTGACCGCGTTGGCCTTCCCGGCATTCTCGCAGAACCCCGCCCCAGCCGCCGGAGATCAGGGTTCAGCCGACCAACCCGCCGGTGAACCGGTCGCACAAGGAGCCACCAGTGTGTTGCCCCACATGGAGACGCTTTCGAGCGAGACGAATCAGGTGAGCTATTCAATCGGGGTGAACCTCGCCCGGAACCTCCAGCAGAATTACCCCAGAGCGGGCATTGATTTTCTTATTCTCGCCATCCGTGATGTCTACGAGGGGAAGCCCCCGCGGCTCAGCGAGGACGTCCTCAATGCCTCCATCGTGAAGTATTCGCAGGAGGCCGGCCGGATCGCCCGTGAACGTGTCGAAAATCTCGCTGAATCAAATCTGGAGAGCGCGGAGTCGTTTCTGAATGTAAACGGCAGGAAAGAAGGCGTCGTCACCACGCCGACGGGCTTGCAATACCGCGTCATCAGCACGGGAACCGGTCCCAAACCGAGTCTTGAAGGGTCAGCCACGATCAACTACACCACCCGGTTGGCGAACGGGGACATCATTGATTCCACCGTAGTCGACGGCGTAAAACCGGTCTCCGTCAACATGGCGACAACCATCCCCGCGTGGCGGGAGGCGCTCTCCCAGATGCCGCTGGGGTCCAAGTGGGAGATTTACAGCCATCCCAAGCTGGCTTACGGCGCGAACGGCGCCAAGAACATCGGCCCCAACGAACTGCTGATCTTCAGCATCGAGGTGGTCGCCGTCGAATGACCGCCGATCCCACGCCTTCAAGCCCGAGATTTGTTGCAGCGCGCAATTGACGAGTCGACCGGGCTTGCTTATCAAGGAGCAGGAACGTTCAGCCGAATTCAACCATCAGACGCCAAACTTATGCCCGCAAAAACCGCCACCAAGACCACCAACGCCGTCTCGAAATCGAATCCTGAAGCCCGCTCCCGCGAGCTCGAAAACGCCATCTCCTCGATCACGAAAACGTTTGGGGAGGGAGCCATCATGCGGTTGGGAGCGGCGAACATTCAAAAATCCGTGGAAGCCATTTCCACCAGCTCGCTCTCCCTCGATCTGGCGCTCGGAATCGGCGGCGTTCCCAAAGGCCGGATCATCGAGATCTACGGTCCGGAATCGTCCGGCAAAACGACGGTCATGCTGCACGTCATCGCGAACTCACAAAACGCCGGTGGCACTGCGGCGTTTATCGACGCCGAGCACGCGCTCGACCCCGCCTACGCCAAGAAACTCGGCGTCAACCTGGATGAACTGCTCATTTCCCAGCCCGACAGCGGGGAGGAAGCACTGACCATTTGCGAAACGCTCGCCCGGTCCGGCGCGGTCGACGTGATCGTCGTGGATTCCGTGGCGGCGCTGGTGCCGAAGTCGGAACTCGAAGGCGAGATGGGCATGGCGACCATGGGCATGCAGGCGCGATTGATGAGCCAAGCCTTGCGCAAGCTGACCGCCATCCTGAGCAAATCCAAGACTACCTGTATCTTTACCAACCAGCTCCGCGAAAAAGTCGGGGTCATGTTCGGCAACCCGGAGACGACGCCCGGCGGCAAGGCGTTGAAATTCTACGCCAGCGTGCGGATCGACATCCGGCGCCGCGAAATCATCAAGGACGCCGCGGGCAACGCCATCGGCAATCACGTGAAGACCAAGATCGTGAAGAACAAGGTTGCGCCGCCGTTCGCCGAGGCCGAGTTCGACATCATGTATGACAAGGGGATTAACAAGGAAGGCAGTATCATCGATGCCGGCATTACCTACGAGGTGATTAACAAGAAGGGCGCGTGGCTTCAGTTCAACGGCGAACTCATCGGCCAGGGCCGTGACGCCGCCCGCGCAGCACTGATGGAAAAACCCGAGCTGTGCGCCCAGGTGGTCGCCGCGATCTACGAGAAGCGCAATCCAACTGAGCCCGAAGCGGCTGCCGACACCAAGGACAAGAAGGAGGCGGTCGAAAAGAAGTAGCGGGCTCTGGCGACTTTGAAAGTTCACCCCGGACGCGGAGGTCGGCCAAATAGTCACGCCGTCCGAACACGAATAGCAAATGTCTCGGCCGGGTTTTGCCGCGTATGTTGATTGATTTCTTGCGCGGTAAAACCTGCCAGTTTCAGATCGGGCAGGAGTCTTTCAGAAATGCTCGCGTAGGGTTCCGGGTTGCCGTTGCCGAACAGTTTTAGACCGGTGCTCTTCGCCTCGTCACCTTCGACCGCCCAACCGTCGTCATGTGAAATGAGCACACGGTTCAGGCAGTTCGCTTCTTTCAGCGCAATCAGCATGTTCACGTAGCGCTCTGGATTTCGGGTCGCGAGACTGTAACCGTCCAGACTGACCCAGCCGCCCCGCTTTGCCACTTCGATCTGAACCGGCCCGGCGTCGTTCTGCGCGTGGACCCACACGAACGCCTCCGGCGCGATACCTTCGTCCGTCAGGATTCGCAATTCATCGAGTGCCGCCTCGCCGTTTCCCGTGTGGATGCAGATCGTCAGGCCCGACTCCTTGTGGACGATTGCGGCGGCGCGAACCAGCTTTTCGTGCAGCGGCGGAAGTTTACCGCTCTCCACTCCGAGCTTGATGAATCCCGGTTTGATCTCGGTGCCGTCGATCCCGTCGTTCCATTCCTTCAACCAACGGGCGGCGAGTTGTTCGGCGGATTCATCGGAGGCGTGCTTCGGCATGAACTTGTTCCCCACGGCGCCATAGTAACCGGTGTTCGTGACGACGTGGACGCCACTCGCTTCGGACAACCGCTTCAGCAGAATCACGTCGCGGCCGATGTGGTTCGGGGTGCATTCGATCAAGGTGGTGACGCCCCGTTTCTTCAACGACTTGAAGTGCGGGAGAATCGTCGCAAACGCCTCGTCCCGTTTGTATCGCGGTTGCGGAAATTTCTCCGCGCCGATGAAATCCGTGGTGACGTGTTCGTGAGGCAGAACGATCCCGATATCCGCGACCGGCACCGGGCCGAGCACGGTCATGATCGACCGGTCACGAGCCGGCTCGTCCGCGGCGAACAACGGACGGACCTGCGAGAGCCCCACCGGCTCCGACGGCGGCTGTGCGAATGAGAAAACTCCGACGAGTGAGCATGGCGACACCTACTTCTCCGCAACTTGTTTCTGAACCGGAACCCGCGGGCTGGCCCAGCGCGTATTGTAACGCTCCATGAGTTCGTCGCTCTCAAACACAGGCCGCTCTTCCTCCCCGTACTTCTGATCGTCCATTCCGTGCCAGGGCAACGGGGCGATCTGATCACCGGCGACGGTGTGGTAATCGGTGTCCTTGTCCCAACCGACGGACCAGACAAAGAAGTCGCGCTCGAAGCCGTCAGGCACGGCCGGGAATTGCGCGGCGTCGAATTCAACCGTCAACGCGTCGCCGCCGTTGATCAAAGCGAATGCGTTGTCCTTGCCGGCTACCAGTTCATCCACTTTACCATAACGAGTGACCCAACCGCTGGGAACTTTCGGAACGAGCGGTGACTTCGCAAGCTGGTCGTGAATCGGCGTGGTCGGATGCGTCCAGTCGTGCTTTTCCGTCACGCTGAATCCGCGATATTGCAGGTCGGTCGCGGCAGGACTGACGGTGGTGATCGTGGTGTTCTCATCACCCACTTTTTCGAAGAGCGCGATCTGATCCCAATACATGTCGAACGCGTAACTGAGCCGCAGCCTCTTCGCATCAGCGGGCAGCTTGCCGGTGAGATCAACGATGATTGATTTTGTGCGACCGGCGGGCGCGCCGACGCGGACATCGACCGGTGACCATTTGCCGTCAGCGGTTTCCACTTCAAGTGTTGGAAATGGAAACGGCAGATCAGGATTCTGCGAGGCGGCGATGTTGCCCATCGCGCCGCCGAACCGGAGCCAGCCGTTCAGTGCGAGCACGAGCGGTTTGGCGGAATCGATCGTCCCGAAATCTAGCGTGAGCTGGCTCGGTTGCGCGTAGCCCATCAGGTGATCGCCGAACCGTTGCGGAGCGAACCGCAGTCCGTCGATTTCGCCGAGAAGCAAGGTGATATTCTCGCCGTCGGTCCCGGTCGCGTTCTTCAGCGGAACCTGGTTGCGCACCGTCACGATCTCGTGCGGCAACCACGGTTTGCCGGGAAGCAGTTTGCTGGTGGAGAACACTTTGGTGCCGGCCGGATGATCGACCGCGACGAGTTTCACTTCGTCGAGATAAAGCACCTCGCTGAGTTCTTCCGTCATCTTCAACACATGACGTCCGTCCTTCGCGGGAAAAGTCTTTGGAGTGCCGACCCACAACAGTTCCTCCGGATCAGCGGCGATGATGTGACCGGGCGCGGCGGGCAATCCCACCGGTGCAGCCGAAAGAAAATCGGAAACGAATTCAAACGTCGTCCCGTTCCATTTGTAGAGGTAAGGGCAGGAAGTCATCTGCATCTGCACGACTTCGGTGACGACCGAAACACGGCACGGCGTCGTGGAGATCGCCTCCAGGTTCATGCGCATCTGCGACCACTGAATGAAGACCGAATCGATCTGGTCGCGTGGGCCGACGCCGATCTCCAGCGGTGATTGTGTAACGGCGCGCATGCTGTGCCAGTCACCGGCGGCCAGTTCAAACCGGGCGCCGATTCCCGAGCTGTTTGACCGGTTGCCAACCGCCTTGAACTTCATCATGCGATTCTGATTTCCACCGTCGTTGCGGAAGAGTTTCAGTGAGCCGTCCGTGGTCACAAAAACGATGTCCGTGTCGCAGTCGTTGTCGAGATCGGCCGCGAGAACGGCAGTCGCTTTCGTGGTTCCAAATCCCAGATCAACGGACGTGAACCCGCGTTCGCCTTCGTTTCGCCAGGCGCGCACTCCACCGTCACCGAATGCGAGAAGGTCAAGCCAGCCGTCGTTGTCAAAATCGGTCGAGATGAAGCTTGCCGCCGCCGTTGATTGCGCATCAATGACCACGCGATTGGTCAGTCCACCGTAGGCGATCTCCAGATTTCCACCGACGAGAAACGCGGCGTCCCAGCGCAGGTCATTGTTGAAATCACGAATCAGAATGTCGCGTGCGACCGGCCAGTTTGCCGGTGAATTGGTCCGCGCGAATTTGCCTCCACGTTGATTTGCGTAGACGCGCACGCCGTCGTTGCTCAGCGCGAGGAGGTCGGGCAGGTCGTCCTTGTTCCAGTCGGCGACCGTCACCTGTTTCGCGGGAAACGCCGAGGTGTCAAACCCGATTTCGGCGGTGTCTTCCTTGAACATGATGTTGCCAAGATTACGATAGAAGCGGACGCCCTCGTCGTTCGGCAATGTGACGGCGAGGCTGAGCTTGCTGGTGAAATCCAGATCGGCGAGCGCGCCGTCGGTCGCCTTCAACTGAACGAGACCGGTCAGCATCGTGCGGTCGCTCATGCGGGCGTCCGCCGCGACCTTGATGACATGAGACTGGCCGGTTCCCAGAACAATCACGTCGTCATAGCGATCATTGTCCAGATCGCCGACCAATACTTTTTGATACCCGGCATCAGGGTTTGCGGGAACGGCATTTCCCACTGCGGTGAACTGACCGTTCGTGAACTCCAGCAGTCGGAACTGTTTGCCCTCTTCCAAGGCGAACAGACCGGGCTGCCCGATTCGATTGAAGTCCACCAATGCGATCGGTCCGCCGTAGTTGGCCGCGGCGGGCAGCCATTCGGCCGTGACGTCGACATATTGAACCGGGATACCTTTCGCGGCGGGTTGCGCGAGGACGAAGGGCACGCGCATACGAGTGTAAATGCTCTGCTCCAGAAACGACGGATCACTTGGAATCATTTTCCCGGCGATGACCTCCTGATGTCGTTCGAGCATCTCTTGCGCTTCGTCGGTGTTACCGGCGCGCAGTAGAATCTGGCTGAGCCGGTAATAGACGGAGGGATGTTCGGGACCAAACTCGATCGTCTCGCGCCACTGGGCCTCGGCCTCCTCGTTGTTCTTCAATCCTTCGTACGCAAGACCGAGCTGGAAACTGACTTCGTTGATCGTCCGGTCGATGTCCTTCGCCTGTTGCAACGACTTAAGCGCTTCTTCAAAATTCTGCTGACGCAAATACGCGCAGCCGGCGAGGTAATGCGCGCCACTGGACATCGGGTCCATGTCGATGACCTGGGCAGTCTGTTCGAGAACTTTGGTGGGCTGCCCGGCGAGCAGATACGCATTGGCCAGATTGAGCCGGGCGTCGATGGACGTCGGCTGCATCGCAACGGCTTTTTCAAACGTTGCGACCGCTTCAGCGGAGTCACCCTTTTCAAACTGCGATTTGCCGACGTTCATCAGCGTCATGAAATCCCCGGACGCGGAGGCGGTCCCCGGGGTCTCCGATTTCTTGCAGGCAACCATCAGGCAGCACGCCAGCACCGTCGCGGTGAGGAGCGCGCGGAACACGGTGAATTTTCGGGGCGTTGGGCCGGGATCAGGGTTTGTTTTCATTTTAACGGAGTTGCGCATCGACGATCCGGCAAGACTAGCGGTTTGCGATGTCATTGCCAATGTGCGTTTGAACGCACAGTCGGAGTTGGGCGCATCCAAATTGAGCGCGAGCAGGTGTCCCACAGAACATCCGAATCTCCTGACGTCGGCTGCTACGTTTGGCTGGTCCGCCCCGGGTAGCCGTCGCGCGGATTCGTAACAATTGTCGACGGGTTGCAATCGACAGCGCGGGTAGGGCGCGTCGCCGGGAGCTGGACAGGGTTTGAACGTCCAGTATCTTTGAAGAACTTCGTGACGGACGAACGCCAACGGCGGGTAGGGAAAGGCTCCCGCCGAACCCTTTTCAAAGTCCTGTAGGGGTGGCGCTCCGTGGGAGCTTTGATCAGGGCTCCGTGGGAACGTCGCCCTCCCTTTCCTGTTGAATCAGGACGCGCCGCGTCCCACGCGTGCGATCGCAGCCGAATGCATCTGGCTGATTGACAGTCGGAATTCAGGGGAGTAGTTCAATCAACATGAATACGGAGAGTGGAACCCAACCCGGGGTTGGGCTCATAAGGTCTTTCCGTGATAAGCGCCTATGACCCTTCCCAGGTTGCTCCGCATCGTTTTACCAGTCGCGTTCTTTGCCGCGGCGATTGCAGCATGGGTGCGGATGCAGGACGCCATTGCCACGAATAGTGCCACCGGAATTGGTAACCAGTTACGACAGCTTTTCTTTCAGCCGCCGCTTCCGTCGCACTCACACATTGCAGATGTGTGGTTTTGGACTTCGGCAGCATGTTTTGTTTGCGGTGTCATTTCGGTCTGGCTCCGTTTTCACCTGCCACCTTAGACCCCCCTAACAATAATATAGCGCAGGTGAGAAACGAGCCTCCGACTATTCCCCATGGTTAAACAAGCCCAGTCGATGAATGACGGCATTTTTCCCTATGCGTTTTGTTTCAGCCCACAGCGCCGTAGGCGCGACATCTTCGTAGGTTGGGATGAATCAGATTAGGGAGCGGCATGTTCCCGACGTTGTCTCCCCGCCTGGGCGGGATGGCTCAGTTCGACGCCCCGTCGACAGCGGACAGGCGCCCGGCCACCTGTTCCACCGACAGACCGCGAATGAGGAGGGTTTTGTTCCGGCTCGCCTGCCCACGAAGAAGCTGAACGCAGGATTTGGAAAGCGAGAGTTGTTTGGCCAGAAACTTGAGCAGCTCCTCGTTCGCCGCGGAATCAACCGGGGGCGCCGTGATCCTGATCTTCAACCGGTCCCCCAGCGTTTCGCCGATCTGGTTTCGGGAGGATCGAGGAACCGCCTTGACCTGCAGGCAGACGCCTTCGGGGTGAGCCTTCAGGTGGCCGGCGGTTTCGTTCATCGGGACGGGCGAAACTGGAAGCTTTCCTTCAACGTGCCCCTTTCGGTGGTGATCAACGTGCCCGGCTTCACCCCGTTGCGCTCGAACCAGCCGTGCCTGGTTTCCAGGACGAACTGCACGCGGTCGCTGGTCGCGGTCAGGGAGGTTTCGTCGTGCGGTTTCATGTCGACGATCTGGAGAATCACGCCATCGGGATCGATGTAGGCGCCGTCCAGCGGGATATCCACATTCTTCATCCAGAAACCCGCACGGTGCGGTGTGGAAAAGACGAACAACATCGCCTCGTTCTCGGCGATGTTGGGGCGAAACATCATGCCGGTTTGAATCTGCAAACTGTTCAACGCCAGCTCGGCCTTCATCACGTGCGGGCCGACGTACAGATCCATCGTCTGGAGCTTGGGATTCGGCTTCGTCGGAACCAGCGAAGCGTCCGTCGCCAGAGTGAAACTGGGGGCCGCCGTCGACGGCGCAGCGTTGCTGTTCGAGACGGCCGCCGAACTGTTCGGCGTGGTGGCAGTGTGGTTGTTGCAACCCGTAACCAGCAGCGCGACTGCAGCGAACAACGGAAGCAGGCGGATGGGGTTCTTGAAAATGATCATACGGGAAACCTATTCCTTGTCGGCAGCAGTGAGCTTGCGCAGACGAATATTCCGGTATTGCGCGGTGGTCGAATACGTGGACAGGCTGAACGGTTTTGCGATCTCGATTTCTCCGGCGCGCATCTCGATCTTATGCCCCGTGATGTTGACGTTGATGAACCGCTCGTCGTCCACCCAGACCATCAACCGGTCGGCCATGACGCGGAAACGGATGTCGAACCATTTACCCGTTTCAAAGTAAAGGCTTTCGCGCGTCTCGTTCTGCGAGGCGTCCTGCCCGTCGATGCTGGAGATGCCCAGCACGCTGCCGCCCCACCCGCCGACGATCAACGTGCAATGCGTTTCGCCTACCGGCACGGTGAGCCCGCAAAAAAAATCACCGCCGGAAATTTTCCGCGCCTGCAATGACACCTCGTAGTCCACCTTGGGCGTCGCGTTCGTGTAGCTGACCCCGGACAACGCGGCCCCCATGTTCACCTGCAGGGTTCCCGCCACGATCTCAGTTTCGCCGTGGCCCGCAAAGTCGGTGGGCGTCCAGCCGTTCAATGTTTTTCCATCGAACAGCGGCTGCCAATCCAGAGTGTCGGCCGCCGGACTCCGTTGAAGTCCCAGGCTGAAAACAAGGAAGCAGGCGAATGTAACGATTTGTATCCGGCGCATTGAGGAATGAGAGGGGGAAATCCGGTGCAAGTCAAACATCGGAATGCCCGGGGTGGGGTTGAAACCGTGGGGAGCCCCAATCCAGAAAGGTACGGCAGGGCGACGTTCCTACGGAGCCCTGATCAGAGCCCCGACGGAGCGCCGACCGTACAGGACTTTGGAATGGGCTCCGCAGGAGCGTCGCCCTACCCTCCGTTGCCGCACGGAGTTGTCCGGCTGCGTCACTTCGTCAGGATGCGCATCGCGCGTTCTTCAATCCGGCATGCAGATTCTCATCAACCAACAAGTCGCGAATATTCAGAAACCCGATCACGAACGTGTGACCCACGCCTTTGAACAATGGTTTTGTTCCTTTGCCCCGACCGAAGCCGAGAACCATCATGCCATCAGGCGCGGTCGCCGCTCCGCCATCGCTGCTGCCGAGATACCATACCGTGTCGTCGAGTTCGTCCGCTTCGTGTTTTGCAATGAACAGCACGCGAGGCGTATCGCGGTCACCGCAGTACACCCAGTGGAACTGGTCGAAGAACTGATTCTTGTTGTCAGGAATGTCGGTTCGCGGACCGCCGTTGCTCGTGCCCCCAAAACTTATTCTTCGGATTGAACGATCCCACAATCGGTCCTTCATAGAGAAACCACCAGGCGTGTTCCGGGTCTGCCTTTTCCATCGTCATCGTCGCGGTGGTCTCTGTGAACGCCTAGGTCCATGCCCATTTGCCGGACTTGCTCTCGGTGCGTATGACATTCTTACCTACGAGTGCACTCTCGCACTTGTCGAATCCCGGATGACCCGCGCCCGCATCCGGGTTGTTGCTGCCGAACACGGCGTTTGGCATTCCGCGATATCCCGCCGCGGCTGAGTCGGGAAACGTTTTCAACGGTTCCTTGCTGAAGTTAATCCAAGTCACGGCCATCGCGATCGATCAATCGGGAGAACCCGCCGCCCGCGCGATCGAAATAGTAAGTTGCCGATTCTGTCTGCACGATAAACTGAGTGCGATCTTCATATGATCCCTCGGAAATCTCAACGGCTGACAGCGCCATGGGCTTGAGAAGCGGGTGCATGCTGGAAAGGTATCGGCAACGAGCAGTGCGGTCTACTCCCGGTGTGCCCAATTCTGCCCCGGTTGTTTCAAATTGAAATTGCCGCATTGTCTCGAAAAGCGCTTGCGGGTTGATCGAGAGAAAGCATTCTTTCGCCGCGACCTATGAGTGATATCGACCTGCAACGCTTGAAGAACGAAGCGTCTCCCGCTGCCTGGAGACTGGCCCTGGCTCAGCGCCTGGAGTCGCGAATCGCTCAGCACATCATCACAGCCGTGATCCTCGTCAACGCGGCGGTGCTTGGGTTTCAGGCATCGGCAAATGTCTCCGGGGGTTCCGGTGAGTTGCTGGCCTGGCTGGACCAGCTTTGTTTGGTCTTTTTTGTGATCGAACTCACCACCCGCATGGTGGTGTATCGCGGGATCTTCTGGCGAAGTGGCTGGAACTGGTTTGATTTTCTGGTGGTCGGAATCGCTCTCGTGCCTGATATCGGACCATGGGCGGTCTTGCGATCGCTGAGGGTTTTGCGGGTTCTTCGACTGCTGACGGTTGTGCCGCAGATGCGTAAGGTGGTGGCTGCATTCCTTCACGCGATCCCCGGTCTGATGTCGGTTGTGGCGGTAATGTCGATTTTCTTCTACACCGCCGGCGTTCTGGCGACTGGTTTGTTCGGGGAAACATATCCCGACTGGTTCGGCACACTGGGCAGAAGTCTTTTCACCTTGTTTCAGATCATGACGCTGGAGAGCTGGTCGATGGGTATTGTGCGTCCCGTCATGGAATCTCATCCCTGGGCGTGGGCGTTCTTCGTGCCATTCATCGTCATTGCCACGTTCACCATTTTGAACCTGTTCATCGGCATCATCGTGTCGACCATGCAGGAACTTTCGGCATTGCCTGATCCTGATGTGCCTGCCCGCGAAATATCGGTTGTGCTGGCTCGAATGGAGGAGGATATAAAGCAGCTTCGCGCAGTGCTGGATCAGAAAGCGGACGACTGAATCTAGGATGTGGTTTGGTCAGGCAATTATGGCTGGCCCGTGGCTTAGGGTTCAGTTGTCACCGTCATTGGGGCCAATGGCATCGATCAGAAAATGTTCGAAGAAGGCAACGATCTGGGCATTCGACTCGGACGTGGGGCTGTGACCGGGCCGGTTCGACATTCCCACCCGGTTTGTGCAGCCGAGCAGTTGGTTGAGCGCGACCGCATGGTTTAGTGCCACCCAACGTTCCAGTGGATCTTCCGCGCCGCCGCTGACGAAGAACGGACGAGGCGCGATCAGCGCGTGCAACTCGTGCAGATCCCGACCCGTCTCGATCATGCGTCGGTAGGGGCCGGTCCGAGGGTTGGTCACGGTTGGTATACCAGCGCTTGGGCGTTCGACGTTGGGATCGTATCCAAGGTACCAAGGCTCCCAGTAGTTGACGTTCAGACGTGTTTCATCAAACACAATTCCCGGATCGCTCACGGCCACCGCCGCAAACTGGTCCCACAATGCGCCAGCGAACAGTGCCCATTTGCCTCCGTAGCTGTGACCCAGGACCCCGATTCTGCTGGCGTCCACCTCCGGCAATACAGCGAGTGCCTGCCAGCAGTTGGCCGCCACATAGGCGTAGTATGACAACGGCTGAGATGTCACAACGCCGCGATCAGGTTTCCAAGCATCCCCCACAGGCGTTCCAATTGAAAGCGTCACGAACCCGCGCCGGGTGAGTTGCAGGGCGAAGTCGCGATCCACCTTGTCATTCAACCCGACACTGGTTTCCGGTTCGTAGAACGGAACAAACACGGCGGGAAACGGCCCGTCCCCTTCCGGCTTCAACAGCCAGCCTTCAGTGAACTGATTCGGAGCAACTTCAATTTCTACGCGGCGTTGAACAAAATCTTCGCGCCGTTCTTCATCGATCACCTTGAACCCGGGGTTCTCAAGTAACGGTGGCCAGGGCCCCATGAGTTCGTGCCATTCCTGGAGCAACTCAGTGCGGCGTCGGACCCAATCCTCGGGCGAGTCAACGGTGGATCCATCGGCAAACGTTAGTGGTGAACGATAATCTCCAAACTGATTTTGGTAGATTGAAGGACTCTCAAACAGTGCTTCAATTCGTTGCCAGGGAAATTGTTCATTTTGGGCTGCGTTACTGGTTGATACAAAAGCAAACAGAAACAAGGACACATGGATCGCAGAGCCAGCGGTAGCGTATGTCCGAAAGTGTTTCATGAGGAAAACTGATTTGGGTCACGCAACCGGGTCCATAGAACGCCTGTTCGCCATTGTCTTCTGCGGCGCTGAAATCTGGTGCTCATAATACATCAGGGGCGCCCGCTTCGCATGCGCTGTAGTAGGTTCCGTGTGATTTGCTGCACCCGTGCATCGGGTCCCTGAGGCGTGGTGTAGACCGACGGCCGGACGTAGCCACGCGGTGCTGACAAGCCATCAGCCCACCAGCACGTGGATGCATTGAACACAATGTTTCCTTTCCCGCCCGGGTAAACGGTGGCCGTGAACTGGCCGCCGTTGAGTTCACCGGGGGCAGTCTGTGTGGGGCCGGTCGCTACGATTTCCAGACCTCCGATCTTGGCGGGATCACCATGCCACTCCCAGCCGACCAGTCCGGGGATTCCGTCGCCGCGATTCATTCCGGTTCCCTTGAACAGCCAGTGATCCGGCATCGCACAGGTCCAATCAGCGCCCCCCGTCACCGGTCCGGTGCTGTGTGCGCCGACGAGTTCATTTGCGTAGGGTCGTTCGTGAGCGAGCGTGGCCATGGACGCAAAGTCGCGCGTGCCTCCCGGTGGACCAAACACCCCCACGCGTTCGAAAACTCTCGAAGGATTGCCGGTCGCATCCGATGCAAAAACGATTTTCCCACAGCACGTGTTCCCGGACAGAAACGCCACATTCAAACCGTTGGTGATCGCTCCCTGAAGATTTCGGAACATCTCAATCGTGTAATACTCGTCGTGTCCGACCGACAGAAATCCAGGTGCTCGATTGAGTCCGATGGGATCGCGGTGCGTATCAACGTTGGAGAGGTAGGTGACGTCATACCCTTCAGCCTCCAACCAGTAGGCAAGGGGATACTCCCATAGAAACCATTCGCCCGATCCCTGTGACAATGGTGCGTCCATGATCTGGCAATACTTGCCGTACGGCCGATTGAAACTGATCTGCACATCACCGCCCCAATACCACTCGGTGTTGCCGTCATCATAGAGTGAGAATTGATTGGGCCAACGATTGTAGGCCTGCCACGTGGTATCGGAACATTGAAAGATGAAATCCGCCTGGCGATCATCCCGCACGATGAAGATGACGTAGCTTTGAGTGCCATCACGAAGTGCCGTCAGTTTGCCAAGATAGACCCCACTCAGCCAATCATCGGGGATCGTGAAGGAAGCAGACGGTTCCCATTGGCAGTCCCTCAGCCGCTTCTTGCCGACCGGTGGATCCGGTTGGGTCCTGCCTTGAATCGGTTCAAAGGTTTTCATCAATCGGCCGCCCAACCCGCCGTAGTAACCCATCCGATAGACGTCCAAGGTGAAAGCCGACGCGGGGTTCGCGCTCGCGTAGATTGAAAGTGTCTCTCCAGAGCGAATGCTGGTGTGGGAACAGTAACCCTCCATCCACGGACAGCGATACCGAGTCGCCGGATCCACTCGGGTATTGGTGAGCATCCAGTCCTGGGTGCCGGACTTTCTGTTCTCGCGAAGGATCGGGTTGTCCGTTCGATCTGCCGATACCCTTGGTGATCTGCAGCCACTGAGTGCGGCGGCCGTTCCCAGGCAGGCAATTCCCGCCAACGCCTCGCGGCGGCTGATCTGCGAAGGTTGTTTCACGCCTCCAGCTCCATCAATTCCACCTTGCGAAACTGCAATGGATGACTTTCAGACTGCAGCGAGATGGTCCCGCTGCTGATGAGCTTTGGGTGGCCTGCCTCGATCAGTTTCCTAGCGTTTGCATCGCGTTCATCAAGTTGCGGTTTTTCGTAATAGAGAACCTCTTCACCATTCACGTAGTGGCGGATGAATTCGCTTCCCTGCACCTCGGCTTCAGCCGTCACCCACTGTTCTCCGGCAGAGGTTTTCGATTTCGAATTGATGCAATGCGCGGTGTAGAGCTTGCCGTCAATCACGACATTCGTGCCCGGCGTGCAAAGGTTCATCGTCGTACGCGGATCCTTGCCATTTCCACCGAGCAACTGTGCTTCGATCGAGACCGGAAAATCTTGATCGACTGCCATCGTGTCCGGCTCTTGTCCGTGAAGCATCAGTCCGCTGTTCCGGATCGCCCAACCCGGACCGCCCGCGACCTGTTCGCCAATGAACCGGTATTCAACGCGCAGTCGATAATGTGAAAAACTGCGTTCGTAAAACAAATGCCCAAACCGTTCATCGAACGATTTGTAGGCCGCTGGATCGTAGGCAACGGTCAAGAAACCGTCGACCACGCGGAAGGTGTCGCCGTAGTTGTCACCCGCAGCGGAGTAGCGAATCTTGGGGATCCAGCCGTCGATGTTCTTTCCATTGTAGAGTTGCATCCAGCCATCGGCGTTCTTGCTCGGCCCACCGGTGCGACATCCAACGATTGTGAAACTCGCGCCGGCGACCAACAGGTTGCCAATGAAGTTGCGGCGATTCAGGTCAGCGGATTTGGTAAGGGGAGAAAGCATGGGAGCATCGTAGTGAGTCGGTGGCAAACGTCAATGCGCGTCCGCAGCTTGGGTTGGGTTTGAAAGCGTGGAGCAGGAAGGCCCCGGTCCGACGCGCGACAGCAACTTAGATTGCGGTGGCAGAGCGCAGCGACGACACCGCTTTCGACCGCACGAAGCGCACTGAAACCACCGGAGCCTCCCGTCCGCGCCAAAGCTCCGTCGCCTCCCGCTCAGCGGGATCTGCCGGAGCACTCCAAGATTTCCCAACCGGTCCATGGGGAATCGTTCAAATTATATTCATGGTCCCGATTTCGTTCACAAGCTGCGGCTTACAAAGCCGAGGTCCGTGTGCTTGCTCCACCAGGTTCCGAACGCCTTCATCAAGCTCGATGATTGCACGCGTTGAGCAACGCCTTACCAGCCGAGGTAACGATGCTCTGATTTTTTCAGGTGGGAAGAGTGAGGCTCGTTACCTCGGCTGCTAAGCATGGGTAGATTGCCCTCGGCTAGCGTGGGGGGGGGTAAGGTGGCAGAGGAGGCGGAGCCAAAGTTGGAGGCTTTTAAGTGGGATGTCAGCGGGTGTTTGGGGACTTTAGTCGGGTGGTTGTGTTTGTCAAAGGGTGTTCAGGCTGCGGCTGACGAAAGTTCCAGACTTGAGGC
>JBDNGP010000184.1:0-4246 GCA_041689265.1 Verrucomicrobiota bacterium
AAGTGGTGCCCCGGCTTGGGTTCGAACCAAGGACAAATTGATTAAGAGTCAACTGCTCTACCAACTGAGCTACCGAGGCACACTGGGCCGCAGAACGTAATGACCGAGCCGCCACGGTGCAAGCCGGAAATTATGAAAATTCAGAAAAGTTTCGGACGTGACCCGGCGCTATTTTTCGACCGCGTTTCCCTCCTTCTCCCAGCCCTTGAATCCGTCGTCGAGGTGGTAGACGGATTCAAATTTGAGGGCTTCAAACAGTTCAAGTGATTTGCTGCTGCGGCCGCCGGATGCACAATGGACGAGATAGGCTTTGCTGCGATCCAGTTTCCGGATCTCCAGCCCGAAATCGTCCCCGTAAAAATCGATGTTCTTCGCCCCCTTGATATGACCGGACTTGAACTCTTTTGGCGTGCGGATGTCGATCACGATGATCTCCACATCGCCGGTCAACAGCTTGGCGGCAGCGTCTGACTTGACGTGTTTGACCGGCTCCGCGTTGTCGGTTTTCCCGGGATCGGCGGCGTAGGTGGCGGTAGAATGTGCGACCGTCACGAGGGCGACGAGGAGCGCGGCGAAAGCTTTGTATTTCATACGCAGTTGGATGTCTGGCCGGAAGCGTCCATTCAATTTCGTCGATTGGCAATATTGTTGGCGTGGAAAAATCGAATTCATTGCAAGCGGCTCCGGTCCATTAATGAATCTCGCACTCCCGCCAGACGCTTGACGTTACAGCGTGGGCGCAGGAAGATCCGCACAAGCCCATGAACTC
The DNA here is from genome assembly GCA_041689265.1 of Verrucomicrobiota bacterium. Taxonomy (GTDB): domain Bacteria; phylum Verrucomicrobiota; class Verrucomicrobiia; order Limisphaerales; family RI-55; genus JBDNGP01. The sequence continues at coordinate 770 of JBDNGP010000184.1, forward strand.
AAATAAACCTTCCTCCCAGAACCGTCGTGACTTTCTCAAAACTTCATCCACTGCCATCGCGGGGGTCGGTCTTGCCGCGCCGTTCGTCTTTTCAAGTGAGGCGCGCGCTGAGATCAACTCCGACACGCTGAAGATCGGCCTGATCGGGTGCGGTGGCCGCGGCACCGGTGCGGCGAACCAGGCTTTGACCGCGGACAAGAACGCGGTGTTGTGGTCCGTGGGAGACGTGTTTCCGGAACAGGCCGAGGGCGCGCTGCGGAATCTGAAGAACGAGGCGCCGATCGCCGACAAGATCAACGTTACCGGCGAGCGCACGTTTTCCGGGCTGGACGCGTTCGAAAAAGTGATCGCCAGCGGTGTGGACGTCGTGCTGCTTGCGACACCTCCGGGTTTTCGTCCGCAGCATTTGAAGGCGGCGGTCGAGGCGGGTAAACATGTCTTCTGCGAAAAACCCATGGCGACGGATGTGCCGGGGCTGCGCTCGGTCATGGAATCGTCACGGTTGGCGCTGAAACAGAAGACGGCTTTGGTGGCGGGGTTTTGCTGGCGCTACGAGCTCGGTCGGCGCGAGTTTTATAACATGATTCTTGATGGTGCTCTGGGTGACGTTCGCGGGATTCACGCGACTTACCTCACTGGTCCCGTTAAACCGATGCCTCCGGCCAGCAAACGTCCATCCGACATGGGCGATGTCGAATGGCAGTTGCGCAACTGGTATAATTTCACCTGGCTTTCTGGCGACGGTCTGGTCGAGCAGGCTTGCCACAGTGTTGATAAGATTGCCTGGGCGATGCGCGACGTTCCGCCGTTGCGTTGCACCGCGAATGGCGGCCGTCAGGTGCCCAACAACGAAGGCAATATTTACGATCATATCAGTGTGTTCTACGAATGGGAAAGCGGCGTCCGGGCGACGATGGCCCAACGCCAGATCAGCGGCTGCGCGAATGACAATTCAGATTACCTGGTTTGCGCCAACGGTGAAGGTTTGATCAAGGGAATCAGCGCGCCACAAATGACCGGTGCGAAACGTTGGAAATACCGGGGCGAAACTCCGAACATGTATCAGGTGGAACACAACGAACTGTTCGCCTCAATTCGCGCGGGCAAAGTGATCAACGACGGTGAGTGGATGGCCAAGAGCACATTGATGGCGCTCATGGGACGGGCGGCCGCCTACACCGGACAGGAGATCACGTGGGACGAGGCGTTGAACTCGAACTGGAAATTTGTCCCGGACAATCTCACCTGGGACATGAAACTGCCGATCCGGCCAATGGCGATTCCAGGGCAGACCAAGTTCATGTAATCCAAAAAAAGAAAACTATGAATCGTCGACATTTCTTATCTTCTGCCAGTGGCGCGGTCGCGGTCGGGGCGATCGCGCTGGGTTCTCCGTCACGGTTGTTTGCAGATCACCACGAGGGCGAAAAGCGGATCTACAAGTCACTCAAGATGGGCATGTTCAACGAGAACATTCCGATCAAGGAAAAGTTCGAGATCATGCGCGAGCTGGGTTTCGACGGCGCGGAACTGAACAGCCCGGGAGGGGAGAACAAGGAAGAAGCGTTGAAGGCGAGTCAGGAATTGAACTTCCCGATTCACGGCGTGGTGGACTCGATTCATTGGGGGGTGCGCCTGTCCGATCCGGATCCCGCTGTTCGCGAGAAAAGTCTTCAGGGATTGCTCACCGCGATCCGCGAATCGAAATACGTCGGCGGTGACGCCGTGCTGTTGGTGCCGGGAAAAGTGGACGCTGAAAAAGACGAGAATTTCAACCAGGTCTGGACACGCTCGATCGAGGGCATTCGCAAGGCGCTTCCGCTGTGCTCCAAGCTGGGTGTTCGTATTCTGATCGAGAACGTCTGGAATGGTTTTCTATTCGATCCGGCGGGTGATGACAACCAGACCGCCGGATTGCTCGCCGGATATCTGGACGAGATCGACAGTCCGTGGGTCGGTTCATACTTCGACATCGGGAATCACCAACGCTATGCCAAACCCGCCGACTGGATAAGGCAGCTTGGGTCACGGATCGTCAAAGTCGATGTCAAGGACTGGGGCAAGACCGCTGGCTTCTGCAAAATCGGCGACGGCGACATCGACTGGCCGGACGTGCGCGCCGCGTTGAAGGAGATCCAATACACCGGTTGGGCGACAGCGGAAGTAGCCGGGGGTGACCGCAAACGCATGAAAGAAGTCAGTGAACGGATGGACAAGTATCTTCTTGGACTTTGAGCGGAATACGCCTACCACGCGAACTCGCCGTTGGTGAATACGGTCACTCACAAAGAAGGAACATCGGTGCGTCTGACAACGACGAAGCAATATGACACGATCAACCGGTTGAGCAGCATCGGCAACGCGCCCTCGGGCGACACGACGGGGAGCTACGCCTACAATTACAACAACGCGAACCAGAGGATCAAGACCACCTTGGCCGACGGCAGTTACTGGGTCTATCAGTACGACAATCTCGGTCAGGTGATCTCGGGCAAGCGTTACTGGAGCGATGCCACGCCGGTGGCCGGTCAGCAGTTTGAGTATGGGTTTGATGACATCGGCAATCGTGAACTCGCCAAGTCGGGCGGCAATTCCAGCGGCACGGGATTGCGGACGGAGACCTACACGCCGACACTTTTGAATCAATATTCACAGCGGACGGAGGCGAACACGTTTGACGTGATGGGCCTGGCCAACGCGAGCGCGACGGTGACCGTGAACACGCAGAGCACGTATCGCAAGAACGAGTATTTCCAGAAGGCGTTGACGGTGAGCAACGGATCGAATCCGGTGTGGCAGCAGGTGGACATCGTGGCGACGCTGGGCGGCAGCTCGACGAGCAGCACGGGGTTTGTCTACACGGCCAAGACGCCGGTGGTTTACACGCATGACGATGATGGGAATCTCGTGATGGACGGCCAGTGGATGAACGTCTGGGATGCGGAGAACCGGTTGATCTCACAACAGAGCCTCTTCACGGTGCCGACGGCGGCCAAAAAGAAGCTGGAGTACGAGTATGATTATCGCGGGCGGCGCATCCGGAAGAAGACGTATGACTGGAACGGCAGCGCGTGGGTGGCGGACGAGGATGTGCGGTTCGTTTACGACGGCTGGAATCTGATCGCGGAGATCAACGCGTCGGATGTGATTCAGCAATCCTACATGTGGGGACTGGATCTTTCGGGATCGCTTCAAGGCGCGGGCGGTGTCGGCGGGTTGGTGAAGATGCAGGATCACGGGACCGGTAAACACTATTTCTATGGTTACGACGGGAACGGGAATGTGATGTCGCTGGTGGATGGCGATGCCGGGACGTATGCGGCGAATTACGAGTACGGTCCTTTTGGCGAGACGCTCCGGGCCAGTGGCGCGATGGCCATGGCCAACCCTTTCCGGTTCTCCACCAAATATCAGGATGACGAGACGGACCAGTATTATTACGGCTTCCGGTATTATGATCCGGAGGATGGCCGGTGG
>JBDNGP010000185.1:0-8525 GCA_041689265.1 Verrucomicrobiota bacterium
ACGACTTCCTTGACGGTTTCCCGGATCTCGACCAATTGCGCCGCCCCGGTCTTCGGGTGGGTCTCCAGCTTGCGTCGTTCAGCCCAGTCGTAGGCTTGATCATGGTGATCCACGTAGCAGAGCAGAAGACTTGCTTCGGTCTTGTGAACGATCAACCGAATGTCTCGGCTCACCCGGACGGACCAAAAATTCCTGTCCCTGGCCTTGTCGAGTTTATGAAACTGCATACCCGGATTGGCCGGATTCATCTGCAGATCGAATGCGGTGGTTTTGACGCTTTTCTGTTCATCGCCGGTAAGCCGGGTGAGACTGTCCGTGAAGGTGTCGGCGATGAGGAAGTTCATGGTGATGAGTTACCCCCCGAGGTCGTCGAGAACACGACCAGAAAACGTCGGAAGCACCTTCCCAAGACGAATAAGGACATCCTCAATCTCCAGTTTTCGACGCCCCGCGATTTCGCCGAGGCACGCGACAACCAGCTTCGGTTCCATCTCATAGAGCACCAGCAGATAGTCCTGCGGATGACTCGCTTCTATTGAGTGTGGGGCGATAAAATCCGAAGAAAAATGCCTCATGTTGAACGTGAGTATGAGCTGGCACCCGCCGCGTATTGCCGCCGCCAAAACGTGTCGATCCTTTTCATTTATCGAGAGGCTGGGCATGAGCCCCTCGTAGTCCCTGATCTCCGCTTCAGGAAAGGCGATGCGGATCTCCGATTGATAAGAGTTTGCCAAATTTTCAGGCCACTTCAGCTTTCCCAGATGTGTGCGGTGCACCTCATCTAAAACTTGGGCCGACCAGAAAGGCACGATCAGACGGGGTCGCTCGGACAGTCGCAACAACAGATCGCAAACGCCTTGATTGGCGAGGACACACGCGTCGATGAAGATCCGATAGTCCGCCCTCATTCCTCGCCGGTGTGGTCGGAATCGTAAAGCCCGGCGGCATCCGCAGCGTCAGCGATTTTGTCGAGCGCTTCACGGCGTGTCCGATCTCGTGCCTTCTCGTACGCCAGAAGATCTTTGAATGTGACCCGGCGGTGGGTTCCTACTTTGTGGTGGGGGATCTCGTTTTGCTCAACGAGTTTCACCAGATGCTGCCGCGACATTCCCAGGTAGTTGGCCGCAGCTTGAGTCGTAAACGCATCGTCCTCGGGAACGAACACGATAGCCTTCCGTTCGGACATCAACCTGACAATACGGGCGAACTGCTTGAACAATGCCTCCGGCAGATGGGTCCGGTTTCCGTGTGCGTCAATCAGCGCAACGTGATCCGGTTTTGCGAACACCCTGGCCAGTTCGGCAAGTTCTTCCTCGGGTACAAGCGAAGGATCCAATCGATTGGTGCGAGTTGTTAGCATAGCGTTAAGAGTATCGGCGACACCAAGCTTTACTCAAGCCATATTCGCTACAAACGCCATAAACAGTTTAATCGATATTCGGAAGAATCATCTTAACATGTTGTTTTGTAAATGGTTGTGAAATTTTCAATGCCGTTCTGGATTGCCCTGGCTTCGGTGTTTTCGGTTGTTCCGAAACTTTTCCGCTCATCGCCGGTAAACCGGGTGGGACTGTCAGTGAAGATGACTGCGATGAGGAAGTTCATTATGATCCGGGCCGGTAGCAGTGAGTGGATACGAGCCTGAGCGCCCAATTCTTCAAGTCGGTCAATGTGTGTTGTATTGAGTTCATGCGCTCAAATGCATGGCTAGAACCGGCCAGACAGCAAAACGCAACCTCTGCCGAATCTCTGACTCGGTCGGTCTTCGTAGCTCATCCATGAGGCGTTGTTCTTCCTCCGCAGCTTGTGCCCGCAAAGGTGATTCAGCCGGACGCACACGGACCGTTGCCAGTTCGTGCATTTCCAACAGGGCAACCAGATGATCGCCCGAAAGCCGCGTGGCTCCTTGTGCGCAAACCTGATAGGCGAACATCTCGGCACCGACTTCCGCGATCCCACCGACAGAATCCAATCGAAAGATCTGACGTGAGAAAACGAGAATGACAACGTCATCGCCGAGGTGCGTGCGAAGCTCTTTTTGTTTCTCTCCCCAACGCAAGTGTGCCGCGCCGGTTAGAATCGGACTGTTCGCCAGAACACGGAGCAGCTCAGCTACCTGATGGATGTTCAAACCCAGCGGCCCGACTTCACCGCCAGTTTGCCCGCTGAAAAGCCCGCCTTCGAAGTTGCCGACGAAACAGAGCGAGCCATCTTTCAATCGCAATACTTCGGCGGATTCATCGTTTGCCTGAATTTGACCGTCCTTCAATGCGAAGCGAGTTCGCGCAATTCCAGGCGCGAGTTCAGCGTCTCCGTGGCGAATCATGAAATCTCTAAGGTGCGCCCACCGCGCCAATCCCGGAGTTTGCTTCTTAATCTGGCTTTGATTCGCGGCGTAGCGCTCGTGGAAACTTTGCCAGTCGCGAAAGCCGGAGTCCACGAGGGCGGACAATCTCTGAACCTCGTTTTCTTCCAGAGGGGAGGCGGGACTGTTGATCAGGACGGTTTGGAGTTCCTCCGGTGGAATAAGGCACATCACCCGGGAGAAAACGGTTTCAAAACGATCAGGTGCAACCAACGTCTGAGCTATGGAATTGAGTCGCTCCCGCGCTACGGCCCAAGCCTGCGTCTCCCGACTGTCCCGGACCACAATGGTATCTACCAAAATCGTTTCGCGTGATCCGAAACGGTGAACCCGCCCCACGCGCTGCTCCATTTCCATTGGATTCCAAGGCACATCGAGATGCACCAGTCGCCGGGAAAACTGAAGATTGATTCCCTCGCCGCCAGCGCGTGAGGAGATCAGGAACTGTGGGCCTGCCGGATTCCTGAATTCGGCGACTTGTGCGTCACGTTCGGCGTCGCTCTGCCCGCCGATAATAATTGCGGGGCGGCTCCCCGTCATCTTTTCAAGCCAGGTTGCGAGGGCCAGGACCGTTTCTATTGGTTGTGCGAACAGCACCAACTTTTCCTGCCCAGCCGGCTCCAATACGTCGCGCCACAGTCGGTCCCATTTCAACTGGCGCGGCGAGCAGACGAGATCGATCCCCTGGCGAATAAGTTCGGCCAGAGCCACCTGGTCGACTTCGTCGTCAAGTCCTCCCATGTTCTCTTCGATGTCGTCGACATCGGCGTCCACGGCCTGGCGACGAATCTCAGCAACAAGGCGCTGGTAGACAGATTCGATGGGCTCATCAGGGGATCCTGAACGGTAAGGGCGCAATGCCGCTATGGCGTCCGACAGTGGAGCGTGATTCAATTCCCAACCGGCGCGGAGAGCCTGGCGGACCAGATAGCCCAACCCGGCGTTTGGACTGGAGGCAGCCCACTGAAGCGCTTGGGCACACTTCCATCCGGCGGCACGACGTAGCGCCTCACTTCCAGGAACTGCCGGTGGTCGAAAGTACAGGTGGATGGCGGCCAACCACGCTCGATGATCCGGATCGAGATCAACGACGATCGGCGGGTTGACCTGCCTCCCTGGGAAAAGTGGATTTCCTTCCCAGTCACGGACATCCTCTTTGGTTCGGTAGATGACCCGGCCGGCGGCGGCTTCCTCCGGCTCACCCGGGGTGCGAAGCAGTCGTAGCAAGTTGTCGAAACGCGCGGCGTGGGCTTGGTGCGGGGTTCCTGACAGCATCAGCAAATAGCCTTCAGCTGCCTGCGCGGCCACCAGATCCCTGGCAAGGCGGTACTTCATGACAGGATCGCCGCCACCGACACTCCAGTCGCTCAGGTGATGACATTCATCGACCACGATGAGATCCCAGGGACGCAATCGTCTTATATTGTCGAAATGGTTCGGGTGAACCGCGCGATGGATACTGGCAATGATGCGACTGTCCGTGTCGAGCCGGGCGTCTCCGTCCTGGGCTTTCCATTCGCGGAACAACAGATTCAAACGCCTAAATTCTCGTCCGACGTTTGACACCAATCTGGCAGGCGCCAAATACAGCACACGCAGACCCGGATTGGCATCCAACAACTCTTGAATGATCAGGCCCGCGACAACTGTCTTTCCCAATCCCACTTCATCGCCGATGAGGACTCGCCGCCGGCCCGGATTGTCGAGAATGTGGCGCACCAGGCTGACTTGATGTGCGAGCGTGACAACTTCCCTCGCATCCAGCCGACGTTGCGGGTCTTCTGATCCTAGAAAAAATGCTTCAAATCGCGCCAGACTTCGCTTGGTCATGGCGCTCCAGGTATCGCCCTCTGGCAAAGCGCTGGCGAGCAACTGGGCGGGTGTCGGGCAAGGCTTCGTTTGGTATGGAACAATGTTGGTTCGCACTGGGGCCGATCCAGCAGTTTGACTTGCGCGGAGCCGGCGCGGAGGCGACGCCAGGTCAAAAACGCGAAGGGCACAATCGTCGGCATCGTTGATCTGACCAACTGCCACGTGACGGTGAGTCTTCCTGAGCCACGCGATTCATCAGGCAACGACCTTGCATTTGCGTCTTCCCTAGTCGGTGCGGATCTGTTTCTTGGCAATTACGGAGTTACTTTGTCCGACTTCAAGCGTCTTTCGACGCTCCCTCCATGGATCATTTATCGCCAGCCGCTTCCCGACCCGGACGGGATACTCTCCCGCACGCGGCGTGAACCGCTTCCCAGACCCGATCCGCCTGAGCGCCCGGAGTGATGGCGGTCATGGCGACAGTGCCGATGGAACACGGCCACGTTCGAACATCTGGTTGCCACAACCGTGAAAAGCAAAACCAGGGAGAGTTTCATGGACTGGAGTAGTTGCCATCACTCTTCATAACTTCCATAATTGCGAAGCGCCAAAAACAACCTTTCGATTATGAAAAGCCCGAACCAGCAAGACACGACACCAGACGGGAAAGCCCCGGCCACACCGGAGGACAAGCTTGCGCTGGAGTGTGAGAAGCTCCGGGCCGAGATCAAAGAGCTCGGAGCCCCGACCGGATGGTCTGACAAATTGTCCCGCCATTCCACTGTGGTCTCAATGCTCCTGGCGGTCCTCGGATTCATTTTTGCCTTTGTCCAGTATGGGGAACAACAGCAGGAAAACCGCGGGGCAGCAGAAAGCCAGGCCAAACAGGAACGCAACATCCACGATCGCGAATTCATGAAGCCGCTCTGGGAAAAACAGCTTGCGACTTACTTTGAAGCGTCGGAGGCGGCGGCCACCATCGCCACGAGCTCCGATTCCCTGGAACGGCAGAAAGCCCGGGACAAATTCTGGATGCTGTACCAGGGGCCGCTGGTCATCGTCGAATCACCGGCGGTTGCCGGGGCGATGAAAGCGTTTGGGCAGGCATTGGCGGCAGAAACAAACGCGAGCCCGGACTCAACAACGGTAAAAGATTTTGGCACATTGTCGCGGGAACTGGCCTCGGCTTTTCAGGAATCACTCATCGAGGGGGCCAATCTCAGCCTGGACGAATTCAGGAAGGGCAAGTTCGACTACCGCAGATGAAAGCGTTCAAGCCGGGGAGCGACCGGGCGTCAATTTCCCATTACGCGTGGGCGCGTGGCACCAGCAGAAGGAGCAACGGACCGCGAGGCGTTTCGGTTCGGCCCCGGTCCGCCATGAAGCGCCGCTTCCACATTGCCGACGCCGCTTCGCTCGGGTAAAACCGCGCCATGCCTGACAGCATCTACCCGCAAAACCCGAATCCCCAGCATCTCGTTCTCAATGAACAAGGTATTGAGGCAGGGTTCATCGAAAAACTGCGCAGCCTCAAATACACCGACCGCCCCGACATCCGCGACCGCGCTGCCCTTGAGAAAAATTTCCGCGAGAAATTCGAGGCCCTCAACCGGGTCAACCTGACCGACGGCGAGTTCGCGCGGCTCCTCGACGAGATCATCACCCCTGATGTCTTCACTGCGTCCCGCACCCTCCGCGAGCGCAACAGCTTCACCCGCGAAGACGGCACGCCGCTGAATTACACCTTGGTCAACATCAAGGACTGGTGCAAAAACACCTTCGAGGTCATCAATCAGCTTCGGATCAACACCGACAACAGCCACCACCGCTACGATGCCATCATTCTCATCAATGGCGTGCCCGTCGTTCAGGTTGAGCTGAAAACCCTCGGCATCAAACCGCGCCGGGCCATGGAGCAGATCGTTGATTACAAGAACGACCCCGGCAACGGCTACACCAAGACGCTCCTTTGCTTCCTCCAGCTCTTCATTGTCAGCAATCGGGACAACACCTACTACTTCGCCAACAACAACGCCCGCCACTTCGCCTTCAACGCCGAAGAGCGCTTCCTGCCCATCTACCAGTTCGCCAGCGAGGACAACAAGAAGATCACCCACCTCGACGACTTCGCCGGGACCTTCCTGATCAAATGCACCCTCGGCCACACCATCAGCCGCTACATGGTGCTCATCGCCAGCGAGCAGAAGCTGATGATGATGCGCCCGTATCAGGTCTATGCCGTGAAGCAGATCGTGGATAGCATCCACCAGGACTGTGGCAACGGCTACATCTGGCACACCACCGGCAGCGGCAAGACCCTCACCTCCTTCAAGGCTTCCACCCTGCTGAAGGACAATCCCGAGATCGAGAAATGTCTCTTCGTCGTGGACCGCAAAGACCTCGACCGGCAGACCCGCGAGGAGTTCAACAAATTCCAGGAAGGTTGCGTCGAGGAAAACACGAACACCGGTGCCCTCGTGCGACGTCTCCTCTCCGAAGACTACGCCGACAAGGTCATCGTCACCACGATCCAGAAGCTCGGCCTCGCGCTGGATGAGACGAGCAAGCGCAACATGCAGCAAAAGAAGGACGGTCGGCAGAGCTACAAGGAGCAGCTCCAGCCCCTGAGTGACAAACGCATCGTCTTCATCTTCGACGAGTGCCACCGCTCCCAGTTCGGCGAGAACCACCAGGCCATTAAAGAGTTCTTCCCCAAGGCCCAGCTCTTCGGCTTCACCGGCACCCCCATCTTTGAGGCGAACGCCACCGCCCAGAAGATCGAAGACGAACAGGCCTCCATGAGGACCACCGTGGACCTCTTCCAGAAGCAGCTCCACGCCTACACCATCACCCACGCCATTGAGGACGCCAACGTCCTGCGCTTCCACATCGATTACTACAAGCCCACCGTAGCGGGAGCTTCCAGCTCCCTTCCCTTGTCTCCATCTCGAAAAACGACGGAGCAGGATGCTCCCTCTACGGTAGCGAGCGCTTCCAGCTCCCTACCGATATCGCGAGCTTCCGGCCCCGCATCCGAAACAGCGACGGAGCAGGATGCTCCCGCTACGGTTTGGGAATACTTTAATCCGCTGACCGAGATCGACATCCGTTCCGGCGGAAATCTCCCCCATTGGGAACAAGCCTCGGCATGGTATTTTATCACCTTTCGCCTGGCCGATGCACTGCCCGAAGCCGTTGTGGCGAAGATCAAAGAAGAGCGCGACCGCTGGAAAGAGGCTCATGATTCCGAGAATCTCACCCCTGAGGAACTCACCGAGTATCACCGTCTGTTTTCCGAGCGCTACGAAACCCTGTTAAACGCGGGCAGCGGATCTTGCGTGTTGCGCGATACGCACATTGCCAAAATTGTCGATGACGCACTCCATCACTTTGAAGGTCAGCGCTACGTTCTCGATGAGTATGTGATCATGCCCAATCACGTGCATGTGTTGGTCAAACCGTTGGCCGGACACCAACTGGTCGACATTTTGCATTCCTGGAAGTCCTTCACTGCCAATGAAATCAACCTGCACCTGGGCAAGGCGGGGCAATTTTGGCAACACGAGTCCTACGACCACATCGTGCGTCACGAGCGCGCCATGGACGCGATCCGTCGCTACATACGGGAGAATCCAAAAGTAGCGGGAGCTTCCAGCTCCCGGAATACAGTGGGTGGATCTTCGAGCTCGAAGGCATTTCAAAAACCAAGGGAGCAGGATGCTCCCGCTACGGTGCCGAAACGCGCCGTCATCGAGGCCATCCTCGCCAAGCACGATGCCGCCACCGGTGGACGCCGCTTCAATGCCCTGCTCGCCACCGCCTCCATCAATGACGCCATCGAATACCACGGCCTCTTCGCCACCATTCAGGCGGAGAAACAGGCCGCCGATCCCGACTGGATGCCGCTGAACATCGCCTGCGTCTTCTCCCCGCCGGCCGAGGGCGACAAAGACGTGCAGCAGATCCAGGAAGACCTGCCGCAGGAAAAGGAAGACAACGAAGTCGAGCCCGAGAAAAAGAAAGCCGCCCTCAAAGCCATCCTCGCCGACTACAACACCCGCTACGGCTCCAATCACACCATCAGCGAGTTCGACCTCTACTATCAGGATGTGCAAAAGCGCATCAAAGACCAGCAGTGGCCCAACGCCGACCACCCCCATGCACAGAAGATCGACATCACCATCGTGGTGGACATGCTCCTCACCGGCTTCGATTCCAAATACCTGAGCACGCTCTATGTGGACAAGAACCTCAAGCATCACGGCTTGATCCAGGCCTTCTCCCGCACCAACCGCGTGCTCAACGGCACCAAGCCCTTCGGCAACATCCTCGACTTCCGCCAGCAGCA
>JBDNGP010000186.1:0-14902 GCA_041689265.1 Verrucomicrobiota bacterium
CAGAAACCAATGTGTTTCTGACGGGCATCTTTTTCGAATCCCAAGGGCGTGCGTCCTCGCTCATCAATGTAGCGACCAACACCGGGATTCCTTTTCCTTGGGAGACCCGGCCTTATTTGTTTCTTCGGCCCGAGCGGCTCCATTTTGACGGCAGTTCACTCTTTGTAGTCGGGGGGTTTGAGGTCAGTCAAGGGCCGAAGCGCATGGGGATCGCGGTCTATCCTCCCGAAGGGTTCAGCCGTTTCAGCCGGATCTCAATTGACGGATCAAGCGTCAATCTGCGGATGCTGGGCGACGCCGGCGAGACCTTTCAGATCGACCGGTCCACCGGCTTTGACCAGTGGGCTCCCGTTTCAACCAACACCGCTTGGGAAGGGATGATTGAATTGGGTCTTCCGGCGGAGGAGGGCGGGGGCTTTTATCGGGTGCAAAGCACTCAATAAGATCCGGTTTGGATTTGAGTCTCGATCCCGTTTCCTCAAGCATCGTCGTGATGCAGCGCAAATCACGAGCCGTGTTTCTTGATCGGGACGGGACGCTCAATGTTGAAAAAGAATACCTGAGCAATCCGGACCTGCTGGTGCTGTTTCCGGACGTGATCGGCGCGCTGACACAGCTCCAGAAAGCGGGTTACCTCTTGGTAGTTGTGACGAACCAGTCCGGGATCGGCCGCGGTTACTACACCGAGAGGGACATGCACCGGGTCAATGCTCGGTTGGTGGAGATGCTCATGTCATCGGGAATCAAGCTTGCAAAAATTTACTATGCGCCGGAAGCGCCCGAGGAACCCAGCCGTGGGAGGAAGCCATCGCCGCAATTCCTGCTGGATGCTCAAACAGAATTTTCAATCGATCTGGGCCGGAGCTTCATGATCGGAGACAAGATCAGCGACCTTGCTTGTGGATGGAATGCCGGCGTCCGCAAAAGCATTCTTGTCCGGACGGGTTATGGCGAGAAAACGGAGGCGGCCAATCCTGGGAAAATGGGTGACTCAAAAGTGGTGGATAGTTTGAACGACGCGGTGGATTTTATCCTGTCAGAATCATGAAATTTGAGTGCGAACATTTCGGGCTGGCGGCGGATGATCCGCTGGCGTTACGCGACTGGTACGTCGACGTATTGAGTGCGGAGACCTTGCTGCGGCTGGCGGACGAACCTCCGGCATTTCTGATCCGGTTGCGTGACGGTCTGCTGATCGAAATCTATCAGGCTGATTTCTCGTTGAAGGAAACATCCGACAACAAGTTGCGCGGATGGCGGCATTTAGCCCTTCGGGTGGACGATCTGAGCGTGGCGAAGGCGGAGCTGGAAGCCCGGGGGGTGACGTTCCATGAAAACGCAAAACCCGCCGGCGGTGGCGGGCGGGTTTTGTTCTTTCGAGATTTGGAGGGCAACCTGTTCCACTTGGTGGAACGCCCCGCCGACTTTTCCGTCAGCTGAGAATCCGGCGGCCTTCGTCGAGGAAGATGCCTTGGAAATTCATTTCAAGCGCCTGCGGGTTCGAAGCCTTTGCCAGCGCGGCTTCCTTGGTGATCTTGTCGGCCTTCACCAGTTCGAACAGGTGCTGGTTGAAATTCAGCATGCCGTCATCCGTGCCGGTTTCGATGGCGGCATTAAGTTTGTCCAACCTGTTCTCTTCGATAAGTTTCCGGACCATTGGACTGTTCAGCATGATTTCCTGGGCGGGCAACACCCCGCCGTCAATGGTTGGAACCATTCGCTGGCAGATGACCGCGCGGAGTGTCGCGGCAAGCTGTCTGCGAACCTGCTCGCGTTCCTCGGCTTTGAAAAATTCCAGAATGCGGCTGACAGCCTGGGAGGCGGTCGTGGTGTGGATCGTGGAGATGACCAGATGGCCGGTGTCAGCCGAGTTGATGGCGGCAGAAACGGAGATGTCATCCCGCATCTCGCCGATCATGATGATGTCGGGATCCTGCCGCAGGATGTGACGCAACCCGTGCGAGAATGAACCGGTATCGAGCCCGATCTCGCGTTGTTCGATGACGCTCTGGTTGTCTTCAAAAACAAACTCGATCGGGTCTTCCAGCGTGATGATATGTTTTTTCTGATTGGCGTTAATGTGCTCAATCATCGCCGCGAGTGTGGTTGATTTACCACTGCCGGTCGCGCCGGAAACCAGCACGATGCCGCGATGTGATTCGGCAATGCTTCTCAGTTGCGGCAATAGTCCGAGATCTTCAAACGAGGGGACGTCATTTTTCACGTGACGCATCGCCAGACAAAAGCTGCCACGCTGCTGAAACAGGTTTGTCCGAAAACGTCCGACGCCTTCAAAGTAGTAGGAGAAGTCCGCCTCATGTTCTTCGTCCAGCCGTTTGCGACTGTGCGGCGGGACAACTTCTTTGACGACTTTGTCCATCCATGCCGCTTCCGGAACCGGGCACTCGATCGCAACGAGCTCCCCGTTGATTCTGAAAATGACCGGACTGCCGATTTTGACGTGAATGTCAGAGGCCCCACCTTCGACAGCCGTCCGCAGGATGCGGTGAAAAAGTTCCATTTGATTTTCTGAAAAACGGGCGGGTGGCTTAGAGCGAGGCGAAGGTAAAGGTGTCGAGCTGTTGCTGATGCTGCGGGGACATGCCGGTGAAGACCATCGCGATTTGGAACCCCGTGTGCCGGTTGCCGGAGCAGGAAACCACCACGCCGTTGCAGGCCAGATGTTCGCCTTTGTTTTCCCTGAGATCCACTGTCATCTCCATCCAAACTGGGATGGACGAAGCGGATCGGAATTCAATGCCGTTCTTGCAGAAGAAGACCTGATCGGCCGCGAGATTCAGCAGGGTGGGGTCGGAGGAATCCGGATCGGTCGACCGGAGGGTGGATGGGTTGATTTTACTGGCGCTCATAGCAACGAAAAAAACGTATCACATTAAAAGATTTGGTCAATCGGGACTACCACTCAATTACGGCGGCACCCCAGGTCATCCCGGCCCCAAACACCACCAGCAAAACCAGGTCGCCACGTTGAATGATGCCTTCTTGAACGGCTTCGTCCAAAGCGATAGCGACGGATGCGGCAGAAGTATTACCATATTTGTGAAGGTTGACGAACACCTGCTCGGGTTTCACCCCCAGACGTTCGCCGACCGCATCGATAATTCTTCGATTCGCCTGATGGGGAACGACACATTTGATGTCAGAAATGCTCAACCGGCACCGGGCCAGAGCCTCATGGGCGGCAGAATTCATCGCGTTGATCGCGTTCTTGAAGGTTTCCTTGCCCTCCATGCGCAGGTAATGCATGCCGGCTTTGACGGATTCCGTGGTGGCTGGGCATCGACTCCCGCCGCCGGGCATGCTGAGAAGTTCGGCTTTTGATCCGTCCGCCCCCATGCAGGCCGCCAGCAATCCGTGTGAATTAGGACGGTTCTGGAGAATCGCCGCTCCCGCGCCATCGCCAAAAAGCACGCAGGTGTTGCGATCAGTCCAGTCGATGATGGAGGAAAGTTTTTCCGCGCCGATCACAAGCACCGTGTTGTAGGTGCGGGACATGATGAACTGCTGGCCGATTTCCAAAGCATAGATGAAACCGGAGCAAGCGGCCTCGACGTCAAATGCGGCAGCCCGCGATGCCCCGATTTTGGCCTGGATCAGCGCTGCCGTTGAGGGGAAAGTCATATCCGGCGTGATGGTCGCCACGATGATCAGATCAATCTGATCCGCCGTGATACCGGCGTTGTTCATCGCCCGGAGTGCCGCCTTGGTTCCTAAATCAGAGGTAAACTCGTTTTCTGCAGCGATCCGGCGTTCCTTGATGCCGGTGCGGGAAGTGATCCATTCGTCGGACGTATCGACCGTTTTTTCCAAATCGGCGTTGGTGACGATTCTCTCGGGGACGTACGATCCAACCGCAGTGATCGAACAGGTACGGCCAAGGAAACCGTGCTCTGCCCTTGGATTGTAGAGCTCCTGCCCATTGGATTTGGTGTCGCTCATGGTGTGTCGTTTTTTTCGGCGTCTTGGATGAGAGGTTTGATGACTTTGTCTGCGGCGTCCAGTTCGGCGGAGAACTTCTCCGTGATCCGATTCTTGACCGCTTCACAGGCTATTCGAATGGCGTTCATGATGGCGCGTTCATTCGCCGAACCGTGTGCTTTGATCACAACTCCGTCGATGCCCAAAATGGGCGCTCCGCCGTAGGCGTCGGGGTCCATCCGGTCCTTGATCGCGCCAAACGCGCTCTTGGCCAGCAGCGCACCCAACTGCCGTTTCGGGTTCTTTCCAAATTCCTGCTTCAAAAAACGAACCAGACATTTGGCAAAACTTTCAGCGGTTTTCAGGACGATGTTTCCAATGAACCCGTCGCACACAACGACGTCGACTTCATTGTTGAACAGCGCGTGTCCTTCGACATACCCAATGAAATTAATGTCCACCTTCCGGCACAGTCGGAGGGCAGCTTGAGTGAGTTCTGTGCCCTTGTTTTCTTCGGTGCCGTTGCAGAGCAAACCAACTCGAGGTGACGCGCATCCCAGCATTGTGCGGCTGTAAATACTGCCCATGACCGCGTACTGAACAAGGTGCAGTGGCTTCGCACCGATGTTTGCGCCGGAATCCAGTAGCACGAACTGGCTGCTGTCAGTTGGGATTACGGTCGGGATGCCGGGGCGATCAATTCCCTTGAGTGTCCGCAGGCGAATCGTGGAGGCCGCCAGAAGCCCCCCGGTGTTGCCGGGTGAAATGATCGCGTCCGCCTGCCCTTGCTTGACCAGATCAACCGCCCTGAGGACAGAGCAATCTTTCTTTTTCCGCAGACCTTCAACCGGTTTGTCGGTCATTTCCAGAACTTGGGTGGCGTTAACGACGCTCACCCGCGAGTTCCTCAAGCTAAAGCGCTTTATTGCGGGATTGATTTCCTCTTCTCTTCCGACCAGCAAGATCTGGTCAATCTTCCAGTCCTGATCCAACGCCAGCCGGGCGCCGTGCACGACAGTCTCGCAGCCATGGTCCCCACCCATGACATCCACGGCAATTCTCATAGCTGGTTCGAAGAGATACCGCTAAGACTGCAACAACCAAGGATAGATCAGGCGAGAGATTCGATGGTCACAGCTTGGCGACCACGATAAAATCCACATGACGGGCAGACCCGGTGCGAGACGTAGGGGGCGGCGCATTGCGGGCAGGTGTTCAGCTGCGGCAATGTTAGCACGCTGTTGTATGCACGGCGCATACGCTGCCTGCTTTTTGACGGTTTACGCTTTGGTACTGGCATAATCTCAGACTACAGTTTCAATTGATTTAGTTGGTCCCAGGGCGACTTTTTTTCACCGTCCGCCGACATGTCGACGGCGGGTTTAGGTTGTTTTGGAGCCAGCCCAGGGCAATCTTCCCGGCACAACGGATGTTGCGGAAAAGCGAGCACCATATCTTCGCGAATATAGGGCGTCAAGTCCACTGAACCCATATTTATGGGGACCTTTTCCTCACCGGTCGTCGGGAGATGACAGGCCCAATCTGGGAATTCCAGGGGGTATTCGACCGGTTTCATGCAGCGAACACATTCACAGTCGAGCACGAGGCGCAGTTTTCCCCGGACCAATACGGCATCGGGCAATGACTGGGCCGTCAGCTGATAGGTCAGCGGTTTTGCAAAATGAATGACTTCATCGGTGAAGTCGAATTCCAGTTCTTCAATCGAAAGTTCGCCGGCCAGTTCGGCGTCCTCGTCTTCGATATCCCGGAGATTGATAAGCAGAGCCATAATGATCAGGAGTTGAAGAATCGCTTCTTGAGTGTTGATTCGACTAGAGCGGGGACAAATGCGCCCACGTCGCCGCCGAGGCGCGCGATCTCCTTGACCATGCGCGAGCTCAGGAACGTGTAAGTGTCTTTTGGCATCATGAAAATGGTTTCGATTTTTTCGTCGAGTTTACGGTTCATGAGTGCGAGCTGAAATTCAAACTCGAAGTCGGACACCGCGCGGAGACCGCGGAGGATCGCCTGTCCCTCACGTTGTTTCACATAACTGACCAGCAGGCCGTCGAAGGAGTCGATCTCAACATTGGGAATGTCTTTAACCGCAACCCCGGCGAGGTCGACCCGTTCCTGCAGTGTGAACAGGGGTTGCTTGTTTTCGTTACTCGCCACGGCGACGATCACCTTATCGAATAGGCGGGCTGCACGATGAATGATGTCGAGGTGGCCGTTGGTCACTGGATCGAAACTGCCTGGGTAAATGACCGTCCGCATAACCGCAATGTATCAACTGAGCATCTCTTTGCTCAATGGAAATCATGAATCTGATTTCTCGGGCGATGGATCTGATTCGCGCCACGGGACTTCGTGGTGCGAAATCGGTGTCTGGATCCCTTTGACGGTGGTGGGAGGCTGCTTGACACAGCTGGCCGCCAGCGTCGGGTCGTGTTTTTGAAGTTCCAAGAAGGTGGCTTCGCCGATGAAAATCCGGCTGCGACCGGAAAGCCCTTCGAGTCGGCTGGCCAGATTCACATCGCCTCCAAACACGGTGTAGTTCGAAATGTGTTCCCGGGATCCCATCAACCCGACGGTGGTCATGCCAGTGTTGATTCCGGTCCCCAAGGTCAGAAGATCCAAAAGTGGGGTGTCCTTGCCCGACGCTTTTAACTGTTCATTTTCCTTGAACCGTTGCTGATTGAAATTGTAGATCGCGCGCTGGGCGTCGATCGCGGCGCGGACACATGAAACCGCGTGTTTTTCATTCGGAGTTGGGGCTCCCCAGAATGCCATGACACAGTCACCGATGTACTTGTCAAGGGTGCCGTCGTGCTTCTTGATCACGTCTGCGATGAGTGCGAGGTAGCTGTTGACCGTGGCGAGTACTTCGCTGGAGCTCTTGTCAAAATGCGCCTCGGCTTCCTCGCGTGATAGCTGATTCTCTCGAGCAAATTGTTCGGCCTTTGATTGCTTCGAATCCGTCATTTGGGTGAATCCGCGAATGTCCGCGAAGAACACCGTTATGTGACGGCGGGCGCCGACGAGGGAAAGTGTTTCGGTGCTCAGCAGTTCGTTCACGACGTTTGGTGAGACGATGCTTTTGAACACGTTCTTGACCCGCTTCTGTTCGGTTTCCTCGAACACAAGCCGAAATGTAACCAACGATATGTAGGGGAGGAACAGGCCTCCGGCAATGGGGGTCACCACCGGGAGCCAGATTTTCAGATGCACAAAGAACAGCAGTGCGACCGCAGCCAAGCCAGCGGCAATGCAGAGAATCCATAGTCCCGCATGAGTAGGTCGTGTTTTCAACGTGATCAGCGAGGCGAGGGAACTCAGCAACAGCACGAGCAACACCTCAAACGCGAGTCCGGGCTGGATGATGAAGCGATTCTTCAGGACCATGTTTGCAACGTTCAAGTGGGTGATGACCAGTGGCGTCTCAACAGAAACCGGCGTCGCCCCCAGATCGGTGACATTGTTCCCTTCCGCAAGGGAGCCCACCACGACAAGGCGGTTACTAAATGGTTTTTCGTTCGCGTCATCCGGCGGCGCGGGCGGGTTTGTCCCGGGCTCGCCGGCGTCCCCCAGTTCCTGGAACTGACGTTCAATGTCCGCTTCGATCACGGCGTCATACCGCATGGTGAGGATGCGGTCGTCATTCCAAGAAATATTCCAGTCGACGATCACGTCGCCGTGCCGGTCCAATGGAATGGTGACCGGCGAGCCTGATGCTGATCGGAACTGAATGCCATTGGTGGGGAATTCAGGTGCTTCCAGATCCAGGCCGAGCTCCTTGGCCGCGAGGACGATGCCCATGTGCCATCGGCGCTCGTTTGGATTCTCCGGATCGATGACAAATGGCTGGACTCTGCGCAATACCCCGTCGTGGTCTTTCTTTGTCGAGATGTGGGCGACTGCAGACGCGTTAGTTTCAAAAAGAGGGGCGGGTGAACTCTCTTTGCCGGCGGCCAAAACAACATTGCCTGCGTCACCCATTTCCTCGGCAAAAAAATCGTCGGAACTCACGGGTGGGCCACCGTCTACGGGAAAATGCTGGGGATCACTATAGCGGCGGTTCTTGAACAGGATGTCGAACGCGACGCCCTTCGCGCCTTGGACGCTGAGTTCCCGTACCAGCCGTGCATGGACCGATCGCGGGTAGGGAAAGTCGAGGGCGTAGTTCGTCCCCAAATACGCGACGGTGTTTTCATCGATATAAACAGCGGCCAGGTTGTTGGCGGGCGGCGTACCGGACTTGACGGATTGTCGCATTCTCCAATCAAAGGAGTCGAGTTCCAGTGAATCGAGGAAATTGCCGGAGACGAAGTAGGAAAAAACCGGGAGGAGGCAGGCGACCAAAACGGCGCAGGTGGCGATGATGAGTGACTTGTTCCGGGGGGATGAGGTCATCGGATGCGATTAAGAAGAGCAGAAAACGATGAGCATCTCAAGTCAAACAAAAAACCCGGAGCAACTACGGTTGCTCCGGGTAATGTGTTGGTTTTACAGGGTGTTGGCCGGGGATCAGTCCGCGTCGACCGGCTCATCTTCGGAGACCTTTGCCTCGTCACCGATCAGTTGGTTGCTCCAGTCCGTCGGTTGGCTAAATCCGGTGGGGACCGCCACGTTGTCGTCAGAGGTGCTCATTGCGGCGATCTCGCGGGAGTAGCTGTCAAATTCTGACTTGGTGATGGGGCGTTTGTTGCCCGGAGGAACGAATGCCTCGCCTGTCGAGACCGACTCCGAAAGAATGTTTGAGTCAGGGAGAATGTAGGCGACGTGACCCAGTCCACGGAGAATGAACAACGCGCACTTGTCAGTGATAACGTAGTCCGTGCCGCGAATGCCGGCAACACCAGCAGGAGTCTTGATTTCATAACGGGACGCGGCCGCAAGTTTACGAACACTGCCCATCAAGACACCTTTCTTGAGGTTGAGCTGCGTTTCGATGACGGCGTCTGCGCCGGTGTCCGTGTAGGTCAGTTTGTCAATCCCAACGGTGGAGTCTTCGGTGATGCGAATCGTCGGCCCGTTGATGCCCAGATAGACATCCACATGCGAATTCGCGGCCGTGGAAACAGTGGCACCGGCTTGAAGAGCGGTGCCCGCCTTCAGTGACAGCCATGCGCCGCCTCCTGTCGAATACTTTGCCGATCCTTCGACGGAGCGAACGTGGGCGGTTCCCTGTTTGGTGACTTGCGCGTTCGCCGTGCTGAGCGAGCAGGCAGTTGCCATCGCGATTCCAAAAACAGCCAGGTGATTCATTAAGCGTCCGGTATATTTCATATTCACTCCCAATTTTTTGATAGCGTATAAATCTGGTCCGCAGAGGTTATTCTCTGGAACGTTTTTGTCAATTGAAAATATTGGGACAGAAATGATTGCGAAGATGTTGCGTCAAATGGGGCCGGGCAGACTGCCCTCTGAAAACGGCTCGTCTGTTTGGAATGCTATTTGACCAGTGCGATGGCGTAGTCCCGGTTCAGTTTTGCGATGAAATCCAGACTGATTTCCTTCGGGCAAACCGCTTCGCATGAACCGGTTACCGTGCAGGCCCCAAATCCTTCTTGGTCCATACGCCAGACCATCTGTCGTGCGCGCCGATCTTTTTCAGGTTTCCCTTGTGGCAGAAGGTTCAAATGGGAAACTTTTGCCGCGACAAACAGCATGGCGCTGGCGTTTTTGCAGGCGGCGACACACGCGCCGCATCCGATGCAGGCGGCGGCGTCCATCGCCCGGTCTGCCGTGTCCTTCGAAATCGGAATGGCGTTCGCGTCCGGTGTTCCACCGGTTCGAACTGAAACAAACCCCCCGGATTGAATGATTCGCTCAAACGAAGTCCGGTCAACTACCAGATCGCGCAGGACGGGAAACGGTCGGGCGCGCCACGGTTCGACGGTGATTGTCTGTCCATCCTGGAAATTTCGCATGTGGAGCTGGCACGCAGTGGTGCCTTTGCGACCGCCGTGCGGGATTCCGTTGATTACCAGCGAGCAGGTACCGCAGATTCCTTCCCGGCAGTCGCTGTCAAATGCGATGGGCTCCTTTTTGGTTTCCGTCAGCCCCTCGTTCACTACATCCAGCATTTCCAGGAAACTCATGTCCTCGCTGATGCCATCCACCGGGTAGGTTTCAAAACGGCCTGCGTCGTCGGGATTGTCCTGCCGCCAGATTTTCAACGTAAGCTTTAAAGTTTTCGACATGGCTATTCCTTATTTGTAGCTGCGGGTGGACATTTTCACTTCGTCGTATTTCAGCTCTTCCTTGTGAAGCTCCGGTGGCGCGCCGGTTCCCTTCCATTCCCACGCGGCGACGTACGAGAACTTGTCATCATGACGCTTGGCCTCGCCCTCGTTGGTAAACCCGCTTTGAACTTCCAGGTCCGCCTGCGTGTATTGGTGCTCCGTTCGGAAATGCCCGCCGCAGCTCTCCTCCCGTTGAAGTGCGTCCGTGCAGAGCAGCTCGGCAAATTCCATGAAGTCGGCGACGCGCCCGCCGTACTCCAGCGCCTGGTTCAAATTGTCATCAGAACCGGGCACATTGACGTTATCCCAGAACTCCGCGCGAATCTCGGGAATCCGCTTCAAAGCTTCGGTAAGGCTTTCTTTGCTGCGGGCCATTCCGCAGTTTTCCCACACGATTTTGCCGAGTTCCCGGTGGAACGAGCGGACCGTTCGCTTGCCTTTGTTTTTCAAAAGCCGGCTGGTGACGCCGCGCACGTTTGCCTCCGCTTCCTTGAAGGAGTCGTGATCGGTCGACGGGCAATTCTTCTTCGTCGACGCGAAGTAATTTCCGATGGTGTAAGGAGCGACGAAATAACCGTCGGCAAGACCCTGCATGAGGGCGCTCGCGCCGAGGCGGTTGGCGCCGTGATCTGAGAAATTGGCTTCGCCGAGGACGAACAGGCCGGGGACGTTGCTCTGCAAATTGTAATCCACCCAAAGGCCGCCCATCGTGTAGTGAACCGCCGGGAAAATGCGCATCGGCCGCGAATAGGCGTTTTCACCGGTGATGCACTCATACATGTCGAACAGGTTGCCGTAGCGTTCCTTGATCTTGTCTTCGCCCACGCGTTTGATGGCGTCCTTAAAGTCCAGGTAAACGCCAAGCCCGGTGGGGCCGATCCCAAGACCGGCATCGCACGCTTCTTTGGCGGCGCGGCTCGCAATGTCACGCGGTGCGAGGTTGCCGAAACTGGGATACTTCCGCTCAAGATAATAATCGCGATCCGACTCCGGTATTTGCGAGGCCGGTTTGCCGCAGTCTTCTTTTTTCTTCGGCACCCAAACCCGGCCGTCGTTGCGGAGCGACTCGGACATGAGGGTCAATTTCGACTGATGATCGCCGCTGACCGGGATACACGTCGGATGAATCTGCGTGTAACAGGGATTGGCAAAAAACGCGCCGCGCTTGTGGGCGCGATAAGCGGCGGTGACATTGCACCCGACAGCATTCGTCGACAGGAAAAAAACGTTCCCATAACCACCGGTCGCCACGATTACCGCGTCGGCGGAATGACGTTCAATTTTCCCGTTCGTCATGTCTCGGGTGATGATGCCCTTCGCATGGCTGTCGACCAACACCAGATCAAGCATCTCCGTTCGGGGAAACATCTTCACGGTGCCCGCGCCGATCTGCCGGCTGAGCGCTGAATAGGCGCCGATCAAAAGTTGCTGGCCGGTCTGGCCGCGTGCGTAAAACGTGCGGCTGACCTGCGCGCCGCCAAACGAGCGATTATCCAGCAGACCACCGTATTCGCGGGCGAACGGAACGCCTTGGGCGACGCATTGATCGATGATGTTTACGCTGACTTGCGCGAGCCGGTAAACGTTTGCTTCGCGCGCCCGGAAATCACCGCCTTTGATTGTGTCGTAGAACAGGCGGAACACGCTGTCGCCGTCGTTCTGATAATTCTTTGCCGCATTGATTCCGCCCTGCGCGGCGATGGAGTGGGCGCGACGCGGGCTGTCCTGATAGCAAAAGCATTTCACGCCATAACCAAGTTCGGCGAGGGAGGCTGCCGCGCTCGCACCGGCGAGTCCCGAGCCGACGACGATGACTTCGAACTTCCGTTTGTTGGCGGGGTTCACAAGCTTCATGTCGAACTTGTGTTTGTCCCACTTTTGCGCGAGCGGTCCGGACGGAATGTTTGAATTGAGAGCCATGTTATTTCAAAGCGTCCTTGCCCAGACCGAGCAGGACTGCGGCGGGGATTGAGGCGTAGCCGATAAATATGATCACCGCGAAACCCGTCGCCAGCCTGTCAATCAGCGGTCCGCAGGATTTGTTTTTCAAGCCGAGCGACTGGAACATCGCGCTGACGCCGTGACTGAGGTGCAGGCAAAGCAGCCCCATCGCCACGATGTAAAAGATCGAGACGAGCGGATTGCTGAAGCCCGTGATCATCATGCGATACACGTCCTGATGCCCGTCGGCGGCGTGGAAAGTGGCGAAGTCCTGGCCGGTGAAGTTAATGGGGGCGACCTGAACCGTGAAATGCAGCAGGTGATACACAACGAACGCCGCGACGATCAGGCCGCTCATCATCATGGTTCGCGACGCGTAACTCGCGACCGTCGGATTCCAATTTGCATATTGGACCGGCCGCGCCGCCTTGTTGTCACGGCTCAACGTAATCGCGGACCAGATATGAATTCCGATGGTGGCGAGCAGGCCGATCCGCGCGCCCCAAAGCAGCAAAGGTTTGCTGTGCAGAAACGCGCCGTAGGCGTTGATCAAATCGGGCGGGCCGAAGATCTGCAGGTTGCCAGCGAGGTGTCCGATGACAAAGAGGACCAGTGCGGCGCCCGACAAGGCCATCAGATATTTGCGGCCCAGTGAAGAGCTGAATAAGGCATTCAATAGCTTCATGCGAATCACGCGAGCGGTGTGAATTTCGGTCCGGAAAATTCAGAACGAGTCAACGGTCGCTGATTCAGTATGTAGCGGTCAGGGGCGCCGCCCGTCAATGAATCCGCAAAACTATAAGCCCTGCTTCGGTCCGGGAATACCGGGGCTAATCCCGGACCGTCGGCCGATCAGTGCTCGGTTACCATCTCGACGAGGTCGTCCAGCGACGTAATTCTGCCGGGCTCTTGCGTGCCCAATCGGTCAATCAGTACCGCTTGAAAACCGGCCGCCCGCGCACCGCTGACGTCTTCAGAAACGCTGTCTCCCACGTGCAAAACGGATTCTGCGGGGACCCCCAGACTTCGGAGGGCGTGATCAAAAATGACGTTCGAAGGCTTGAGGAAATAGATCTCACAGGAGATCAGCATCGACTGAAAGTAGCCGCCCAAATTGAGGGCGTTCAGCAGCGGTCGGAGTCGTTCATCCCAGTTGGAAACGATGGCCAGCGGGATCCCTCGACTCGCCAGTTCTTCCAAGGTCGGGATCACGTCGCTGTAAAGCCTCCAATTCTCAGGTTTCGCGAATGCCCTGTAAAGGTCCGGGAAAAATGTTTCGCTCGGAGGTTTTGTCAGCAATCCTGTGAACGTGGCGTCAACCAACCGGCCCCACGCCTCATAGGAATAATCGAAATCGATGCGGTTTCTCCATGCCTTGATGAAACGATGGTTGAGTTCCGAGGCGTCCAGCGAGCGCTCGTTGTGTCTGAATGCGGCGCTGGCGTAGACATGCCCGACGGACGGCCATGGGTGTATCAATGTTCCCCCAACATCGAAAGTGATGGCTTTGATTCTTCTGTAGGGCATCGATCAGTCGGTGGACAAGGCTCGGTGCCAAGTTCACTAAATCCGCATCGAATCGCAATTCCTTTTTTGATCCATCAATCGCGCTCGGTACCTCCTGTTGAAGCGGCGATGGAACCGGCAATCGCCGAGGACGTTGTTCGTTTTCAGAATGTTGCCGAGAATAGAAAAATGCTGGAACTGATGTTTCTGCCATGTTACGGCGAACGGAAGAATTTCAAGTGACTGATCAATTGCCATGTTCATGTTGTTCGCGTCGCCGGTTTCTCGGTGCAGCCTTGGTGGCGCTGTTCCCGGGTTGGGTGGCGTTGGCTGATCGGGTTCACGTGGTCAAGAAAGGCGAGACCCTCAGCGGCCTTTCGCGAACCTACGGCGTTCGTCTGGGTGAAATCGCAACGGCCAACGAGCTTTCCACCAAGACGAAGATCAGGATCGGGCAAAAGCTGGTTATTCCTGCCAAAGCCGAGGGGAAGCCCGAAATCGAATCCAGCCTGAAAAGCAAATTGAACCGCACGACGGTGAAACGCAGCCAATGGAAGAACATCGTATATCACCACAGTGCGACGACGTCTGGAAACGTGAAAGGGATGGATGAGTATCACCGGGAGACGCGCCACATGGAGAACGGGCTCGCGTATCATTTTGTCATCGGCAACGGAAAAGGGATGCCCGACGGCGCGATCGTAGCCGGAAATCGGTGGCAGAAGCAGTTGCCGGGGGGGCATCTGGCGAGTGAGTCCCTCAATCGGATCAGTCTCGGAATTTGTCTGGTGGGTAATTTCGAGAAATCGCCGCCGACGCCGGCTCAGCTGAAGTCGTTGGCGGCGCTGACGAACTATCTGATGGCAAGATGTCGCCTGTCAGTGGCGGCGGTTAAAACGCATCAGCAGATCAATACAGTCTATACAGCGTGCCCGGGAAAGAAGTTTCCTGTGAATTCAGTCAAATTGATGCTGGATTAGCCCGAAATCAACGAGCTAGTCCAGTGTTTCAGCGCCGGGATCCGCTTATCTAACGTGTTGAAAAAAGGTAACATTTCTGTTTGACAACAGCATGTCAGAACAATAAAAACGTCCAGCTATTTAAGTTCTGACACAAAGGGTACGAATCTATATCTGGAACAGACAATTATGAACAAGATCATTGCCTCCACGGGGTTGGTTGCACTTAGTGCCGCAGGGTTGCAGGCGGCTTATGCACCTGGAATATCGGCTCAGGATTCTGCAAAAAGCTGGGATCTTCACGGCGGA
>JBDNGP010000187.1:0-47398 GCA_041689265.1 Verrucomicrobiota bacterium
GAGTGGGTTCTCTCCCTGTTAATTCATTGTAGTGGACTCTTTCATGCCATTCCAAGGCCCCCCTTTTTACGCTTTTTGTTCAGCCCAAAGTTTTACCTCTCCTCACCATCACTTTATCCTCTCAGAGAAAAGAGCCCGGTTTCAAACGCACTCCTGAATCAGATGTGGCTTGCCTTGGTTGCCGACGGTGCGGCAACCTCTCCGCATGACCACAAAATATTTACCTCTGGGTGTATTATCGTGTTTGTCGGCTCTGGTGATTTCGGCCGGTGCAGCCGATGGAAAACTCGGTTACACCACCACCCCGATCATTCCCGGAACCCAATGGCACGTTCATGACGGTGACCGTCCGCAGCCGAAGATCGTGACACCGGGAACCACGTTCAGTCATTCGGCACCCGCTCCCGGTGACGCAGTGATACTCTTCGACGGCCACAATCTGGATCAATGGACAGGCAACGACGGGAAGGCCTCCTGGAAAGTGGAGAACGGCTACATGGAGGTGGCCCCCAAAACCGGTAGCATCCGGACGAAGGACAAGTTCGCCGACTTTCAGCTCCACATTGAATTTGCAACCCCGGCCAAGGTTGACGGCAATAGTCAGGGTCGTGGCAACAGCGGGATTCTGTTCAACGGGATCTATGAAGTTCAGGTGCTCGACAGTTACGATAACCCAACGTATCCGGACGGTCAGGCGGGCGGCATTTACGGACAATCTCCTCCATTGGTGAATGCCTCCAAACCACCGGGTGCCTGGCAGACCTATGACATTATTTTTGAATCACCGCGCTGGGATGCGAATGGGAAGATCGAGAAGAAGGCGGCGGTGACCGTGATTCACAACGGCGTCGTGCTTCATCATCGAAAAGAGTTCGCCGGAACCACCCCTCACCAGAACAACGGCAATTACGACAAGCCCCATGATCCCGAAATGTTCATCCAACTGCAGGATCACAACAACCCGATGCGCTTCCGTAACATCTGGATCCGGTCGATCGGGGAGTACGACCAGCCTTGAGGCGCTCGATAATTCCGAAAACCGCCGGAGGATCTCCGGCGGTTCTTTTTTTGGGGTGATCAACCGGCGCTCCCGCTCGCGACTACGGCTGTTTGAGTGGAATCTGATCCGCCAATTCCTCGGCGGGATAGGTCCAGATCTCGGCAAGGGTCGGGTGATAGTGTGGCGTGGCGGCGAGGGCGTGGACGGTCATCCGACAGGTCATGGCGACGATGATTTCGTGGATCAGTTCGCCGCCGACTGGACCGACACAGCAACCGCCCAGAATTTCGCCGGACACCGGGTTCGCCAGCAGTTTCACGAAGCCATGCAACGCTTCCATGATGAGCGATTTGCCGTGGTCATTGAACGGGTAGCTGGCCACCAGATACTTGATTCCTTTTTCCTTCGCGGCGTGTTCGGTGAGCCCGACGGTCGCCACCTGCGGGTCACTGAACACGACGGACGTCAGCTGGCGGTAGTCCATTGTTTTGGGACTGGCCGCATTGACAATATTGTGGGCGGCGAGTTCGCCCTGTTGGATCGCGATGTGGACGATATCGTGCGGTCCGGTGCAGTCACCGGCGGCGTAAATGTGTGCTGCGGAGGTCCTCATCATATCGTCGGCCTTGACGCGCCCCCTGTCGGTTTCCACTCCGGCTTTTTCAAGATGCAGAAAGGCGGTGTTGGGCGAACGGCCGAGCGCGAACAGGATTTCCTCGGCCGACGCTTCCAGGCGGGCTCCGTTCTTTTCGAAGACAACGGTTTTGTGGTTGCGATGTTTGTGCACCTCGACCAGATGTGTGTCCGTGTGAAGGTGAATGCCCTCGGCCCGCAACGCCTTTTCGACTTCGATGGACGCGTCCTCGTCGAAGTCCTTCAGGATGTGGGTGCTGCGTTGGATGATCGTGACGAGGGTTCCCATGCGGGCGAAAAACTGGGCGGCCTCGATGGCGATGGCGCCACCGCCGAGAACGACGAGTGACTTCGGCAGATGATCCAGTTCGAGCGCGGAATCGCTGGTGAGATATCCGGCTTCCTTGAGCGAGGGCAGGGGAGGTTCGGAGATGACCGAGCCGGTGCTGATAACGAAGTGTTTTGCGGAAACGGTTCCGCCGTTGCTCAGTTCCAGGGTGTGCGGATCACGGAACCGGGCCTGGCCGCGAATGAGGGTGAACCGTCCGTCGTTGAGCTGTCCTTTCCGGTAGTCCGCGAAGTCCTTGATCAATTTCCGTTTGCGCGCCATGACCGCCGGGAAATCAATCGTGACCTCGCCGGTTTTGATTCCCCAGGTTCCGGCGTTGCGGGCGAGATGCGCGACTTCCGCCGCATACAGCAACGCCTTGGTCGGCATGCAGCCACGCAGGATGCAGAGGCCGCCGACTTCCGCACCTCCTTCGATCACGGCGACCTTGAGCCCGGCCGCGTGCGCCGTGCGTGCCGCCGCATATCCGCCGCTGCCGCCGCCGATTACGGCGAGATCAAATTCCCAGGCTTCGTTGGTGTCAGGCATGGGCGAAGGATGGAACGAACCGCTTGAATGACCAAAACAAAAAAGCGGGGATCCGAAGATCCCCGCGTGATCGAGATTCAATGACGGCTATTCGGCATCCTCGTCATCGTGCATTGAATGACGGGTGTTGTCGTAAAGCTTGAAATCCGCTTTCACGAGCAGGACGGCGACGGCCCGGCGGGTCTGTTTCTCGCGATCCGAGAGGTCTTCATCGTGGGCCAGACGCTGGGTGTGGTCGGCGATGTTGTTGAGCAGAACCTGGGATTGCTCAAATTTTTCGAGCAACGTCTCGGAGCCGTCCGTGGTGTTCTTCAGGTAGTTCGCAATCAACTCGTCGAGGTCGTCGTTTAGATCCTCCCGCAACGCGTCGAGATCCTGGGAGGCGTTGAGGAACTCATTGATGTCGTCGGTGTGGTTGGTGAGGAACTCATCCAGCTGGGGCTCCAGCTCGCTGGCCGTTTTACGGGCGTAGTTCTTGAGTTCGGCGGAGATGCGGTTCTCGATGCCTTCGCGGATCGCAGGCATGCGGTGGAGCACGACCTCCGGCAGGCGCTGCATCATCTCGGGGATTTTCGCCTTCAACTGATCGGCGAGAATTTCGCCCCGTTCCGCCAGCTGGATGGTGAGGACGCCCTTGGCGGTGTTCGCCGCCTGTTGCGGTTCGAGATGGGCCAGAATGCTCTTGGTGACAAAGCTCATGTAGGCCAGCACGATGATGATGATGATGACCGCCACCATCTTGGTGCGGCCGAGGCTCGCGCGGGCGGCGGTGAGTTGTTCGTTGACGTAGTCGACGGCGGCGTTCGCCGCGGGCTGTGCTACTGATTTATTGTCTTCGCTCATGTGAAAATCCTTTCTTGATTGGTCGGTGGGTTGTTATTCGTCCGAAGCGTCAACTTCGATTTGAACTCGGTCTTCTTCCGTCAACAACGAGGTTTCCGTGTTGAGCGTCTGCACCCGGGAGAGATCGTCCCGGACGATGTCAAAGAACAATAGGCCCATCTCCCAGGTCGGGACGTCGTTGCTGACATTCGCCATCTCCGACTGCTGGATGGTCTGAAGGTGTTCAGTGATGCGGTTGAGCGCGATGATCTGCTGCGCGAAGGCGGCGTCGCTGAAGGCTTCGACCCGCTCGTGGGCGATGATGGTGAGATTCTCCAGCATGGTATCAACCTTCTCGCGGTCGACGCCCGCGAAGTTGTTTTCAATCCATTGCCGACGGCCCTCGATCATGCTGCGAAAACTGTCGTCGAGAATCTGCTCGCTGTCTTCGCTCACGTTCACGGACAGGGTGTAAAGCTCGCTCCGCAGGGACTCGGCGAACTCCGGGGCCATCTCGTTGAGCTTCTGCAGCTCGGATTGGACGATCGGGGCGACATCCGCCGCCGCCTGGGTGCCCATTCGCTGAAGCTCGGGAACGATGTCCTGGTTGATGCCTTTGACGAGATCATCGAGGAAGGCCTGCTGACGGGGGCCGGGTGAGATGAGCTGGCCGATGGCGGAGGAGATGAGCGTCACAGAGGTGACGACGATGAGAATGACGGCGATGATAGACAGTGTCCGCCAGAACCGGATCTGGGACTGGGCGGTCTGTAATTCCTGAATCTTTTGGGGTATGTCCTGATTGGATGGAGTCATAATGCCTTATTGGGTTAAGGTTTGGGGGTTGTAGGGTTACTGCGGATCTATCTTATACCGAGAGGGTTGTCAATTTCATAGTTGACGGGGCAACGGTCGTCTCCGTGCCAAACCGGATCCGTTGACCATGTGTGGAGTATCGGCATTTCGCCGGTTCACCTGAGCGAAGTTTCGTCCACCGGGTGAAATCCTCGACAAGCGGAATGACGCCCGGCACAGTGCTGTGCATGTCGTTAACTCCGTCAACCATGCAGGAACTGGGCACCTTGATGCCGGCGTTCTCGCTGCCTGATACCAACGAAAAAACGGTGTCGTCGAACAGCTTTGTCGAGGCTCGCGGCGTCTTGGTGGTGTTCATCTGCAATCACTGCCCTTACGTGAAATTGATCCGCCCGGAGCTGGCCGGGATTGGTCGTAAATATTCCGAGCGCGGCATCGCAGTCGTGGCGATCAACTCGAACGACGCGAAGAAATACCCGGCGGACTGCCCGGCGAAAATGGCCGAAGAAGCTCGCGATGCCGGATACACCTTTCCTTACCTGTATGACGAAACGCAGGAAGTCGCCCGTGCCTTTCGCGCCGCCTGCACGCCTGATTTCTTTCTCTACGATCAATCGCGGAAACTCGTTTACCGTGGTCAGTTCGATGATGCCCGGCCGGAAAACGGACGTCCTGTCACCGGAGGGGATCTGCGTGCCGCGATGGATTCCCTGTTGAACGCAGCGCCAATTTCGCCCGGGCAAAAACCCTCGATGGGTTGCAACATTAAATGGAAGCCGGGCAACGAGCTGCGGTGATTTGGTGGCTGGCTTGAATCGATTTCCATCGGTTCTCAACCTGCTAGAAGTCGTTTTTTTATGCGGATTATTAATCTCAATCCCACCCCCGAAATCGGTGCCAGCGGCTGGTTCGTGGAGGTGGATGACCATCGCATTCTGCTGGATGCGGGGATGCACCCAAAACTTGAAGGTCGCGAGTCTTTGCCGCTCTTCGACCGGATCAAGGACGAGGACCTCGACGCGATCGCGATCTCGCATTGCCACCATGATCACGTCGGTTCGTTGCCGGTCGCGTTGCGTCGCTGGCCGCAGGCCCACGCGCTGATGACCGAGCTGAGTTATTTCATCGTGGAACGCGTGCTGCACAACTCGGTCAACGTCATGAAACGCCAGCGCGACGAACGCGGCATCAAGGACTACCCGCTGTTCAGCCATCAGGAAATCGATGACATGTCGCACGTGTTTCAGGGGTTCAAATACAACCGCGAAGTGGAGTGGGCGTCTCACGAAAAAGTGAAGTCCGGGTTTGCGTCGCCGACCCTGGAATTTCTCGACGCCGGGCACGCGCTCGGTTCTGCCGGGATCATGTTGCGCGGCCAGAAGGAAACGGTCTTCTACTCCGGCGACGTGTGCTTCACCGACCAGACCATTCTGAAGGGCGCACAGTACCAGGACGTGAAGGCCGATGTATTGATCCTCGAAACCACGCGGGGCAACCATGAGGTGCCCGAAGGGCTCACACGCGAAACCGAGATCGAACGCCTCACCCAGGCCATCCAGGGGGCGCTCAAGAAGAAGGGCTGCATCTTGATTCCAACATTTGCGCTCGGCCGATCGCAGGAAATTCTCGCGCTGCTCGCCGTGCTGATGAAGGAAGGCAAGTTGAAGGAACAACCCGTTTATATCGGCGGGCTGGGACGGGTGTTCACCGAGATTTACGATCTGGAAGCGCACCGGGCGAACCGCAATCTGACCGGCCTGCAACTCCGTGAGGCGCTCAACCTGGTCGTGCTCGAAAAAGGGCAGGCTGACAAAATGAAGCTCAAAGGCGGACGCCTGTTCGTGATCACCGCCGGGATGATGAGCGAGAACACCGCCGCGCACGATCTCGCGGTGCGGATGATTGGTGATGAAAACCAGTCCATCTTCTTCGTCGGCTACGCAGACCCATCGACCCCGGCCGGCAAGCTGCGAGCAGCAGCGCACGGCGAGACGTTTATGTTCAGCCCGAGCGGCGGCGAGGTGACCCGGCGATGCGACCTGAAAGAATTTGATCTGACCGCCCACGCCAATCGCGACGAGCTGCTTGACTTCGTCGGTCGCGTTTCGCCACGCACGGTGGTTCTCGGTCACGGCGACGTGGATTCCCAAGAGTGGTTTGAGCAACAGATCCGCGCGACGTATCCGAAGATCAAAGTTCTGCGGCCCGCGCCCGGCGAGGAGTGCCGCGCTTAAAGGCACGTAAATAGTTGCCAGCGAAGACTGCTGTTAGAAACAGCGGGAAACCTCACGCGAAGACGCAAAGCGAAGTAACGCCTGTCCGTTTTGTTGCCCAGCCGCGCTCCATTCGAGCGTTCATAAAATACTCGCGAGCAGGGAACCTGCTCCGCGCCTTTGCGGGAGGCATTTTCCAATTGCCCGTTCGCGCACCAGAAATTTTGCGTGTGAGATTGCCCTCGCCCGTCCGCTCGCGCATGCTCCGCCGATGTTCATGCGCACGGGAATCGCGTCGTTGCTTGGTGGCATGGTCTTGCTGACCATTGCCTGCAATCCAAATCCGCGGCCGGCACAAAGTTCGACCTCCTTCTCGTCCGGTGCTTCCCGAACCGCTTCATCGGCGAAGATTCTTCTCGGCAGTGAAACGCTGGCCCGGCGCAACTTCGATTTGCTCGCCGGCAAACGCGTCGGTCTCCTGACCAATCCCTCCGGTGTCAATGGCCGCGGCGAGACGATCATTGACGTGTTGCGACAGGCACCGAACGTGAATCTGGTTGCCCTGTTCGCGCCGGAACACGGCGTCTACGGCGAGATCCTCGCGGGCAAGGAATTCAAGAACCACACCGATCCGCGCACCGGACTTCCCGTTTTTTCACTGTATGGGCCGGGACCGGTCCGCACGCCCACCCCGGCCATGCTCGCGAGCATTGATGTGCTGGTCTACGATTTGCAGGACACCGGCTGCCGTTCCTATACGTTCATCGCGACGATGGGAAAAGCGATGGACGCATGCGGTCTCGGGGGGAAGCAGTTCGTTGTTCTTGACCGCCCGAATCCGCTCGGCGGACTGCGGGTCGAAGGGAATCTGCTCACCCCTGAGTTTGAAGATTTGAACTCCCTGGTGTCGCACTGGAACGTGCCCTACGTCTACGGCATGACCTCCGGCGAGCTGGCGCTGATGATCAACGGCATGGGCTGGAACAAGTACCAATGCCATGTAACCGTCATGCCGATGGCCGGTTGGAAGCGGGGGATGGTCTGGGACGACACCGGCCTGAACTGGGTGCCGACATCGCCCAACATCCGGACCGGCGAGGCCCCTCTCTACTATGTCTCCACCGGAATCCTCGGCGAGATCGGCGGCGTGGACATCGGGATACGGCGTGGCAGGCCGTTTCAGATCGTCGCCGCGCCCTGGCTCAGCGGGCCGAGTTTTTCCGCCCGCATGAACGCGTATAAACTGCCCGGCGTGCAGTTCGTTCCCTATCGCGGCACGTCGGATCAATACGTTCTCCAGGGGGTCGAGATCAAGTTCACCGACCCCTCCCGCGCACCGCTCACGCCGATCAATTTCTACGTGCTCGACGCGATCAAGAAGGAGACGGGCCGGGACCTGTTCGCCGATGCAGTGAAACGCAATTCCAATTTCAAGATGTTCGACAAGGTGAACGGCACGACGGCCACGCGAAAGGAGCTGCAGGCCGGGGTGAGCCCGACGCAAATCGTGAAGTCGTGGGCGCCTGACGAGGCGAAGTTCCGCCGTGAACGTGCCAAGTATCTGATCTACCAATAGCGTGTGTTTTTGTACGGTTCGCGAGGAACCGGGAAACTATCCTGGGCGGATGGTGTGAGGATACGGACTTGAGTCTGTCTGGAGAGATGGATGAATCTGCGACCCATCATAGCACGCGAACTGCGAACGTCGGCCCGGCGGGGCACGACGTACTATTCCCGGCTTGTTCCGGGTCTGGTCCTGCTGATCGTCGCCTGGTTTGGCGACACCGGCTTGGCGGGAAATGCGGCGATGGTGCAGCTGAGCGCAAACCTGTTCAACGTGCTCCACGCCACGTTGTTCAGTCTCATCTGGCTGCTCGTGCCGTTGATTACCGCCGATATCATCAGCCGTGAAAAACGGGAGGACACCCTTGGACTTCTGCTGCTAACGCCGCTCCGCGCGCACGAAGTGGTCGTCGCCAAGGCGGTCAACGCGCTGATCTCCGGCGCAATGTTGATCCTGGCCAGCGTTCCCATCATCGCGATTCCGATCATGTTCGGCGGCGTCACCGGCGGCGATCTCATGCGTTCATGCTTGATCAACTGTTCTGCCCTGATCGGGGCGGTGACGGCAGGATTGCTGGCGTCCTCCGTGAGCGAGAAACGGGGCCGGGCGTGGGCCGTATGCCTGCTGATGGCGGGCGGATGTTTTTCGATTATCTATTCCGCCATGGTCATGGTTGAAATATCGTTCGCCTACTGGGGACAAAACCGCCTGGCGGAAGTGTTCGATTGGTTGATCGGCAATCCCGGGTACCTGTTCGCGCTGCCTGTGGCTGGATGGGTGTTTGCCGCAGGACTCGACGACACCATGCTGGGAATCTCCAACTCGGGGTTGGGGAGGGTGATTCCCGCGATCATCGCCGCAGCGGGCTCCTTTTTGTTTGCGTGGATCGGGATACGTTTTGCCGCGGCCCGGGTTCGTGGACATTTCGACGCGCGATTTCTGACGGTGCGACAACAGAAGGTGCGCTCATTTTTCACCCGCGAACGGTTCTTCGCAAAAGGGCTCAACGTCCGACGGGCGGGCCTGCTCGAACGCAATCCCTCCGCCTGGTTGGCCGGGCGAAAGTGGAGCGCCCGCCTGACCAAGTGGGGCTGGTTGTTTCTCTCCGTGTCGGTGGTTACGATTTCGACGCTTGATGGCGAATATTATTTTGGCGAGACGGTGGCGACCACCTGCGTGTGGCTGGGAATGTTCATGCTGGCGAGTGTGACGCTCATCTCGGTGACGAGTCTGCCTGGTGAACGTGATTCCGGAGCGTTCGAGCTCCTGCTGGTGACGCACCTTGATCCCCGGAGGTTTGTGGCCGGTCGGCTGCAGGGGATTCAATGCAGCTTTATTCCGTCGGCACTGCTGGTCGCATCGGTGTACAGCTACACGACCCTGTTCCCGATCAGTTGGAATTTCGCCAATATGTATTCGCCGGACCACGTGTTTGAGGAGGGCATGTTGATGGCCGCCGCAGTCATGTTTTTTTTCACTCTGCTTCGTTACCTGCCGGTCATCGGCCTGTGCTTCTCGCTGAGTCGCCCGGGCCTTCTCGCCTCGTGTCTGAACACACTTTTTTTCGCCGTGATCGTGCCGTGGCTTTTCCCGCTGTTCGCGATGGGGTTGGGCGTGATCGGGTTCGCGATGTGGGAGGGAACTGTGAGCGACACGGTTCCGGAAAAAAGAGCTCTGTTCGTGACCGTGACGCTGCTTGCCGGATTGCAGGCGGCGATATTCGTCGTCAAGAAAAGGGGCAAGCTGGCTGACTTTCCGAACATCTGGCCGCGCTGGTTCGTGCGTTACAAAATCGGCTGGCTGGCTCCCTGGATCGCTCCGATGGCGATGTTTCTATTTTTTTTCGCGGCGGGCGGTGCTGAATGGTTGCGTCATGTCTACGCGGCCAAATGGGTGGCATTCATTTTATGGCACGTCGCCGCGTGGACCTTACTGATCATTATCGCCACCGGGTGCCGCCGCGCTCTGATTGGGATGCTCGAAAAACGAACCTTTCTGGCGACGTGATTTCCGGCTTGCTCGCTCTCCGAAACTCAAGCTGTTCGGATGTCCGTGGCGCGGCGGAGTTTACTGCATCAGTCGCAGCTGCTGATCGAGCGGTTCCACCTCGGGCAGTTCCTTCGGCGCATCCTGGCCGCTGAGTTTCTGCAGACGCTGGCCACTCGGACGGACCTGCCGTTCGTAGCTTCCCACCGCCGCGTTGTAGGCATTGGTCGTTTTGTTCAACCCGTCGCGGATGTTTTCAAAATGTTCGATGAACTTCACGACGCGGGTGTAAAGCTGCTTGGCCTCCTCCAGGATCTTCACGGAATTCTCGGTCTGCGCGTGCTGCTGCCAGCTGATACTGACGGAGCGGAGCAGGGCGATGAGTGACGCCGGGGTGGCCAGAAGAATTTTCTTCTCCGCCGCCCAGACGATCAATTCCTGATCGCCTTCGAGCGCGGCACTGAAAAGCGATTCCGCCGGGAGAAACAACACCACGTAATCCAGCGAATTGGCAAAGCTCTTCGGATAGTTGCGGTCGGCAAGCTGCTTGATCGTCTGCCGCATTTTGGCCGCGTGATTCGCCAGAGCATCCTTTCGTTTGACCTCGTCGGACGCGTCCATTGCATCCAGAAAATCGAGGTCCGGCACTTTGGAATCCACGATGATCACACGGCTGCCCGGCAGGTGAACCGTCATGTCGGGCTTGGCGTCGCCGGCCATTTTCTGTTCGGAAAAATCACAGTGCGAACTCATGCCGGCGGCTTCGACCACCCGTCGCAACGTTTCCTCCCCCCAGCGTCCACGCGCCTGGTTGGACTTCAACACCATCCGGAATTGCTGCGTCTCCTGGGCCAGCGACTGGCTGTTTTGCGTGAGCGTTTCGAGCTGCTTCTTGAGGTCGCCGACGGATTCCGCCCGCGCGGCTTCACTCTGTTGGAGGCGGCGTTGGTAAGTGTCGAGTTGCTGCTTCAATGGCTCGACGACGCCCTTGATCGCCTCCTGCCGTTTGTCGAGATCGCCCTTGGCAGTTTCCTGAAACTTTCCAAGCGTCTCGGTCGCGAGCCGGAGAAACTCCGGCTGAGTCTGTTTCAATGCGTCCGCGCTGAGCGCTTTGAATGAATCCTTCAGGTCGAGGATCGCCCGGTCCTGGGCCGCCTTTGCTTCGACCAGATTTCTCTCGTGAATGGCCCTTTGTTCGACGAGAAGTTTTTCGGCGGACTCCTGGCGGGCCTTAGCCGTTGCAATCTCGGTTTCTACGGTGGAAAGTTGTTTTCGCGTTTCGGCCAGCTGGGCTTCACGTGCGGCGAGCTGCTGGCGCAGTTCCGTCGCGAGCCGGTCGTCAACCGGTTGGCGCGATTTCAGCACCCAAGCGACCAGCGCGCCGATGACGGCGCCCAGTCCGATTCCAATCGCGAGATAGGCCAGCGGTTCCATCGCGGAAGGATGATGGGAAAGGCGGAGGCAGTAAACCGATTTCCACTCAGAACCCGGAACAATGGTTGGAATTCAACTCTCACGCGCTCACGGGATAGCGTTTCACAGCTCGAGGGATTGCATCGACTTTTGCTTCGCTGTCGCCCGGGCTCAACCTGAGTCGAGGAATCCATTGAGGGACGACAAGAAGTGAGAAAGAAATGGCCATGAGCGTCGAAATAGAACGATGTCCGTTCCGCTTTGGGTGGTGGAAGGAGACTTCTTCTATGTGGACCGGGTTCCGGTGGCTGCAGATACGTTTCTCTGCACCTGCTTTGCAGATTTGTCCAAGGGTCTGCGCAATGGCGAATAACAGAACGGAACGCCAGCTCAATCCGCCAGGCGGCCGCCGTAGACAAAGTCCTTTTCCGGGCCGGCCTTGATGTGGCATTCGGCACAGGCGGTCGATTTTTGAGGCGGCGTGATATAGCTGCGGTCCACGCGGTACTCGACATATTCCCACTCTGCGCTGCGCTTGTCGGCATACGCTTTCCCGAAGTCTTTTTCCCGGCGCATGACGTGCATTCCAGCGGCGATCAACAGCAAAGCCGAGTTCGATCAGCCATCAGGCGTGATTGAAAAATTCCCTTTGGTGGTTTTCTCTTCAAAGCATTGATTTTCCGTGTTGTTTTCGGATCTCTTATAACCAAAACAGGTGAATTGACAGGAGGACGGAATGGCCCCCAAATTCAACGCACTCGCGGGCACTTGTTTTGGAATTGCCCGCCGAAGCCGTGTCCGCGACCGCTTGAATATATCCTTGTCATGCCATCCGACTCCTCGCAATCCACTCGCAAGTTAATTTCCGGCGTCGCGCTAGTCGCCATCGCTGTAGTCGCTTACTTTGTCTTTCGCTCGCAATTGACTTCAACACCGACTGCAAACGCCGCCGAATATGTCGTGGCACTCGGGCCGGTATTAAACCAGGCGGAAACGTTGTCCCAACGACTGGGAGATGAACCTCCCGGGCTGGAACTGTTCGATGCTGCCGCGCACCTGGAGTCCGAGTGGGGGAAGGTCCGCACGGGGCCCGGTTACAACCGTCAGCAGCACGATGATTTCATAATAGTATTTGGTTCGTTTGTGACTCGGTTGAAATCAGCTGGATTAATCTGGAAGGCATTGAACGAAGATCAGCTGGAGGATGCTTCAAACGCCCAGAGCCGTCAGTTTGAAATTCTCTTCACTCTCCAATCTTTGCATGGCACAGAAACGTCCGCCCAGCTGCTCAGCAGACGCGGCCTTGAGATCGATGAGTTGTTGAGCCGAACGAATCTTGCCTTTGAAGTGACCAACAGTCTCGCGCATTCACCGGAGATATTGGTAGATGCCGTCCGGCTGTTTCATGAAATGCAGTCCGGGCAGACACCTCAGTAAGAAATCAGGCGTCTTTTTCCAATTCGAGAAACTTAACCACTGCCTCGGTGCGCCCATGCACCCCCAATTTCTGGTAGATGTGACGAGCGTGACTGTTCACCGTCCAGGTGCTGATATTCAGTTTGTTCGCAATCTCCTTGTCCTGAAGCCCCTGCGCCATAAACACCATCACTTCGTGTTCGCGAATTGTCAGTGAAGGTTCGAATGCCGAACTGGCGACTCCTTCACCGCCTTCGATCAACCGGTTGAAATAGCGGCGGACCATTCGTTGCACGCGATCTGTCGAAAGTGACCTTGCTGGGGGATTGGAAATGGGGTCCAGCAACCGGTCCGGTGGTCGGCGCCGCAAAACGTAACCGCCGCTGATGCCGCTGAGCGAGGCAAAGATGCCGTCACTGTCTTCAAACACCCCGTAAGTGTAGGCAGGAATATCTGCCATTACGTCTTGATGGCGGCTTAACATTTCCGCACCCGAACCTTTGGGTTGGGAATTGTTGATCATTACTATCGTCGGTCGATTTTGTCGAACGAGCGCGTTGAGAGTGGCCTCGTCTGCCACTGTCACCCGCAGGTTGAATCCGATTTGGTATGACAACCAACGACGTAGCGAGCGACGCACTCCATCGTCCGGTTCCACAATGATCGCGTGCGCGGTGCCGCGGTCGGGGATTTCTCCGGCCAGACTGGCTGGAATCGTCAGCATCGTCGAATAGGTGCAGATCATCGGATTGGGGTTCCAGAAAAGTGCGATGGAAAATTCCTGTTCGAATTGCAGATCCGCCTGTCGCCATCCTTGTTGCTTCACCACGCGGAACCGCTCAGCCGCCCGCATGGCGGCGGCATCCCGGTCCATGGTTCCGAGGGGGAACAGCCTGCGTACGTCGCCGTAGTCGATAACGACCGACCACTCGGTCGCAAATTTTGGGCGCAGCAATTCGAGGTATTTCCGGCGAAGCAGTCGTGACTGCCAGTGCGCAGGAGACATCCGGACAGTGTCATCCGGTTCCTGTCCGTGAGAGGGGTTGGGGCCGTCTTTGGAGACGCCGATCAAGGCGCTTTGGTAGGCGTCTCGTGCTTCCAAAGCAGCAGCGTCAAGATTGGAGGCTTTCAGTGTGATTGTTCTGCGCCGACCGGTTATCTGAAATTTGACATGCCAGCTCGCCGTTTGCCTCGATTCTCCGGCATACGTGTAGGTACTCTTTCGAATTCGCTGCCGCCAGTAGCCCGGATCTGACCGATCAGTCGTCGCGACCGGAGATGATACTTTTTTATTTCTTGGACGTTTCTTGGACACCCGTTTTAAATAGGGGACAGTTCGGCATCTCGCAAGGCTGAACGTTTGGTTTTCGATAAAAACTATGAGAATCGAGCGACACAGAGGAGAGGTGGGACGGAAGAAGCCCGCGCTCAGGAATGGCCGTGGAAACTTTTCAATAGCGGTTGGAGCGAAAGAATCGCCGTGGCAGTTTTCAGCCGCCGCTTTCGAAACCGCAGATGCATGAACAGAGTTTCGTTCGGGCTGCAACTTTGCGTCGAATCGGTGATAGATGTGTGACAATTGGAATGAGGACACCCCTAATTTAGGCGATTGCCGTCAGGTGAAAATCGTTTAGCCTCACAAACGTTAGTAAAAGCCAATCTACTATGAAGTATCAAACCATGCATTCCCCGTCGAGCAAGGCGCAGCGAGGTTTCACTCTGATTGAACTGCTCGTCGTCATCGCCATTATTGCCGTCCTTGCCGGACTTCTGCTGCCTGCCCTTGCGAAAGCCAAAGCTCAGGGCCAGAAAACCCAATGCCTCAACAATCTTCGGCAGATCGGTGTCGCCACCATCCTGTACGCGGATGACAACGGAGGAGTTTTCCACAACATTAACGGTGGTGCTCCCAATCACGGGATGTGGACGGCGAATCCCCGATCAGAGGTCGCCCTTCCGCCAGAACATCCACGCGCCTATTGGGGGAGGGGCTATGTCGGCTACCTGGGAGGAATTGCCGGTAAGAAGATTTTCTCGTGCCCAAGTGCCAAGGTCGTGGACGAGTGGCGAGAAACTGGGTTGTCATTTCCCTATTCCTTTTGGGCCAACTCCAGTTATGGCCTGAACGGCTTTGTCGTCAATTCACCGTTTCCGGGCGGGAGTTCGCCTCGGAAGGTTTCCGACATAGCCAGTCCTTCGACAACAATATTTTGTCAGGACGCCGGGGAGCAAAAAATGGAAGGTGCCTCGGACTCCTTGGGTTT
The DNA here is from genome assembly GCA_041689265.1 of Verrucomicrobiota bacterium. GTDB lineage: Bacteria > Verrucomicrobiota > Verrucomicrobiia > Limisphaerales > RI-55 > JBDNGP01. The sequence goes on from JBDNGP010000187.1 coordinate 15,005, forward strand.
GTTTCCGGGCCAGTCAGAGAATTTGACTCAGTGGGTTTATGGTCTTGCCGGCTTGTATCCGGAAGTGACTGACATGCGTGAAATGTGGTTCCGGCACAATCGCCAGTGCGAGACCCTCTGGATCACGGGAAATGTCTCCTCGATACCTTATAGCACAGGTGTGGATTATCGGTGGTACACGGGCGAGCATCCGCAAGTCACACCGCGGTGATTCCTTGCCAATCACCCCCCAGATCGATCATAAAACTGAGCTTGATGATGAAATATCCCTTTTGCTTTGCAATCACCCTGACACTGACCGCCGGAGCGCTACTGTTGACCGGTTGTGGTGGTGAGGAAACTTCTTCAGTTGCCCCGGCAGCCCTCGCAGTGGAGGCGGCCCCCCGCACCCTGCAAGAGGCCTTCGCCTCGGCCAGTGGAGAACTCAAGGAACATGCAGATGAAGCGGTTCGTCTGCTTCAGAACGAGGACTACCCCATGGCGTTGGTGGTACTTCAGACTCTGACTGCGCGCACGGACCTAACCGCCAGCCAGCGCGGGCTTACCTCGCAGGCGCTGTTGACCGCCAATCAGAAAGTAGCCGAAGCGGCTAAAAACGGTAACGCGGAGGCGGAGAAGCTTCAGCGATATCGGGAGTTTACCAAGTGAGCTTGCCGAAGGATCAGTTTTTCGTTTACATTAACCAATCAACAACCTCAACCAACAACCCTAACCCTAAATCGTTCGTATGATAATTGTAACCAAATGGCTTCGAGCCACCATCGCGACCGCTTGGATTGCGGCGGTCGGCACGCTGGCCGCCCAACCCGTCGGTCAGTGGAATTTTGCCGCCGGCAATCTCTCCGCAACAGTCGGCAGCCCCCTCACGACGTCGGAAGCTGTCACCTTTCCAACCGCTGGCGGCGCAGGAATTCCTCTGCTTCCAGCTGGCGTTGCGGCCCAACCCGTGGTCATGCAATTTCCCAAAGCGATCGCCGGGGGGATACAGATGCCTGTCCCCAACCTGCCCAATGGCACCGCGTTTGCCATCGATATGAACAATTGGACCTTGATCATGGATGTGGCGTATCCCGCCGCTTCGTCGGGCCTTCCCCGGTCATTGATTGATATCAAGACTTCTGGTGAAGCTGAAGGGGCCGTCAACGGTCCAGAGGTGCTTGTTGATTCCAGCAACGCGCTGTCAGCAGGTGGGCAGGGTGACGGTGTGATTGCCGCAGATTCGTGGCACCGGGTCGCGATCACCGCATCGTATACCGGCGATGATCTCGCTGGGCAGGCATTGCTGACAAAATACATTGACGGCAGCCAGGTCGGCGTTCCGCTTTCTGTCAATACCATCGGTCCGGACGGATGGATGGCTCTCAAAGCGGGCCTGACCGCAAAAATTTTTGCCGATAATAACACAACAAACGTCCTCAGTGAGATCGGGTATGTCAGCAGCATTCAATTGCGGGATATCGTCCTGAACCGAGGTCAGATCGCTGCGATAGGCGGACCAAGCACCGACAAGATCCCGGCTGTAATTCCTCCGGTGCCCTCGTTCGTTGTGGGTGAAGATACCCTCCCCAACGGCGCGTTTAGCCGGTCAACCACGGACGTTCGTTTTGTGATTGCCGTCGGCGACTCAGTTTTGACAGGAATCCAAGTCAAGGTGGACGGTGTAGACGTAACGTCCAGTTCCAGCATTACTGATGGAGTTGACGGTGACGGGTTGGCCATCAAAACCATTCTTTACAATCCATCGGCGGATTTTGCGCTCTCCTCAGATCATACGGCGCAGCTAAATTACAATGACAGTTTGACCGGCGCGCGCACGGTAGACCTCGCTTTCCGCGTTCCGCTGATGTTTGAAGATTTCGAGTTGACGGTGCTCGGCCCCGCGATTGACAAGGGGGCGGGGTTGCCAGGAGCTTCGGAAGCGTATTCACCTACTCCTCCGACGAACTGGATGGTTGACCAGACCAGTCAAGACGGACTCACGGTCATGTATGGTGTGGACTGGGTTGAGCCTCCAAGCGTGCTTGACCCCAATAATGGAGCCAGGGAATACCGGGGCTGGACATTTCTGAACAAAGACTGGTGGGTCAGCGAGGCCGGCCAGGATCGTGAGCAATTCCTCAAGGGCAATGGCACGGTTGCCGTGGCGGACCCTGATCAGTGGGATGACAAGGGTGGTCCTGAAGGCCAAGCTCTTGGATCATTTAACAGTAAGCTGGTGACTCCGTTGGTCGACATATCCGGGGCCGGCGAAGGAACAGCCTACCTCGCATTCGATTCCAGCACACGTTCTGAAGAGCCTCAGGAGCTATACCTCGATGTTTCCATCGACGGCGGCGTTTTTGTCGAAATCCTCCGTTGGACCTCCACCCCGGGACCAACGCTTAAGGCGGATGCCACCAACGAGCGCATTTCGCTACCTCTCAACAACCCTATTGGCGCTTCAACTGTTCAGGTCAGGTTCGGAGTGGAGAAGGCCTTGAACGATTGGTGGTGGTCGGTTGACAACATCGTTGTCGACTCGGGCCCCATCCCGGTTTCGTTCACGCAACAACCGGTAGGCGGCAACGTCGCCATCGGTAGTCCTATGACGTTCACCGTGGGTGTTGGTGGGACCGAACCGTTTACCTATCAGTGGTATTTTGACAATGGCGTGGCTCGCACTGCGATCGGTGGAGCAACCGGCAGCAGTTACACCATTGCCAGTGTGGCGTTGGCGAACACAGGTTCTTACAGCGTCGACGTTACAAACGGCGCCGGGACACAGTCGAGCAGCGGGGCCTTCATGTATGTCCTTAACGTGGCCACTCCTTCTGGCGATGTTGCCGGACAGTGGAACTTCGAGGGCGGCAACCTGAACGCCACGGTTGGTGCGAACATCGTCTATTTCGAGGGTGTCGGAGGTGCGACTGAAGCGGCTACCGCGTTTGGTTCGACAACAACGTTTGGTATTTCCGATATTGGCGGTACGCCGGCAAATGTCATGCGGTTTGGCGCTCCCGGGCCGTTGACCGGTTATGTCGCGGCGACAGGAGCCGCCAATGGCGGCCCAGCAGCAAAGAAAAAGAATGTTTACACGATGGTCTACGACATTTTGTGGCCAGCCGCCGTTGATGCGAACTGGCGCACATTTGCGCAGATCACTCCGCTAAACAACACTGATGATGCTGAGTTCTTCGTCAACACTTCCGGTGCTGTCGGTGTTGGTAACACCGGCTATCATGGCCAACTTGTGGGTGGCGTCTGGCATCGCGTGGTGATCTCCGTCGACCTGACGGTCAGTGCCAATCCGGTTCGGTATTACATCGACGGAACGTTCATCGGTCAGGGTGGGACTCCTGGACTTGACGGGCGATTTGGTCTGCCCGGAGCTGTTAACTTCTTCGCCGACAATGATGGAGACAACCGACCGGGCTACATCAGCAGTCTGCAGGTCCGGAACGTCGCGCTGACTTCGCTGGAAGCGGCCGCCTTGGGTGGTCCAACTGCGGCCGGTATCCCGCTTGTGATTGATACCAGTGGAATCGCGCCGTTCATCTCCGTTCAGCCGGTTAACACTACGGTCACTCCCGGGCAAACCCTCACGCTCAGTGTGAATGTGCAAAGTGGAACTTCGGTCACTTATCAATGGAAAAGAAACAATGTGAATATCGCTGCAGCGACAGGGGCCACGTACACCATCGACACCATCTTGGCGGGTGAAGGTGGCGATTACACGGTCACGGTTACCAACGGCGCTGGCAGCACAACAAGTGCGGTCGCCCTGGTGAAGGTGCCGGTTATTACTGATGATCTTGTTGCTCACCTCACGTTCGATACCGTTCTGACCGACAGTTCCGGCACGGGTAACAACGGCACAGGCGTCGGATCGGTTTCGTTTGTCCCCGGAGTCGTCGGTCAGGCTCTGCGCTACAGCAGCGCCGCGGACGGCAGTTCGTTCAACTATGTAACGCTTGGTGCGCCAGCCAGCCTGAACTTTGGTGTGGACATCGATTTCTCGATATCGTTCTGGACGACGTTCAGCGAATGGACCGGTGACCCTGCGATCATTGCGAATAAGAGTTGGGCAAGTGGTGGTAACGCGGGATGGATCATTGCGACTGCTGGCGACGCCCGCGTCCAATGGAACATCGCCCCGTCCCGGACTGATTACGACAGCCCGGGCGGCGTGCTCGCCGGTGGCTGGCATCACGTCGTCGTCTCCTTCGACCGTGATGGACAAACCACGACTTACGTCGATGGTCAACTGATCGATTCCCGTTCAAGCGGCGCTCTGCATAATGTGGACACTCCGGCTGGACAGGCAACCAACATTGGTCAGGACGGAACCGGTGGATACACAGACGGTGGTGGTGTGGGAATTGCCGATGGCACAGTTGATGACGTAGGGATCTGGAGTCGTATCCTGACGGCACCTGAAGTGGCGTCCATCTATCAACGGGGACTCGCCGGTAACGATCTGACGAGTGCCAGTGGTGTAACACTTGGTGCGATTACCTACGTTCCGAATGGCGCGACCGTACAGCTCGACTGGCGCGGCCAGCCGGGTGCCGTTGTGCAGCGAGCGGAGTTAGTCTCCGGCCCTTGGACAACGATTCCGGGCACGGCTGGCGCAAGCACTTATACGGTTATGCAGAGCGGTTTCTATCGTTTGTTCATGCCCTGATAGGGGCTCTTTCAAACCGGCACCGACACACTCGTCGGTGCCGGGTTTATTTTTCCTTCTGAGTGGAAGGATTCACGACGGGTGGCCGGTGCAGTAATCTGTGTGTCTCTGCACCGGCCCTCGTCGTTTTTACCTCATTTCGTGACGACCCCCTCATTCCCAACCCAAGCAACCGCTCACGAAGTGAACTCAATTTCCATGACTGGACACGATGCCGATTCCGGGTTCCGGCCAGTTCAGTCGGAGCGCGCGTGGTTGTATCTCGGAATCCTGGCAGCGGGCTATATTGGCGTGTATTTGTGCAGGAAAAATTTCGCGGTTGCTGTTCCGCTCTTGCAGGAGGCCTGGGGTGCTTCGCGCGCGGATGTCGGCCTGATCGCAAGTGTCAGCACGCTCGCCTACGCATCGGGTAAATTTATTTTCGGACCATTGATCGATCGTTTCGGAGGCCGTGTCTGTTTTTTGTTGTCGTTGCTCGGAGTTGCAATTTTTGCCGGCATGGGAGGGCTGGTGACGGGCCTGATGGCTCTTACTTTTGTTTATAGTGCGAATCGTCTCACCGGATCCGCCGCCTGGGGCGGCATGGTCAAGCTGGTTCCTGACTGGTTTCCGGCGCATCGACTGCCACTCGCCATGGCGGTGCTCTCACTGAGTTTTGTTTTTGGCGGTGCCCTAGCGACGCTGTTTGCCGGCGAGATCGCTCATTGGAGCGGGAACAACTGGCGCGCCGTGCTGGCGGTGCCGGCAATCGTGCTGGTCGTCCTCATAGTGGTCGCTGCGTTGGTGCTTCCCAAGCAGGCAAGGGAGGTTTCCCATAAGACTGTTTTGAAGAAGGGCCCGGGCCAGCCGGTTTTCTCGCGAGTGAAGCAGCTGATCGGAATTCGCCGCTTCTGGATCGTATTGGGACTGAGTTTCGGCCTCACAATGTTTCGTGAAACCTTCAATACATGGACGGTGGATTTCATAAAGACAGAGGGCGGTGAGGAAGTTTCCACCCGGATCGCGGCAATGTTGGCGACGCCATTTGATCTGTTTGGTGCGGTGGGAATTATTTCTCTCGGCTGGGCCTTCGGTCGGTTCTCCGGCAAGGGGCGGACTGTTATTCTATTCGTGACCCTTTCCAGCCTCACAGTATTGCTGTGGAATATTCCGAACCTGTTTCATCTTGGCCTAGCACCCGTCGCTGCGGCAGTCGGATTGATTGGATTTCTCTCCTATGGTCCTTACAGTTTGCTCGCCGGAATTCTCGCGGTCGAGATTCGTGGTCCGGCCTATGTAGCGACTGTCGCGGGTTTTGTCGATGGTACCGGCTACCTTGCCAGTATCCTCGCGGGGCGGCAATTCGGGCAAATCGTGGACTACGGCGGCTACCGTCTCGGATTCCACGTGCTGGCGGGCATCGCGGGATTGTGCGCAGTGTTATGCCTGTTCCTTTATTCCGGCCGAAAAATTGAAGAGGTGAATTCATGAAACGACTGACGAACATACTGCTAATGGCGTGGTTATTTGCCAGCGCGATGGCGGCTCGTGCTGCCGACGCGCCAAGTCGCCAAGTTCGACACGTCATCGTGGTCGGCTGTGATGGGATGAGTCCGGACGGCGTGCGCAACGCGAACACGCCGGTGATGGATCGGCTGATGCGCGATGGTGCGTACACCTTGCATGCCCGGGCCGTCATGCCGACCTCGAGCAGCCCGAACTGGGCGTCGATGATCATGGGCGCCAGTCCCGAGGAACACGGTGTCACTTCGAACGACTGGCGGCCGGACAAGTTCGAGATCGCTCCGACGGTGGTCGGGCCCGGCGGAATATTCCCAACCGTATTTGCGGTGTTGCGTGAGCAGAGGCCCCGGGCTGTGAGTGGCGTGTTTTACGACTGGAGCGGATTCGGACGATTGTTCGAGCGGGAGCTGGTGACCCGGACGGAAGACAGCGTCGGTCCGACCAACGCCGTGCGCCATGCGATGAACTGGTTTCGCGAAGCGCGTCCCGAACTTCTCTTCATTCATCTGGATCACGTGGACCATGCCGGTCACGAATTCGGCCACGGCACCCCGGAATACTACGCCGCCGTCGAGGTCGCCGACAGTCTGATCGGTGAAGTCGTTGCCGGGCTGGAAACATCCGGGAACCTGGACTCCACGATCCTCCTAGTCACGGCCGACCATGGTGGTGTCGGCAAAGGCCATGGCGGTGCGACCATGGCGGAGATGGAAATTCCGTGGATCATCCGTGGTCCGGGTATCCGACGCGGCTACGAAATACAGACGCCGGTGAACACCAGCGACACGGCCTCCACGCTGGCGCGGGTATTGAACCTGAAACCGCCGGTGGCCTGGAGCGCCAGACCAGTGAATGAGGCATTTAGCGAATAACGTTTCCAACCATGGAGAATCTGTAATGAAAACTGAGACCAATAATGCACCCCCCCCGGCACGAGACAAGTTGCTGTTTACACCCGGCCCCTTGACCACGAGCCATTCGGTCAAGGCAGCCATGCTGCACGATGCCGGTTCCTGGCATTTTGAATTCAATGCGGTCGTTGATTCCATCCGCGAACGGCTGCTGAAACTGGGCGGCGTTTCGCGCGAACAGGGGTATGAGGTCGTGCTGCTCCAGGGCAGCGGCACCTTTGGTGTTGAGGCCGTTTTCCAGACGTGCGTGCCGAACGACGGCAAGGTGTTGGTGCTCTCAAACGGGGCCTATGGTGAACGGATGATCCAGATGTTGAAGCACGCCCGCATCGCGCACGTCGCCTTGCGCACCGGTGAAGATGCACCCAGCGATCCCGCCGCACTTGACCAGGCTTTGGCGGCCGATCCGTCGATCAGCCATGTCGCCGCCGTCCATTGTGAAACCACGACCGGCGTGCTGAACCCGATCGATGAATTGGGCATTGTGACTCACCGGCACGGCCGCACATACATCGTCGACGCCATGAGCAGCTTCGGCGCGCTCCCGATCGATTTCGCCGCCTGCCACATCGATTTTCTGATATCATCAGCCAACAAATGTATTGAAAGCGTGCCCGGCTTTTCGTTTGTGATTTGTCGGCGCGATGTGCTCATGTCCTCCCAAGGAATCGCCCGCAGCCTGAGCCTGGACTTGATTGCACAACTGACCGGGTTTGAGAAGAACGGGCAGTTTCGTTACACTCCGCCAACGCATGCCATTCTCGCTTTTGCCCAGGCGTTGGATGAGTTGGACACCGAGGGCGGCCCGGCCGCGCGAAATGCCCGCTACACGCGCAATCATGAAACCCTGGTGACCGGAATGAGGGCGTTGGGATTTCACCCGTATCTAAAACCGGCGGTGCAAAGCTGCATCATTACCTCGTTTTTGTTCCCTACAGATCCGGAATTTGACTTCAACACGTTTTACCGTCGGCTTAGCGACCATGGGTACCTCATTTATCCGGGCAAGATCAGCCAGGCGGATACGTTCCGTATCGGGTCGATCGGCCGAATTTTTGAAGCGGACATCCATGCACTACTCGCCGCCATTCAACAGACGGTGAACGAATTGGGGATTCTCGTCGAAACCCCCACTCCGTTACCGACGCGCGAAGCGGAAGCCAACTTTAACTGACAATCATGCCGAACCAATCGATCGTTGAATCTGAACGGCCAGCCGGTGCCGACCTGGAAACGGCCTTGGCGGATCGCTTCCAAAGTGCGCTTCAACGCGTTTTTCCCGGTTGAGTCATCATGATGAAATCTACAGCAACCCAATTTGAAGTAAACGGCCGCAGTTACGAGACCCGGGCGATTCCGGTGGCCGTTATTTGTCTGGACGGCTCCGCCGACGAATACCTGAACGCGGCGCTCGCCAGAGGGTTGATGCCCAATCTTGCGCGTTTTGCAGTCGAAGGTTTTCGCGGACAGGCGCGGGCGGCGATGCCGACATTCACCAACGTGAACAACACATCCATCGTGACCGGCGTGCCGCCATCGGTGCATGGCATCGGGGGAAATTTTTTCTTCAACACTGCGACCGGCGAGGAAGTGATGATGAACTCCGCCGACTTCCTGCGTTGCCCGACAATTTTTCCCGCCGCACAAAAGGCGGGTCGCAAGGTGGCCGTGGTAACCGCGAAGGAAAAACTGCGCGACATCTTCGCCCGTGGTCTGATTGAGGTCGGCGGCATTGCGTTCTCCACCGAGAAAGCGCGGGAAGCGAAAGCGGACACCCATGGGATTGACGGCGTCGAGGAACTTGTCGGGCCAACCCCTGAAATCTACAGCGGCGAGGCGTCGCTGTACGTGCTTCGCTCCGGAGTGGCGTTGCTGGCGGCGGGTAGGGCTGACTTCCTCTATCTCAGCACGACCGATTTTATGCAACACGCTTTTGGGCCAACCGAGCCAGAAGCCTTGGAATTTTACGCGGCGATCGATGTCGAGCTGGGGCGACTGGCGGCGGCAGGCGCGGTTGTCGGACTTACCGCCGACCACGGAATGAATGCCAAACAGAAGTCGGATGGCACTCCCAATGTGATCTATCTCGAGACCGAACTGGTCAAGCACTTCGGTTCTGGATTTCGCGTGATTCTTCCGATCACCGATCCATACGTCGCACACCACGGGGCGCTGGGCTCGTTTGCGCAGGTACATCTGCCGACCGATCACGCGGGACGGTTCACGGCCAACGAAGTTCAAGCGTGGCTGCAGACAATTCCGGGCCTGACTGAGGTTTTGCTGCGCGATACCGCTGCGAGCCTCATGCAATTGCCGCCGGATCGCATGGGGGATCTGGTCGTGGTGTCGGGTCGCGATGTTGTTGTCGGGCGCACACCCGAACATCACGATCTCTCGGAACTGCACGGAGGACTCCGATCCCATGGGGGGCGATATGAGGAGATGGTTCCGTTTGTGTTTTCAAAACCGCTAAACGCGGGGTATGGCGGACTGGCTTCAGGTGATCCCCGCAACTTTCAAATCTTTGATTTCACGCTGAACGGCACTGCCCATTGATGTCGAGAGCATGCTCCGGCGTCACTAGTTATTCGTATATGAATTCAGGCCGAGTCACATTGATCAGTTCGCTGCTTTTGGTGGGCGTGCTCTCCGGGTTGCTCTATTGGAATTCCGGGTCACGACCCGGACCGGCAGGTAGGCATGATTCTCTATTGCTGTATTGTGCGGCCGGTTTGAAACCGGTGGTTGAACCTGCGGTGCGCGACTACGAGGAACTGACCGGCACGCGGGTGCAGGTTCAGTATGGAGGATCCGGGACTTTGCTGAGCAATTTGAAAGTGGCGAACGTGGGTGACTTGTATCTCGCAGCGGACGAATCGTTTCTGAAAACCGCGAGCGCCGAACGGCTCGTGGCGGAAATCATCCCGCTCGCCCGCATGTCCCCGGTGATCGCGGTCGCGAAGGGTAACCCGAAAGGATTGAAAAACTTGGATGACCTGCTGCGGCCGGAGGTGCGACTGGTGTTGCCCAACCCGGATGCCGCGGCCGTCGGGAAGGTGGCTCGGGCCGAACTTGAATCAGACGGGCGTTGGGAGCAACTGGCCGCTCATGCCAGGGCTTTCAAGCCGACGGTCAATGACCTCGCCAACGATTTGAAGCTGGGCAGCGCAGACGCCGTGATTTTGTGGGACGCCACCGCCCGGCAATATCCCGAGGTTGAGGTGATGCCAGGTGACTTCTTTGGCGACGCCGCGTCCGAAGTGGGCGTGGGCGTGCTGACCGCGAGCAAGCATCCCCAAGCAGCACTTCGCTTCGCTCGTTTCCTCGGTGCGCCCGATCGTGGGCTGCGTCATTTTAAGCCGGCGGGCTTCGAGCCCGTGGCGGGAGACAAATGGGTCGAAACGCCCGAACTGATTTTCTACAGCGGCGGCGTGAACCGCGTCGCCATCGAGGAAACTCTGCGCAAGTTTGAGGAACGTGAGGGCGTCCGGATCAACAGCATCTACAACGGCTGCGGAATTCTCACCGCGCAGATTCGTGCGGGCCAAAAACCGGACGGTTACTTCGCCTGCGATGTTTCCTTCATGCGCACCGTGGCAGACAAATTTAAACCGGCGGTTGAAATGGCGGAGACCACCATGGTCATCGCAACACCGCCCGGCAACCCGCGCGGGCTGCGGACCCTCGCCGCCCTTGCTCAACCGGGTCTTAAAATCGGCGTTGCGAATGAGAAACAGAGCGCGCTCGGCTCGCTGACCGCACGTCTCCTGCGCGAACAACAACTTTACGATTCAGTGATGGCCAACGTCGTGGTGCAGACGCCGACGGCCGATCTGCTGGTCAATCAACTCCGTGCCGGCGGCCTCGACGCCGTGATTGTTTATGAAGCGAATACGATTGCTGCGGGGGGGCAGATCGCGGTTGTGAAGCTTGATCTTCCGGGGGCGGTCGCCATCCAGCCGGTGGCCATCAATCAAGAAACAGAATTTCCCCGACTGATGGAACGATTGATCGAGGCACTTCAGTCAACCGAATCAATAACTAGGTTTACGTCCAATGGGTTTCGCTGGCGGGGGGAGAGTCGGCCATGACACGGATGACCGCTGATCATGCACCCCTGTCCGGGAGCGACCGCCGTTTTTATGCGGTGCTGGCGGTGATCGGGGGATTGTACGTCCTCCTGCTGGTGTCAATGCTGGTGGCGGATTCCGCCTACACGACACCGGGACATCTTTGGAAAACGCTGCAGAGTCCCGAGATACGTTATGCGATCCGGCTCAGCCTGCTGTCCTGTACGATGACCACGATTCTCTCGCTCTGGGTGGCGGTGCCCCTGGGGTACGTGCTCTCGCGGACGAGGTTTCCCGGTCGTGACCTGGTGGATTTGATCGTTGAAATTCCGATTGTGCTGCCTCCATTGGTGGTGGGATTGAGTCTGTTGATACTCTTTCAAACCGCACCCGGTCGCGCGCTGGAAACGTTCTTCCCGATTACCTACGCGATACCGAGCGTGATCCTTGCCCAGTTCATGGTGGCCTGCGCGTTCGCCGTGCGGACGATGCGGACGACCTTTGACCAACTGAGCCCGCGGCCGGAGCAGGTGGCATTGACGTTGGGCTGCCATCGTTCGCAGGCATTCTGGCTGGTCGCGTTTCCGGCGGCGCGTCGGGGGATGCTCGCGGCCGCGACGCTGGCCTGGGCTCGTTCGCTGGGTGAGTTTGGACCCATTCTGGTGTTTTCGGGTGCCACACGTTTCAAGACCGAGGTGCTCTCGACAACAGTCTTTCTCGAACTGAGCGTGGGTAATCTCGAGGCAGCGGTGGCCGTGTCCTTGTTGATGGTGGCCACCGCTGTCATTGCGCTGTTTATTCTCCGTTATTGGGGCCGTGAAACCGCCCTAGGTGAACCTCGTCTGTCATGATCGCCGTCGAACAACTCCAGATCTCCGCCGGCAACTTCACGTTGCGCGATCTGTCGTTCAGGCTGCCGGCCGGCAGCTACGGCGTGTTGATGGGACGCACTGGCCAGGGTAAGACGACTTTGCTGGAAGCGATCTGCGGACTGCGTCGCGTGCATGGCGGTCGCATCCGGCTTGATGACGACGACGTGACGGACTGGCCGCCGGCGCAGCGCAACATCGGATTCGTGCCACAGGATGCCGCGTTGTTTTCGCATCTCAGCGTGCGGGAACAACTTGGTTTTTCGCTGGCCGTTCGCAAACAACCGGCGGAAGTGCAGCGCAAACGCGTCGAAGAGGTTGCGGGCTGGCTGGGCATTACATCATTGCTCGAACGTGGTATCACGGGTCTGAGTGGTGGCGAGATCCAACGCGTCGCCCTTGGTCGCGCGCTGGCGTTCCAGCCGCGCGTGCTTTGCCTGGACGAGCCCCTCAGTGCGCTCGACCAGGATACCCGCGACTCGATGTGCGATCTTTTGCAGTCGGTGCAGTCGCGCACCCGTGTTACCGTGCTTCATATCACGCACAACCGCGCGGAAGCCGAACGCCTGGCGGACTGCGTTATCCACTTGAATGATGGTCGAATTGAAAACCGAAATGCTTGAACAGATCGACATCGCCCTGCCAGCGTTGACCGACGAAGAACGGGCCGTGTACGACTGGCAGTTTGGCGTCGGCGGATTCGGCGAAGAAGGACAGCGGAAGCTCAAGGCCGCCACCGTCCTGATCTCCCGCGTCGGCGGATTGGGTGGATCCGTGGCGTGGCAGCTGGCCGCCGCCGGAGTCGGCCGGCTTGTTCTCGCGCACGCCGGAAACATCAAGCCCAGCGATCTCAACCGGCAGACATTGATGACGCACGATGCCATCGGCGAATCCCGGCTGGAGTCGGCGGTTGAGCGGTTGCGGGCATTTAATCCGCGGCTCGAAGTGGAGGCTGTGTCCGAGAACGCCAGCCCCGACAACGTTTTGGAACTTGCTGCCAAGGCGGACGTCATCGTGGATTGCGCCCCGTTGTTTGCCGAGCGGTTCGCCTTGAATCGCGCGGCGGTTTCCCTGCGCAAACCCATGATTGAATGCGCGGTGAACGATTTGGAATTGCACCTCACGACACTCGTGCCGGGCCAGTCTCCGTGTTTGCGCTGTCTTTATCCCGAAGAGAACCCGCTTTGGACCCGCCGGTTTCCCGTGCTCGGCGCGGTGTCTGGCACAGCCGGATCGCTCGCCGCCATGGAAGTGATCAAATGGATTGCCGGTGTCGGTGAGCCCCTAGTCGGTCAGCTTCTGATTGGAGATTTACGTTCCATGGAATTCCGAAAACTTAGGGTCCGTCGCCAGCCAGATTGCCCCGAATGCGCCGGAGTGCCGGACGAAGGAGATTTACCATGAAGCTGCGCCTGAACATTTTGTTGGCCCTTGCGTTATTCACATCTGTCGGCGCCTGGGCCTGTCGTTATTCCGTCCGTGATACCGGCTTTGTGGATCTGGGCGACGAGTCCTATCAGCTCGTGCTGGCCGGAGGGAATCTCGGGAACCGGGTCGATCTGTATCGCAAGATCAGCGCCGCGAGTTTGCTCGACGCGAACATTACCTTTGTCGTGCGTGAAAATTCCGATGCCAATGGCCCGACGCTTGCACTGGAGGATTCAACCGGTCGTAAGCTCGTGCTCGCGCAGGGAACCGCGCTTCCGGTCGACGTGTCCGGAGCGACCACGCTGGTGGAATCGGTTGCTCTGTCTCCCCTCCGTGCGGAGATTCACGAAAAAGCGCTGGATGCTTTCGCGGTTGTCCTTCTCATTGAAGGCGGTCGCGCGGCGGATCTCGCGCGGGTGACGGGATCGATCGAGGCAGCCATTCGGAACGTCGGGCTCCTGATGCCGATGATGCCCAAACCGGTGGATAGGCCGCCCGCGTTCATCCGCGTCACGCCGGAGCAGGCTGCTCGTGAGCGCGTGACATTGTGGGGCCTGGGTTTTGATCCGGATGCGGTGGCTGAACCTCGGGTCGCGCTGGTCTTCGGTCGCGGTCGGCGGATTGGTGATCCGTTGGAAGGTCCGCTCATCACCCAGACCGTGTTGGAGCAACGCCTGGTGATTATCGGACAGGACTGCGAATGCGAACTTGACCGGGAGTGGATGAAGGGACCGTTACTGCCGGCGCGCTGGGATGCCGGCCGCCAGCGGCAGGCCGTTCAAAAACTCGATTTCGATCCCGAAAATCCAATGGTGCGCGCCGAGGTCAGCCGGATTGTTCTGCGGGGCCCGGGGACAGGTCAGTTTAGAAAACTGTCCGGAACAGCATCCGAGCTCGGTTACTCCGAGGTCCTGATTGAGGACTTTCCGTTAAACAATGTGTCCGCATCCCCCGCGATCAATGAAACCCCGGAAACGGCGAAACTCGCGCGGGTGGAGTCCGGGCCGGCCCAACCGCCGGTAACAACCCTGGCCAGCAGCGATCCGCTTGAAAGCACCCGGCTGCTAACCTGGTTTGTTTTCTCCGGCAGCTCGCTCGCTGTACTGACATTGGCAGCGTTGTGGTGGCGTAAAATTCGGAGGGAACAAGGATGACGCTCGTCGGGATTATTGTTCGAGAACTTCGCCACCACTGGGTGAACGCCTTGTTGGGGACCCTCGGTTTGATCATCGCGGTGGCGCTGCTGGTCTCGGTTCGAATGACCACCGAAGCTGCCGCGCGGGAGACCGGTCGGGTCATGCGCGATCTCGGGTTTAACTTGCGCATCATTCCGCGCGCGACCGACATGGACTATTTTTGGACGCACGGGATGTCTGATCAAACCATGCCTGAGGAAGCAGTGAAACATCTGGCTGAACAGCACGGCGTGTTTCTCAGCTTCAACCATCTTACGCCGGCGCTTGAAGGGCGGATCGATGTCGAGGGGCGGCAGGTTTTGTTCACCGGCATCGGGGACACCATCGTTGATCCGGGTGGAGGCAAACAGCCGATGGGATTTCGCATCAAGCCCGGGCAGGTTTTCCTGGGGCCAACTATTGCGGATCGGCTGGTTGCGAAACGTGGTGGTGTCGTCCGCCTGGGGGGGCGCGAATTTACCGTGGAACGTATTTTGGGTGAAAGCGGGACGGAGGAAGATGTGCGGATTTATGGAACGCTGTCCGATGTGCAGGCGGTTCTTGGGCAACCCGGACGCATCAACGAGATCAAGGCCATCGACTGCCTGTGCCTGACCGCCGATCAGGACCCATTGAGCCAGCTGCGTGCGGTGATCGAGGATGTGTTGCCCGAGGCCCGGGTGCTGCAGTTGACCGCGATCGCGGATGCCCGGGCGCGTCAGCGTCAGATGGCCGAACGTTACGCCCGCTTTGCCGTGCCTCTCGTGTTGTTGGTCGGAGCCGGGTGGCTGTGCTTGCTGACATGGTTGAACGTGCGTGAACGCCGGGCTGAAATCGGACTCTGGCGGGCGCTCGGTCACGGCTCGGCGCGGATCGCCGGTTTGTTGCTGGGTCGGGCAACGTTGTTGGGCCTGATTGGTGCGGCGCTCGGTTTCGGGCTGGGGACATGGATCGCGCTGAGTGCCGGACCGGAGATGTTTCAAGTGACCGCGAAGAGTCTGCGTGCAGATACTTCGCTGTTGCTTTGGGCTGTTCTTTTGACGCCGGCGTTTGCCGCACTGGCGAGTTTGTTTCCCACCATGCTGGCGGTCTCCCAAGAGCCGGCGAGAACGCTGAGAGCGGATTGAACCATGATTGCATGCGAGCAAATTGAACGAACATTTCCCGGCGCCCGGGGTGGGGTGGCCGCGCTTGCCGGGGTCAGTCTGACCGTGGAGCGCGGAGAGTTCGTTGCCATCAAGGGGCCTTCCGGCTGCGGTAAGAGCACGCTGCTGCTTGCGATGGGCGGCATGCAACGGCCAAGCGCCGGTCGCGTGTTGCTGGAAGGCAAAGATATTTATGCGATGTCTGCTCAGGAACGGAACCGCGTTCGCGCGGAACGCATCGGATTTGTATTTCAACTGTTCCATCTTATTCCCTACCTGACGGTTCGCGAAAACGTGCTTGCGGGATTGCCTCCGGGAAGTTCTTCCGCCGGGCACGCGGCCCGCGTTGATGAATTGCTGGAACAACTCGGTCTGCGGGATCGATCCGGTGAACGGCCCGGCACGTTGAGCGCAGGCGAGCGTCAGCGCGTCGCTCTTGCCCGGGCGTTGATCAAGCAGCCCGCATTGATTCTCGCCGACGAACCGACCGGCAATCTTGATCCGGAGAACGCCGTCGACGTATTCAGGCATCTTGCCGAGTTCCAGCGCTCGGGCGGCACGGTGGTCGTAGTGACCCATGGTGGCGATGCCGCACCGCACGCGACGCGAACCGTGCATCTTGCAAACGGCCGTGTGGTCTCTTCGACACCCGGCGATCAATCATTCAATTCAGGGAATACTGTCCAAACTGCTCCATAATCATGAAAAAATACCTGCTGCCCATGGCTGTCCTTGCGCTGGTTCCCCTGGGAACCCTGTCCGCCGCGGACTGGCCGACCTACCAGGGTGATTTCGCCCGTTCTGGGGTTTCACAGGATCCGTTGCCGCGACGCGTCGTCGAAGCGTGGGCGTGGCAGTCGCCGCAGCCGCCGCAGCCCGCGTGGCAGGGGGAGGCGAAATGGGACGGCTGGAACAAGGTGTATGACCTCAAGGCCCGGCAGACGTTTGATCGTGCGTTTCATGCCGTGGTCGCGGACGGTCGTGTTTATTTCGGCTCGTCAGCGGATGACCAGATTCACTGTCTCGACGCCGTCACGGGCCGGGAGTTGTGGACGTTTTTTACCGAAGGCCCCGTGCGGTTCGCACCGAGTATTGTGGACGGTCGCGCCTACTTTGGTTCGGATGATGGCGTGGTCTATTGTATCGATGCCGTTACTGCAAAAGTTCTGTGGCAACAGCGCGCGGTTGACATTGACCGCCGCATTCCCGGGAACGGTCGCGTAATTTCAAACTGGCCAGTTCGTACCTCCGTGATCGTGCAGAACGGAACGGTGTACACCACGGCGGGGATGTTTCCCTCCGAAGGAGTTCACATCGTGGCACTCGACGCGGAGACGGGTTCAATCAAGTGGAGGCAGGTGCAGAAGGATCTTCCGGCACAGGGATATTTGCTCGCATCATCGACCCGGCTCTACGTTCCCGCAGGACGGAACAACCCGGTGGTTTGCGACATCAATGACGGCAAGCGGTTGCAAGTCGTCGAAGGGGCCGGTGGCACCTATGCGTTGCTCACTGGAGACATGTTGGTATTCGGTCCGGGCAAGACCGGCCAGCTCGGTGCGGTTGAGGACGGGCAAAAGGATCAACTCGCCACCTTTCAAGGCAATCACATGATTGTGTCGCGTGGGCGTTCCTATCTCCATTCTGACACGGAACTCACAGCGCTCGACCGGACCCGCTATTTGGATCTCGCCCGACAGCGCAATGATTTGAGCGGCGAACAGGGTCGGCTCGCCAAACAGCTCCGCGATCTTGCGAAGAAGAAGGACAGCGAAGCCGAGCAGCAACAGCTCAAGGAAAAGCTTGCGGATCTCGGTCAGAAAATTGACGCCGCATCGGAAGGCATGCGCAACTGCGTGCTCTGGCGCACCGAGAGCCGTTGGCCGCTCAGTCTCGTGCTCGCGGGTGATACGCTGGTTCTCGGCGGCGACGGTGAGATCGCCGGGATCAATGCGGAACGCGGCACCCTGCGTTGGACGCACAAGGTAAAGGGTGGGGTCTACGGATTGACGGTTGCCGACGGGATGCTGCTGGTCAGCACCGATGAAGGGGGCATCCACTGTCTGCGTGCTCCGGAGGCCCACGCCTCCGTTGTTCCGGTGTCGGACAGAGAGGAGCTTCAGCGATGAAATGCTTTAAACTATTTTTGATGCTGGCCGCGTCCGCGGTTGTTTCACCCGCTCATTCACAGGAACCCGGTCTCGTCGGCTGGTGGTCCTTCAGTCCTGACCGCCAGCAGGGGGCTTCGATCAAGGCCTGGAACGGACCCAACATTACACCGCTGGGCGGCTATCGCTTCGCGACGGAGCCTTCTCCCGGCCGGATCGAACTTCCCGGTCGGGATGAGCGTCTGGTCGTCGCCGAGTCCGTCGACAAGGCCGGGTTGCCAAAACAGAACCTGACAATCGGTGCCTGGGTACGCGTTGATCAGCCGCAGGAATGGGGCGGCATCTTCAGCGCAATCCAGGACAACGGTGAATTCGAGCGCGGTTTGCTGCTCGGTTTTCGTAATGATCATTTTGCTTTTGGCATCGCGACCGAAGCCGGTGAACGCCTGACTTATCTGACTGCGGACGCGGTCTTCGAAACCGGCCGTTGGTACTACGTTGCCGGCACCTATGACGGCACGATGCAACGTCTGTATGTGAACGGTCTCCTCGACGGCGAGAGCACCGCACAGTCGGGTCCGGTTTGGTACGCTCCTGCCGGTCCCGTCGTGGCGGGGGCCTATCAGGACGACGACGAGATGTATCGAATGAAGGGTGCGCTGGAGGAGATCCGGTTGTTTGACCGGGCGCTGACACCAGAGGAAATCGTCGCTCGTTATGCGCTTCGCCGCGCGGATTTTCCCGAGCCATCGCCGGAACCGGTGCGTCTGGCGCTGCCGTATGGACCGTTCATTGACTGGGTGGATCGCAATACCGCGCTGGTAACTTGGGAGACCGATTTGGAAATGCCAACGCGACTGGAATTGTTTGCTCCTTCCGATGTGACAACTCAGTTCGGCAATGGAACTCCTGTTCGTCGGCATGAAGTCCGGGTAACCGGGCTGGAGCGCGACACCGAGTACCGCTTTCGTCTGCGCGCGCCCGATCAGGACGGTGTCGAACATGTGACGCGGCGTTACATCTTTGATACGTCATTTTACTATGAACCGCTCGCGGTTCCGGCTGTAGCCACGACGATGATGGCCGGTCGGCGCGAGGAGTCAGCGCTCGCGAAACAGATCCTTGATCGTTCGGGCGTGCGCCGGGGCTGGGGCGTGATCCTCGGTGCGGATGATGGCCGTCTTGCGCTGGAGCTCATCAGGCAAAGTGATCTCAAGCTGGTGATCGTGGAGGCCGACGCACAACGCGTCGCCGACGCGCGCAAGTTTCTGAGTGACGCGGGTGTTTACGGCGTGCGGGTCAGTGTTCAACACGTCACCGGTGAAGAACTTCCCTACGGCACGTCGATGGCCAATCTTGTGGTTTCCGGTGAATCGCTGCGCACGGGCGAGCCGCCTCGGTGGTCGGCTGCGGAAGTCTTCCGGCTCCTGCGGCCCGCCGGCGGAGTGGCTCTGCTGGGGACGGCCAATGGTGGCGCGGTGGTGCAGGCGTCGGTGTGGGACGGGTGGCTTGCCAGCAGTGAACTGTCGATTGCGAGACGCGACACCACCGACGGCTGGTGGCTGCGTTTTGTCCGCAATCCGCTTCCGGGCGCCGGCGATTGGAGTCATCAGTACGGCAGTGCCGACAACACGTCCTCCAGCATGGATGAACTGGTAAAGGGCGAACTTGAAGTTTCGTGGTGGGGTGATCCCGGCCCGCGTCCCATGCCCGATCGCGGTCCGCGCAATCCCGCTCCGTTGAGCGTCAACGGCCGGCTTTACGTTCAGGGCGATCGGATTCTGTTCGGTCTCGACGCCTATAACGGAAGTATTCTCTGGTCGGTGATTGCCCCGGAAGTCCGACGTGCCAACCTGCCGCGTGATTGCAGCAACGCGGCGGCGGACGACACCACGCTTTACGTCGCGCACAATCAATATTGTATCGAGTTCGACGGACAGACAGGGGACCGACGTCGGCGTCATTCGGTGACGTTGGATTCCGGCGACCAGAAATTTGACTGGGGTTACGTCGCGGTGGTGGATGGACAGTTAATCGGCAGCCGGGTCAAACGGGATTCCCGCTATCAGGGCGATTCGGGCGAATGGTTCGAGGATTTTCATCCCGACCAGGTCAGCCGGGTGGTGAGTGATTCCTTGTTCGGCTCCGAGGTCGGCGACGATGGAGAACGCTGGGAGTACCGGCGAGGTGCCATCCTGAATTCCACCATCACCATCGGCGACGGCATGATCTTTTTCATCGAGAGCCGGAACCCGGAGGCGGTGAACACATCCAGCGGACGGGTTGATCCCGCGATGCTGATCGATACGCATCTGGTTGCACTTGATCTGCGTAGCGGGGTGAAACTTTGGGAGGAGGCGAGGGACTTCTCAAAACTTCAGTTCATGACTTACCTCGTGTACAGTGATCATACGGTCGTCGCCACTGGTACGGACGAGTCCAAAAACTTTCACACCTACGCCTTCACCGCGCCCGCGCCGGTGCGGATTTCGGAGGAGGCTCAACCATTGGTTTTCGGCGGGCAACCGCTCTGGTCCGATGATCACAAGGAGGACAAGGGACACCACAGCGGGCACTTGCAGCACCCGGTGGTCGTTGACGGCGTGTTCTATTCTGATCAACGCGCATTTGACCTCAAGACCGGGAAAGTGGTCCGCACCGACCTTCCCGAGCGTCGGGGTTGCGGGACAATGTCCGCCGGGAAAAATGCCCTTTTCTTTCGGCACCATTTCCACGGTATGTGGGATTTGGAAACAAACGAACGCACGCAGTTTGAAGGGATTCGCGGCGGCTGCTGGCTGGGGTTGATTCCCGCCGGAGGAATGCTGCTCGCGCCCGAAAGCAGCGCCGGTTGTTCGTGTACGTTTGCCATTCAAACTTCAGTCGGCTATGCACCGAAAATACGGTCGCTTCGCTGAGCGTCAGAAATTCATTCCAATCATTACATGAACAAAACTTCCACAACACTTGCTTCTTTGGTTGCCGGTCGAGCGGTCACCGATGGCGAATCTCTGGCCGTTCACAATCCCTATGATGGTTCGATCTCCGGGACCGTGCTACAGGCCGGCAGGTCGGACACCGACGCGGCGATCGCCGCTGCACTTGCGTTCGACAAGACACCGACCCGTTTTCAGCGATCTGAGATACTTGAAAAAACACGTGCCGCGCTGGAGGCCCGACGGGAGGAATTCGCGCGGACGATCACGAGCGAGGCCGGGCTGGCGTTGCGCGAGGGACGATACGAAGTCGGGCGCACGATCGACGTGCTGCGGTTCGCCGCCATCGAAGCGCTGCGAGATGACGGCCAGATTTTCTCGTGCGACATCTCCGCGCAGGGCAAGGCCCGGAAAATTTTCACCACGCGCGAACCCCTGCGTTGCGCCGTGGCAATCACGCCCTTCAATCATCCGCTGAACCAGGTCGCCCACAAACTCGGGCCGGCCATCGCGGCCGGAACTCCAATCATTCTGAAACCCTCGGAGAAGACCCCGCTCACGGCGCTTAAGTTTGCGCAATTGCTCTATGACGCCGGATTGCCGGGACCCATGCTGAGCGTTTTATTGGGGCCGACCGCGGAGGTCGCCGAGCCGCTGGTGAAACATCCCGCCGTCGAGCTGGTCGCGTTCACCGGCAGTGTTGCCGTGGGCAAGCACATTGCGAATACCGCCGGATATAAGAAGCTTTTGCTCGAACTCGGTGGCAACGATCCGCTCATCATTCTCGACGACGCCGATCTCGAATTGGCGGTGACCCTCG
The DNA here is from genome assembly GCA_041689265.1 of Verrucomicrobiota bacterium. Classification (GTDB taxonomy): domain Bacteria; phylum Verrucomicrobiota; class Verrucomicrobiia; order Limisphaerales; family RI-55; genus JBDNGP01. Next base: position 36,633 of record JBDNGP010000187.1, read on the forward strand.
CGGCGGAAGGCAGCTTCCGCAATTCGGGCCAGCGTTGCACGGCAGTGAAACGAATTCTCGTCCATCAGCGCATTGCCGAGGAATTCACCACGCGTTTTGTGGAGAAGGCGAAAGAATATGTCTGTGGCGATCCGATGGATGAAGCAACGCGCGTTGGTACGGTGATCGACGAGGCGAGCGCCATCAACTTGGAGAACGCGGTGAAGGATGCGGTGGCGGCCGGAGCGAAAGTGCTTCTCGGCGGGGAGCGTCGGGGGGCCCTGTTGCAGCCGACGGTCATCACGGACGTGCCACGTGATTCCAGAATGGTGACTTGCGAAAGTTTTGGCCCGCTGGCTCCCATCATCAAAGTGGCGGATCTCGACGATGCGCTCGAACTTGCCAACTCGACCGATTACGGGCTCAGCTCCGGAGTGGTGACCACGAATCTGGAAAGCGCGCTCAAGGCGATTCGTACGCTGCGTTGCGGAACCGTAAACATCAACGAAGTTCCGGGCTTCCGGGTTGAAAGCTCGCCGTTCGGCGGCATCAAGGACAGCGGACTCGGTGTGAAAGAAGGAGTGATTGAATCGATCAAAGCTTACAGCTACGTAAAAACTTTCAGTCTGCCGTGGTAAATCTTTGTGTGATCAATTTGAATCAGCTGGCGATCTAAATTCGCTGCTGTCATAAATGAGTTCCGTGTCCAACCACTCCAGACCGACCGTTCTCTTGCTCGACATGTACGAGTGGACGGATGCGTATCCCGCGTCAAATCCCCTCCGTGATGTCACCGGCTGGTTTGCCCGTCATCTGCCGGTTGGAGATAAAATCGAACTGATTTCCGGCGGCGTGAACGACGATTTGATTGCGATGGCGCGAAGTGCTGATGCGGTGATCAGCAGCGGATCGCCACGCGACGCGTGGGTTGATGATCCGGTCAATGACCGCGCACTTGATGTCGTTGAACATTGCCGGGAAGCCGGGAAGCCGTTTCTCGGCGTCTGTTACGGACATCAGCTTCTGGGCCGGGCGCTTCATGCGAATGTCGGCCGCCAGCCCGCAGGTTACGAGCTGGGTAACGTCGACGTGACGCTGACCGACGAGGGCGCCGCGTGTCCGTTGTTTGAAGGGTTGCCACGCCGGTTGCCGGTCATCGAAAGCCATCAGGACGCCGTCCTTGAGCTGCCGGACGGAGCACGTCTTCTCGCGACGGGGGAATGCCCGGTCCAGGCATTTGATTTTAACGGGAACATGCTGGCCGTTCAATTTCATCCGGAAATGGATCCGGCGGTGTTGCAATTTGTCTGGGGCGAACCGCGGCGGGAGTTGTGGCGGCCCAAGCTGAACTTTGATTTGGACGAGCGCCTCGCCGGCCTGAAACAGACGCCCGCCGCGCCACGGATTTTTCAGAACTTCATTGATCACTACGTAATATGAATCGAACAACATTTTCGTTTCCCACCACGAGCAGGTTTGGTCCGGGAGTCATCGCGGAGCTGCCGGAACATTTGGAGAAACTTGGAATTAAACGGCCCCTCGTCGTGACCGATCCGGGCCTGGTGCAGACCGACGCATTTCGTTTGTTGGAACAGTCGCTCGGAGCGGACGGCAAAGGCAGTCGCTGGCATCTTTATTCCGGGGTGCATCCCAATCCGGTCGAGGCCGATGTTCGCGAGTCGGCCGAAGTTTGCTTGAGGGAACAATGCGACGGCGTGATCGCGATCGGCGGTGGCAGCGCGCTGGATGCCGGGAAGGCGGCGCGGTTGCTGGTCAAAAGGCCGGGCTTTGATCTCACGAAATTCTACGACGAACCCGACTGGTCGGGGCTCGCGCCGTTGATCGCCATTCCAACAACGGCGGGCACCGGCAGCGAAATGGGCCGCAGCAGCGTGATCATACTCGACGCAACCAAAAGCAAAGCTGTCATCGGTCATCCGGAATTATTGGCCAGGCTCGTCCTGCTCGATCCCGAACTCACGGTGGGTCTGCCACCGAAGCTTACAGCCGCTACCGGTGCTGATGCACTGACACACTGCATCGAGAGCTTTACGTGTCCCGTCTTTCACCCGATGTGCGACGGCATCGCGCTCGAAGGTATCCACCTGATCATGGACGCGTTGCCGCGCGCGTATCGTGACGGGAAGGACATCGACGCCCGTGGAAAGATGCTGGTTGCAGCCGGCATGGGAGCCATTGCGTTTCAGAAGGATCTTGGAGTTGTGCATTCACTCGCTCACCCGCTTTCCACGATCTGCGGAATGCATCACGGCCTGGCGAACGCGTTATGTCTTGTCGCCAGCATGAAGTTCTGCGCCGCCCGAAAGCCAGGACTCTACCGGCGCGTGGGCATTGCCTGCGCCTTGGAAGTGCTCCACGATTCCGACGGCGATGCGGACCGTAAGACAATCGAGTTCATCGGCAATTTCCTTGCCTCACTCGATTTGAACCAACGTCTTTGCGAGCACGGTGTGAAAGAAACACAGCTTGATGCGCTCGTCGAACAGGCGTTCGCCGATCCTTGCCACAAAACCAACGCCGTACCGGTCACCGCCGATGATCTCCGCCAGCTTTATCTCGAAGTAATATGACCATTCCTACGCAACCATTTGTCGACGGTCATTATCAAGCGGGTGGCGGCAAACCCATCACGCTGATCAACCCCGCCACCGAGGAAACATTGATTGAAGTTTCCGGAGCTGGCGAACCGGCGATTACCGCCGCCGTTGAATCTGCTCACCACGCCTGGAAATCTGGCTGGCGCGATCTCGCCCCTGGCAAGCGTACGGAAATTCTCTTCAACGTTGCGCGAAAGCTGCGCGAGCACGCCGAAGAGATCGCCCAACTCGAGATGCAACAAATCGGAAAGCCCATCGCCGATGCGCGGGACGAGGCCGGATTGGGTGCGCGCGTCTTTGAATATTACGCCGGGGCGGTGACGAAGTTCTACGGCCAGACGATCCCGGTCTCAAGCGGCGGATTCGACTTCACTTTGCGCGAATCAATGGGCGTCGTGGCGGCGATCGTGCCGTGGAACTTTCCGTTCCCAATCGCGTGTTGGAAAGCCGCACCGGCGCTCGCCGCTGGAAATTGCGTGGTGTTGAAGCCCGCCTCGCTCTCGCCGCTCACGGCGTTGAAACTGGGCGAGATTGCGCACGCCGCCGGATTGCCGAAAGGCGTGTTGCAGGTTCTTCCTGGATCTGGTTCCACCATCGGCGATGCGCTGGTAACACATCCTCTCATTCGCAAGATTTCATTCACCGGCTCGACGGAAATCGGCCGGCACATCATGTCGCTGGCGTCACGTGATTTGAAACGCATCTCGCTCGAGCTCGGTGGCAAGTCGCCGAACATCGTGTTTGCGGATTCGAACTGGGAGCTCGCGGCGGAGAAGTCGCCGATGAGCGTGTTTGCGAACACGGGGCAGGACTGTTGCGCCCGGAGCCGGATGTTCGTCGAGCGAAGCGTTTACGAACCATTTGTTGAGAAGTTCATTGCCGCCACAAAAGCGCTTGTCATCGGTGATCCGGCAAAAGAAGCGACCCAGATCGGGCCGCTGGTTGCAACCGGGCAGCGTGCGAGCGTCGAAGAATTCCTCGCCGACGCGCGCCAATCTGGAAGCACCTTCGCGTGCGGCGGAAACCGTCCGGAGACAAAAGGTTATTTCCTGGAACCGACCGTGTTGCTTGACGTGGGCAAGGGCGATCGCTGCTGGCGCGAGGAGATTTTTGGGCCGGTCGTTGCAATCGTACCATTTGATGATGAAGTGGAGATGTTGGAAGAGGTCAACGCGTCGCCGTACGGTTTGAGCGGATCGCTCTGGACCAATGACCTGTCGCGCGCGCTGCGGGTGTCGCGCGCCGTGCAGTGCGGCGTGTTGAGCGTCAACACCCACAGCAGCGTCCACGTCGAGGCGCCGTTCGGTGGCTTCAAGACCAGCGGCATCGGGCGTGATCTTGGCATGGCGGCGATGGAGGGGTACACGGAACTGAAAAATGTTTACATAGCTTCCTAATTTCGTCGGGCAATAAATTTTAATTCATATGAAGCTTACCGAACTCAAATCTCAGGTTAAGTCCGGCGCAATCGACACCATCATCGTTGCGGCCCCCGATCCTTTTGGACGGTTGGTTGGCAAGCGGTTTACGGCGTCTCATTTTCTGGACTCGGCCTTGAAGGAAGGCACGCACGGGTGCAACTACCTGCTGACGGTGAACATCGACATGGATCCGTTGGACGGTTTCAAGCTGGCCAATTGGGACACCGGCTTTGGCGATTTCGAGATGCGGCCAGACCTCGCCACCTTGCGCGTATTGCCGTGGCAGACAGCCACCGCGATCGTGCTCTGTGATTATTTGCGCCACGACGAAACCCTGGTGGCCGAGGCCCCTCGATCGGTGCTTCACAGCCAATTGTCCCGATTGAAGAAGAAGGGGCTGGATTGTTTCTGCGCGAGCGAACTGGAGTTTTACCTGTTCAACCAGACGTTCCATTCCGCGTTTGAAAACGGCTATAACGATCTCCAGCCTTCGAGTGATTACCGGATCGATTACCACATCATGCAGCCGACTCGCGACGAGCCGATCATGCGTGCGATCCGCAACGGAATGACGGAGGCGGGTATTCCGATTGAAAACAGCAAGGGCGAGTGGAGCCGTGGTCAGCATGAAATTAATTTCCGATACACTGACCCTCTGGCGATGGCGGACCGGCACGTGGTTTTCAAACAGGGCGTCAAGGAGATCGCCGAACAGTTCGGAAAAAGCGTGTCGTTCATGGCAAAATACGCAGCCAAGGAAGCGGGTAACTCCTGCCATCTGCACATCAGTTTGTGGAAGGGCGGCAAAAGTTTATTTTGGGATGCGAAGAAACGGGCGGGTTCAAAGTTGTTCCGGCAGTTTCTCGGCGGCCTGCTGAAGTATTCCCCCGAGCTGTCGTTGTTCTATGGACCGACGGTCAACAGCTACAAACGGTATCAACCCGGAAGCTGGGCGCCGACGCGCATGGCGTGGTCCACGGACAATCGCACGACCGGTTTCCGGATCGTCGGGCACGCCAATTCGTATCGCATTGAGAACCGCATGCCGGGAGCCGATGCTAACCCCTATCTCGCCTTCGCCGCCATGCTCGCCGCAGGGTTTGCGGGTGTCGAAGAAGGTCTCGACTGTGGTGATGAATACAAAGGAAACGCGTATGTGGATGGACGTCTGGCAAAGCTGCCCGCAAGCCTGCGTGACGCAACCGATTTGTTGGACGGAAGCAAGCTGGCGCACCAGGTCTTCGGCAAGGAAGTGGTTGAGTTTTACGTGCACCACGCGCGGCTTGAGCATCAGGCTTTCAGCGACTCCGTGACGGACTGGGAGCGGCGGCGTTATTTCGAACAAATTTGAAAGTCACTCATCACCACCCCCGGGCAATGGCGAGTTCCTCGGCGAGGCCGAAGGCGAGCGTCATGCCCGCACCGCTGAGTCCGTTTACGATGGTGACGCCGGGTTCGGGGCTGATGAGAATGTCGGTCGTCGTCGGATGCTTGGCGTAAACACCATGCCAGCGTTCCTGAATTTCCATCTGGGGCAGCTTTGCGAACGTTCCAAAGTAGGCGAGCAATGCCTGGTTTACCGCCTCGCTGTCAAACGGGTCGAGGGTGTCACTGTAGTCGTGCGAATCACCGATGGTGATTTCTCCGGTGCCCGTCCGGGTCACAAGCACGTGAATGCCGGAGTTTACATGAAAAGGCAGGTCACGTTCAAAACGAGTTTGCAACGCCGGCAATCCTGCGCAGTTTTGAAACGCCGGGTAGCGGATGAACGTGAGGCCGGAGCACAGCGCGGGTCCGGGGTTGCAACTTGCCGGCTGCGGTGTTGTGCGAAGCATCTGCAGCTTCACCCGCTGCAAGCCGCTCGCCGCGAACTCTGCGGGGAACAGGGAATGGAACTCGGTGCCGCTACAAATGAATATTTCATTAGCCCGCCACACACCATCAACCGTCTCAACGCGGCCCGTTCCCGCTCCGTGAACGGCGGTGGCCCGGTGAACATCCACCCCGTAACGTTGACTCAGATAGTCTGGAATCTTGCGGATTGCCTCGCGCGGATCGACAACGATTTCGGTGGGGCTGTGAAGCGTGGCCCGGAGTCCGTCGGTCTTCACGATGGACGTGATGTTTCCAACCTCCGTTTTGGACAGGAACCGGCGACCGTGGCGTTCGGGTCCCAGTTGTTCGAGGTAGCTCTCGAGTACCGCCTGTTCGTCCGCGTGAAAAGCGAGTGCGAGCAAACCTTCGGCAGAATGGAAAAGCCCGATGACCTTTGCGATTTCAAGCCAGATTTCGCGCGATCGGATCGCCCGGTCGTGCAGCGGTCCCGGCTGTTGAGAGAGCGGGATTACCAGACCGAAGTTCCGACGGCGAACGCGTCGCGTTCGAAGAGCGTCACGCGTTTGCCGCGCCGGGCTGCGGCGAGTGCGACGGCCAGTCCAATTATTCCCGAGCCGACTACAGCGATATCGGTTGCGTGACGTTTCATTGCCGGAGAAACATGAAGTGCCGGAAGCGTCGCGGCCAGCCCTGTCTGATGGTTTCCCTCCGATCTGTCCGTCTTGGCGGGACGCAGCCGGCTGGCAGTCTGTAACGAAACTGCAAATTCATAAAATGCACGACCTACCCAAACAACAACTGGCCTCAGAAGGCGACGTCAACACCACCCCTGCGCGCAGCGCCTGGCAGGCGCGGCAACTGGACGACGCGACCCGCGAACTGCTCGAAGCGGACGCCGACGTGTTCCTTCATCAATCGCTGTCCACTCCGTGTCTGAATGTGCTCAAGGGCGCCAAGGGTGCGACGATTACTGATTTGCAGGGCAGGGAGCTGCTCGATTTTCACGGGAACAACGTCCACCAGGTTGGCTTTGGCCATCCGAGGGTCATTGAGAGGATCAAACAACAGCTTGATGAGCTTTCATTTTGCACCCGAAGATATGTTTGCGAACCGCCGGTGGAGCTGGCACGCCGCTTGATCGAACTTGCCCCGGGCGATTTGAACCGGGTGCTCTTCGCGCCGGGCGGCACTTCTGCGATCGGCATGGCACTCAAACTCGCCCGGGTAGCCACCGGTCGGTTCAAGACCATCTCCATGTGGGATGCGTTTCACGGCGCTTCGCTAGATGCGATTTCAATTGGTGGCGAGGCCGTGTTTCGTCAGGGCATCGGCCCGCTGCTTCCCGGAAGCGAACATGTCCCGCCTCCGGATCATCGCCATTGCCCTTTCAAATGTGGCCAAACGTGCAACCTGAATTGTGCGGATTACGTCGAGTATGTTCTGGAAAAGGAAGGCGATGTCGCTGCCGTCGTCGCGGAAACAATTCGATGCACCCCCTACGTTCCACCGAAAGATTATTGGAAACGCGTTCGTGCGGCGTGTGACCGACATGGCGCGCTTTTGATCCTGGATGAGATCCCGATCGGACTCGGGCGTACCGGAAAGTTTTTTGCGTTCGAACACTACGACATTGTTCCTGACATGGTGGTGCTGGGAAAAGGCTTGGGCGGCGGTGTCTTCCCGCTGGCGGCATTGATCGCGAGAGAAGGACTGAACGTCGCTTCGCACACGGCACTTGGACATTACACTCATGAAAAAAGTCCCGTGGCGTGCGCTGCGGGTCTCGCTACCCTGGACGTGATTCGCGATGAGAAACTGGTGGAACGTGCGGCCACATTGGGAGCGCGGACAATTGATCTGCTGAACGAACTGAAGAATCGTCAACCGCTCATCGGTGAAGTACGCGGCGTCGGATTGTTGATGGGTGTAGAATTGATAAAATCCGATGGCGCTCGAGCGTGCGCGGAAGCGGAGTCGGTAATGTACGAGTGCCTGAGTCGCGGCCTTAATTTCAAAGTTACCATGGGCAACATCCTCACGTTAACGCCAGCATTGACTGTTACGGCGGATGAACTCGCTCGCGCGGTCCAGATTCTCGATGCTTCTTTGTCGAGCCTTTCACTCGGGCCGAGTGAGTAGAAGGCACCTCACGAATATTGCAGCAGGATGGACGGCCGTTGGTTACGAGAACCTGAAAATTGGCCAGGGTAAGATTTTTGGGAGAAAGTGCCTGGAAGCTGGCGACTGTCGAAACGCCTGATCCTCAAAAAAGTAAAATGGTGCCCCGGCTTGGGTTCGAACCAAGGACCAATTGATTAAGAGTTAAGCGATTGCCTGTTTTGGCAGGTTGTGTCAGATTGCGTCAAACAGTGATTCCAACCAATGAATACAGGCACTTTATGACACTCAACACACAACCCGCCACAACCGCCCAAAATACAGAAAGTGAGCAAGAAGTGAGCAAGCAGGCTGACCAATTGATTGCGAAGCCGACTGCGACCGCCTCGAAATTCACGCCCGCCTACTGGTCGCCACGACTGTTCAAACCGACTTACACACGCGGCGGAGAACGATTTGAGGTTTCCGAGTGGCACGCTCAAATTCAGTTTGCCGGACGCCGCGAGAAAGTCCCGCTTGGGGCGAGCAACAGGGAAGCGGCAGCACGAACCGCCGCGAAGTTTTACAGGGAACTTGCCGCGCAAGGTTGGAGTGAGGCGTTTTCGGGAGTGTTGCCCGGCAAGCTGGAACGCCTCGTCAATTCCGAGTCGCCCACCATTGGCGATTTCCTTTCCGAACTGGAAAAGCGCGGAAGCCTGCTTCCTTCGACTTACAACGGCTACTCGGTAAGCCTGCGATGGTTCGCGGCCCGCGTGTTCAACGTGGACGGCGACGTGAAGCGATACGGCAAAGCGGGGGCCGCAACGTGGCGTCAACGCATCGAAGGACACCGGCTGGCCGAACTGACGCCGGACAAGATTCAGGACGCAATGAAGGCGCACGTTGACCAGTTCGCGGCGACTCCGAAGAAACAGCAATCCGCGCGGAACAGTGTTTCCAGCATGGCGCGGCAGGCGCGTTCCTTGTTCCGGCCAAAGCTGTTGAAGTTGCTTCCGTTTGCGAGTGTTGCGAATCCATTCGCAGGCGTGGAAATACCAAGTGCGCGTATCTCAAAATACGTTTCGCAAATCGACGCCGAGACGTTGTTGCGCGTTGGCCAGAAAGAACTGTCCGCGAGCGAGCCGGAAGCCTACAAAGCATTGTTGCTCGCCCTGGGTGCCGGGTTGCGACGTGGCGAGATTGACAACCTGCAATGGTGGCAGGTGGACAAAAAACGCAACACCATTGTCGTTCTCACGACCGACCAATACGAAGCGAAAACCGCGAACAGCGAGGACACTGTTTTCGTTGACGAAGGGCTGATTGCCGCACTCGAAAAGCATCGACAGGTTGACCAGACTGCGTACGTCATCCAAGGAACGCGGAAGCCAAACCACGAAGCCAAACGGTCGGAATACCGGGCGGAAGGCGCTTGGAAAACTTTGGTGGCTTGGTTGCGAGGCAAGGGAGTGAATTCGTTTCATCCCGTCCACGCATTGCGCAAAGAATTCGGTTCCATCATCGCGGACGCGGCGGACATCCACGTTGCCTGCAATCAACTGCGCCACGCAGACATCGGCACGACGGCGAAATATTACACCGATTCCCGGAAACGTGTTGCGCCAACGATTGGCGCGTTTCTGGCCAAACCACCGATGACGAAAAACAAGGCGGCGAAAGCAGGAAAGCGAGGCGCGAAATGATCGAGGGAACCGAGGAAGACGATATGCTCGAAAAGCACAACTGCCTATGGTGGTGGCGGGACAATGAGATTCAAGCGTTTGAACCGTTCAAGCAACTGACCGAGCGAAGCGCATTTCTTTATGAAGTAGCGGGGCGCGTGAATGGAGTTTTTGAGTTTGGCAAACCGTGGTCGAGCCTTTCGGCAAATCAATGGGAGATTCTTCGGATGCGGTGGCCGATGAAACGGATACCGCGACCGCTGTCAGCTTTAACCGACACCGAAGCCCGAGCCGGTGATCAGAAGTGGCCTTTCAACACCACAACCGCCGGACATTTGCTGTTTGCAAATCTCGATTACACCAACGCGAGCATTCTTGAAGCGTTCAAAAGATGGCTGGCCGCGCATCGAAAGGCATTCGGAAAAGGCGACGGTCGCACGCTGAAAAAAGGCCGTCAACTGAGCTGGCGACCTGTCGAGCTGATGGACCTGCGGCGGTTCAAAAAACAGACGCTAAACGACGCTGAACGCTCGCAAGTGTCCGCTGCGGTTCGGTTGCTCAAAGCGAGTGATAGAACTACGGTCTAAACACTCGTTGGCGGGTTGTTCCGCGTGGTCAATTGTTGCGTATGCAAAGCACAATTGCCGCAACCCGCAGGGTTCCCAACAAGGACCACACCACATCGCCGGACTGCGATTTTCTATCGCCGGACCACTTCGCCAGTCGAGTCGGTTTCCATCCTGAGTCCGTCAGACGCCTCATCCGCGAAGGGCGGCTCCGCGCCGTCAAAATGGGGCATCATTGGCGCATCCCAGCCACTGAACTTGCCAGGACTTTCGACGAAGGAATCCCGTTGCTAAAGGAGGTTGCTCATGTTTGAGCAAGAAAAAGCGCCGGTTGCGAGCCGACGCGAGGGGGATGGGGGAGACTTAACTACGGACACCATACCGACTTCCTCCCAAAGTTCAAGGCTTAAACGACGCTGTCCAGTGGTGCGTGTTGCCTCATTGAAGAGGACACCGAAGCGGGATCTCGGGAAAGAGCGGATGGGTTCCATTGCCTCATAATAGCGGACACCGTGGCGAATGCCCGCCACGATGAGCAAAGAAACCCTGGACGAATACATCCCGAGA
>JBDNGP010000188.1:0-39547 GCA_041689265.1 Verrucomicrobiota bacterium
CAGTCCCTTTTCACGATGAGCCTCATCAGACTTTGCCGTCACCACCGCCTCAACCAGACGCAAGGGCGTTTTGGCCGGGACCCTGGCAACCGCCCCGGACCTGCGCCCTCTGGCCCGCCGCTGCCGCCAACCTGCAAACGTCTGATACTTGATGCCGACCAGGGCGGCGAACGCCGCCCCGGACAGGCCGCTCCGCTCAAACTCAAGCAGCAGCATCTCACGGCGCTCGGGTGAAGTGCGCATGCGCCCCAGCGCATCAGTCTTGATCAGGAAGGGCGAGGACGAAGAATCCGACTCAGTCATAGATCTCATAGCACGCCATGCTACGGCATCTACGACTCTCATGAACAGAGGTGGTCGGCGTCACGCTTACGTTCAAGTGGACAGAACTGCCGGGCGACATCACCGGGGTTGGCGAGACTGCCAGCCGCGCGGAGTACCTGACATCAACGAACCGGTTTTAGCGGGTTCGCGTGGTGCCGTGATCCGGGAACTCCCGGGGTTCCGTGTGAAAGCCCTGAATTCACGTCACCGAACATTGCCCGGAACACAAAGGCTTCCGACCTGGCTCAAACGTCGCAGATCTGAACTCCCTGTTTGAGCGAGGCAATCTTGTCCGCGCGTTTCGGGATGAACTCCTGCGCAATGAACCCGTCAAAGCCGGTCGCGACAATCGCCTGCACTACCGCCGGATAGTAAATCTCCTGAGAGTCGTCAATCTCGTGACGTCCCGGAACGCCGCCGGTGTGGTAGTGGGAATACCATTTGTGGTTCTTCTTGATCGTCGCGATCATGTCCCCTTCCATGATCTGCATGTGATAAATGTCGTAAAGCAGTTTGAACCGTTCCGAACCCACAGCCTCGCAAAGCGCCACGCCCCACACTGAGAGGTCGCACATGTAATCCGCGTGGTTCACCTTGCTGTTCAACAGCTCCATCGAAAGCATGACGTTGTTCTTCTCTGCGATCGGCAGCAGGCGCTTGATCCCGATCGCGCAATTCTTGATGCCCTGCTCGTCATCCAACCCGGCTCGGTTCCCCGAGAAACAGATGATCTGGCGGGTGTCGAGGGCGGCGGCCTTTGGTGCGGTGGCTTCGAACCACTCGACAATCTTGTCGTGGTTTTCCAGACGATTGAGCCCCTTCGTAATACCGCCGGGAACACCGCTGACCATCGCGCAGGTGAGCCCCTGCTTCTTGACCGTCGGAATTTCCTCCACCGTCAACAGCTCAATCGAGCTCAACCCGATGTCCTTGCCCGCAACGCTCAGATCTTCGAGCGAAATGTCGGGATAGCACCATTTGCAGACTGAGTGGTTTACGTTGCCCTTGACCGGACCGGCAGCCTTGTCAGCGGCGGACAAACGGTGGTTCAAATTTGCGGCCACTGCGGTGATCGCCGCAGTGCCGGCCAATGTTTTGAGCGCGGAACGTCGGGTGAGTGGAGATTTCATGGTTTTATCAGCTTAAAGATATTGTCGTGTGATGGCCTGATGACACGGCATTCCGTCCCGCAGGTCAAACTCATTGGAGGGGGAATTCACGCGAACATGAAATTGAATTTCGAGTGGATGGACCTTCCCAAACTCGCTACGCTCCTGCGATTGAACATCTCATCGACAACGCCCGACCGCCTGGCACGAAACGCGACCCCGTGCGTTCGATTGCCGAAGTGGTTCATTCTCATCACGGTGAGCCTGTGCATTGTGGCGAATTCGCTGGTCGCCGCTGTGGAACCGCCCGCTGATCTTTGGTCCGTCAAACCGCTCGTGCGACCGTCCGTCCCAGTCGTCGCCGGGGAGCGCAGGCAGACATCGAATCCACTTGATGCTTTCATCGTCGAGAAGCTTGAACTGCACGGCCTTCGCCTCTCGCCCGCGGCGGACCGACGCACGCTGATCAGGAGGCTGTATTTCGACCTCGTCGGTCTGCCCCCCACGCCTGCCGAGATCGAACGCTTTGTGAACGACCCGGCCGCCGATGCTTACGAGGCCCTGGTTGACCAACTGCTCGCCTCGCCGCACTACGGAGAACGCTGGGCGCGGCACTGGTTGGATGTCGTTCACTTCGGCGAAACGCACGGCTACGACAAAGACAAGCTTCGGCTGAACGCCTGGCCGTATCGCGATTACGTGATCCGTTCGTTCAATGAGGACAAACCATGGTCCCGCTTTGTTGAAGAACAGATTGCCGGCGACGTGCTGTATCCATTCACACGCGACGGCGTTGAGGCCCTCGGTTTTATTTCGGCGGGCCCCTGGGACTTCATCGGGCACGCCGAAGTTCCGGAGTCTAAGATCGATGGCAAGGTCGCCCGTCATCTCGATCGCGACGACATGGTGGCGAACACAATGCAAAGTTTCAACAGCCTCACAGCCCAGTGCGCGCAGTGCCACGATCACAAATTTGATCCCATCTCGCGGGAGGATTACTACTCGCTTCAGTCGGTGTTCGCCGCGGTGGATCGCGCCGACAAGGAATACGATTGGGACCCGGACGTCGCCCGAACCCGGGCCGGTCTGACGATGCGCCGTGACGCTCTGGCCAACGACCAAAAGCAGATCAGCGAGAACATCCGCACGCGGGCCGGTGAGGCGCTCGTGTCTTTGGATGACTCAATCTCGAAGGCCGAAAAGGCCGCCAAGCAGGGCGATGCCATGGGCTATCATAGCAACATCGAAGCAAACTCGGATGCGGTGAAATGGGTCCAGCTCGATCTGGGGAAAACGGGCACCCTGCGGCAGATCATTTTGCATCCGTGTAAGGACGATTTCAACAACATCGGCGAAGGCTTTGGGTTTCCCGTCCGGTTCAAAATTGAAGTTGCCGACGACGTGGAATTCACCCGCAACGTTCGACTCGTCACTGACCAGACCGGCAGCGACGTTCCAAATCCAGGAATCAAACCGCAGTCATTTGATCTGACGGACACCGAAGGGCGGTTCGTTCGAGTCACGGTCACCAAACTTGTGCCGCGGCAGAACGATTTCATCTTTGCTCTCGCTGAAGTGAGCGTTACAGACACCTCCGGAAAAAACGTTGCCCTTGGCGCAGCAGTCACGTCGCTGGACTCGATTGAAGCCCCGGTTCGCTGGCAGCGGACCAATCTCACCGACGGTTGGTATCCCGGTGGGTCGGACATCGATTCCGTTGAGCTCGCCAAACTTCGGCCAGCTCGGGAGGAACTGCTCACAACGAACACGCTCGACGCGGAATCAGCTAGGCTCGCGGAGCTCGACACTGCGCTCAAAGAGGTGACGGAACTCTTGGAGAAACTGCCGCCGACGCATCGCACGTTTGTGGCGTCGGTCTACTCAGGCTCCGGCACGTTCAAAGGCACCGGCGGCGAGGGCGGCCGGCCGCGTCCGATCTACCTGCTGAACCGCGGCAGCGTGCAGAACCCCGGCAAGGAAGTCGCGCCAGGAACGGTGCATGCGATCGCTGAATTGCCGTCACGATTCGACATTGCGCCCGAAGATCCGGAAGGCGCGCGTCGTGCGGCCCTGGCAAAATGGCTGTCGAGTCCGGACAACCCGCTTACCTGGCGTTCGATCGTGAACCGCGTCTGGCAACAACACTTTGGCCGCGGCATTGTTGAGACGCCGAACGACTTTGGGAACATGGGTGCCAAGCCGAGTCACCCGGAACTCCTCGACTGGCTCGCCTGCGAGTTCCGCGATGGCGGCCAGTCGTTAAAACAACTGCATCGCCTGATGGTCACCAGCGCGACGTATCGGCAGAGTTCGGTGAACGGTGGGTCAGCCGTCAGTGAATCAGTATTCAGTGATCAGTCACGCGGAGTCTCAGCACTGAATCCTGACCTACTGAATACTGATGACTCTCCCCGCGCCTCCGCGATCGATTCCGACAACAGCCTGCTCTGGAGCATGAACCGCCGAAAACTCGAGGCCGAGTCCGTTCGCGACGCGATGTTGCTGGTTTCCGGCCGGCTTGATCCGACGATGGGTGGACCCAGCTTTCAGGATTTCGTGATCGAAAAACCGGAGCACTCGCCGCACTACGAATATCGACTCCATGATCCCGAGGATCCGGCATCCCAGCGCCGGACGATCTACCGTTTCCTCGTGCGCTCGCAGCCGCAGCCGTTCATGGCCGCGCTTGATTGTGCCGACCCGTCCATGCAGGTCGCCCACCGCAATGAAAGTGTCACCGCCCTGCAATCGCTGGCCCTGCTCAACAACGCGCTGGTGGTGACGCTCTCCAAGCACTTCGCCGCCAGGCTGGCGGACGAAGGCGGTTCGGTTGCCGACCAAACGATTCGCGGTTTCAATGCGGCGATCGGCCGACCTCCCACAGCCGATGAGGCGAAACAATTGACCCAATTCGCTGGAGAATTCGGCATGGAGAATCTTTGCCGGGCGTTGTTCAATCTGAATGAATTTGCGTTTGTGGACTGATTTGAACAGGAGAAAACGGAGAGAACAGAGATGGCGATTGCAACAAATGAACAACCCAATTTCATATTACAATCTTGAAGAGTTTTTGCTCAGCGATGTGCGAAACCGCTTTCTGGACAACAATTCCATTGGAGCATTTGATTTCTTTTCGATCATCGTTTGGAAATCGAATCGCTCAAAATCTATTGTTGCGAAACGATTGATCGTCAAATCAAAAAATTCCGATCTGGAGCAGATTTCACTGAGCATAACTTCGAGTATTTCAAGAGCGCATTCTGATGAGGAAAAAATGAAGGTCTTGATTGAGAGTTGGGGATTCAAGCTGGCGATAGCCTCAGCCATCCTGACCATATTGTATCCAGACAGATTCACGGTTTACGATTACAGAGCCGCCAAACAGCTAAACTTCGGAGCGAATCTTAAGAATAAAAGTTCGTTTGCGGATATTTGGGCCGGTTACGTTGAATTTAAAGACAAGGTTGCGGCGCTTCCATTCGGAAGCAATCTGAGAGATAAGGACCGATACCTTTTCGGGAGATCGACGATGGATGATTTACTGACTGATTTAAAATGTGGATTCCAAAAAAGAATGTGAACAAGAGCCGGGCGTTGCGCCGCCAAATCATCGAAATACGACACGGTAACCACATCCGGGTGATTGACGGCGGTTTCAAATTTCCATCATGAAAAACACCTCTCCATTCCATCGCCCGAGTTCGGCTGGAGGTCCATTCAGTCGCCGCGAGTTTCTCTGGCAATCTGGCGGCGGGCTCGGCGGCATCGCGCTCGCCAGCCTGCTGGGTTCCGAGGGTCTGGTGAAAGCGTCCTCGAGTTCGCTGACAAACCCGTTGCCTCACAACCCACCGAAAGCCAAACGCGTGATCCAGCTCTTCATGGGCGGCGCGGCGAGTCACCTTGACCTGTTCGACTTCAAACCCGAGCTGATCAAACGCGACGGGCAGGAAAGCGATTTCGGCGAACACGTCGAGGCGTTCCAGGACGGGCTCGGTCCGTGGATGAAACCGGTCTGGGATTTCAAGCCCTACGGCCAGTGCGGCAAGCAATTGAGCGAGGTTGTGTCCGCGTTCGGGCCGGTCGTGGATGACATGGCGTTCGTTCACAATGTCACGGGCAAGACGGGCATCCATTCGCAGGCCACGTATCTACAGGCGACCGGTTTTCAATTGCCTGGATTTCCCGGCATGGGCAGCTGGGTAAGCTACGGTCTCGGCAGCATGAACGACAACCTGCCGTCGTTTGTGGTCCTTCCCGATCATCGCGGGTTTGCCTCCAACGGACCGAAGAACTGGGACTCCGCGTTCCTGCCACAACAACACGCTGGCACCATGATCTTTCCCGGTCGTGAGAATCCGATTGCCGACCTGATGCCCGACAAACGTGGTGAATTCATCACCGCGCGCAGCGAGGCGGCGACGCACGATCTGCTGGCAAAGTTGAATCGGGAGCATCTTCAGAATCGCGAGGAGGACGCCCGGCTCGACGCGCGCATCCGCAGCTATGAGCTGGCCGCGCGCATGCAGTTGGCCGCGCCCGAGGCCTTGGATATTTCACGCGAGCCGCAATACATCCTCGATGCTTACGGCATCGATCAAACCACCAAAGTTTGGCCCAAGGAAATCAATGCGAAGGAGGAGATGGATTACTTCGGTCGCAAATGTCTCGTTGCCCGACGATTGATCGAACGCGACGTGCGCTTTGTGCAGATCTGGTCAGGGAACGACAACGGATTTCCGCGTCGCAACTGGGATTCACATGAAGACGTCCGGCGGGATCACGGTCCGTTGTCGATGGGATTTGCTCGCGGCGCCGCGGCGTTGATTCAGGATTTGAAACAACGCGGCCTGCTGGACGACACGATTATTCTGTGGACGACCGAGTTCGGTCGCATGCCCTCATCGCAGGGAGGCAAGGGACGCGATCACAACCCATATGTGTTCACCAACTGGCTCGCCGGAGGCGGCATCAAGGGCGGAGTGGGTTACGGTGAAAGCGACGAGTTTGGTTACAAACCGTTGGACCGCGCGAACCCGACCCAGGTCTACGACATCCACGCGACGGTTTTGCATCTCCTCGGCATCGACCACGAACGACTCACCGTCCGCCACAACAGCATCGACCGCCGACTGACTGATGTGCATGGGCATGTGATTGACGAAATTATTGGGTGAGAGACCACGCGGTGAGTCTCTGCTCCAAGTTCAAACTTTCCGGATCCGAGAATAGCAACCTCTTCCGCTACGTGCAACTCGGCGGATCGATGCGGTAAAGCGGATGGAACAGATTGGAACGACGACCAAATCGAAAAACAGCGAACTGACAACCGGCAGCCCTCGAGGTGCAACGAGCCGAAGTTGCCCGGTAAAACTCACGGACGGAGCGCCCCGTCTCAAACAACCGCACTCCCTTTCAAACAAAATAGCGGGCCGGGTTCAAAACGGGGTTGATGGATGCGCCCTTAAGTCACAGGAAGTTCTACAAGGAACTCGGATCCACTGTTTGGACTGCTCTCGACGCGAATCGTTCCGCCATGCGCTTCGACGACGGCCTTGACGAGGCTCAGGCCGAGGCCGAGCCCTTTTTCCGAACGGCTTTTGTCGCCGCGATAGAGCCGGTCAAAAATCTTCTGCTGCTCGTTCTCCGGGATGCCGATGCCGCTGTCTTTCACGCTAAATCGCACGCCGTTATTGTCGCATTTCCCATTGATCTCCACGTGTCCTCCGTCGGGCGTGTACTTGATTGCGTTGTCGACGAGATTACCGATCACCTGACGCATGCGCGCAGAGTCGACGTTCGCCGGGCAGGCCGTCTTGAACCGGTTGACGACCCTTACCTGCTTTTCCTCGGCAACGTATTCGTAGAGTTCGACCACCTGTCTGGCAAGATCGGCGACGTCGGTTTGCTCGCGGTTCAATTGCATCGAACCCGCTTCCGCTTCCGCGACATCCATGATGGATCTCAAAAGTTCGAGCACGCGATCCGACTCCTCGATGCAATCGGCCAGTGCCTCATCCCGACTTTCCTGGTCGTCCGGTTTCTGGAGTGCCACTTCCGCAGAACCGCGCATCCGGGTAAGCGGAGTGCGGAGGTCATGGGCGACGTTGTCCAAGGATTCTTTTAGACTACGAATCAATGACTGGTTCTTTTCCAGCATGATGTTGAAGAGCCTGCCCAGATCAGCAAGTTCATCCTCAGCGGCATTTGGCGGGACGCGTGCACTCAGATCCCCGGTGCTGGAAATCGATTGAACCGTTTGAATAATCTGCCGCACCGGGCTCAGCGCCCGGTAGGAAAGGAACGCCCCCAGCCCAAATCCAACCAGGACCACCGGCAGCACAATTCCCACCAGCGATCGCCGCAAAGCCATCGCCATGATCTCGGCACTCTGCGTTGGAGCCCCGACCTGAATCACCGTTCCATCGCGAAGCCCCAAAGTGGCCACGATCAGTTCCTTCTCCAGTTTTTCTGTCTCCTCCGGCGGGATTCTCAGCCACCGGATGCCCTGAACGTTTCCAAACACGTCCATTCCTTTGACGTCGATTTTGACCCACTCCGGCGGCACGTTGGCAAACAGAGTTTCATTACCGCCACGCAGCAGACGCAGAAAATATTTTTTATCCGACACGGACCTTTCGGAAAAAATTTGCCGCACGCCGCGCACGCCGTCCGCCCGGTAGGCGGTCTCATATTCCCTCAGTTGCGCTTCGATGATCTCTTGATCTTTCTCCCGCAAGATCTGGTTCATCATCCAGAAAACACCCACCAACATCGTCAGTGCGCTCAGAATAAACAGACCTGAATACCAGACATTCAGACGAAACCCGACCGAGCGGGTAAATTGACTAAGCCGATTTGAGGACATAGCCAACCCCGCGAATGGTGTGGATGAGTTTCTCGGAAAACATTTTGTCGACCTTTGAGCGCAGCCGATGAACCAGCACGTCAATGACGTTGGTCTGCGGATCAAAGTTGTAGTCGTAGATCCGCTCCAGAATCAGTGTCTTGGTGAGCACGCGGCCGGGGTTGCGCATGAAGTATTCGAGCAGTGAAAACTCCTTGGCCTGCAGTTCGATCTTCTCTCCCGCGCGTGAGGCTTCGTGTTTGATCAGATCAAGATTGAGGTCGCCAAAGGTCAACGTGGTGGGCTCGGTTGTATGGGTGGAACGCCGGATCAATGCCTGGACACGGGCAAGCAATTCTGAAAATGCGAACGGTTTGGTAAGGTAATCGTCGGCCCCGGATTCGAGTCCTTGAATGCGGTCATCAACGGTCGCGCGCGCGCTGAGAATGATAACGGGTGTCGGCTGCTTTTCTTCGCGAAGTTTCCTCAACATGGAAACGCCGTCGAGCTTCGGCAAATTGACGTCGAGCACGATGGCGTCGTAGTCGTTTGCCCGCGCGGAATAGAGCCCCTCCTCGCCGTCGCCACAGCGGTCCACCGCAAAGCCGCTTTGCTTGAGGCCTTTGACCACAAAGGACGCGATTTTGTCGTCGTCTTCCACCACCAGGATTCGCATTTCGTCGGTCATGGTTTCTCAATGAGCGGTGTTGGCAAAGTCAAATCTCACCCGAAGATCCGGAGGATTCGAGGTCGAGGCACCGGATCGGCGCCGGTGCCGCCGCCCAGACCCGGGAAGACCAGCGACAATCGACACGTTGGGCACGCGCATCATTGTCCGGGGAATCCGAAAGTTCGTAGGAGGTTGCCGCGAGGTAGCGGCCGTTGTGAATCGGGATGATTTGAAAGCGTCGCGTGATCATGATCCTGGTTCCATTAATGATGAATTATGTGAATTAGAAGGCCCGCCCTCCCATGAGCGAAGAGAGAGCGGGCCATTGGGGAGGAGGCATCAACTCAGCCTTGCCGGGCTTCGTCAACCACTAGGAACCGATTTGCGCCCTGACTCCAGATCTGGAGTAGAATCTGGTCGCCTTCGACGCTGTCGGATTGTTCGATGGCGTCCTTCGTGGAGGCCACTTTCTTGCGATCGATTTCAAGAATCACGTCGCCCTTGCGCAGACCTGCCTTCGCCGCCGGGGTACCCGGGGTCACTTCAGTGACGAGCACGCCTTCGATGTTCGTGGGCAGCTCAAGCTGTCTGCGTACGTCCGGATCGATATCGGTCACGCCGACACCGACGAGCCGTTCCTTGCTGTCCGGACTCACGCTGGTCGCGCTGGCTAGTTCTTCACCGGGAATCTCTTTCAGCGTGGCGGAGAGAACCTTGTTCTTGCCGTCGCGAATGACCGTCACTTTCACGTCGCGACCGGGAGCGGTCTGGCCCACGACGTTCTTCAAGTGCTGGCTGTCGCGGATTTCGTTGCCGTTGAATTCAATGATCACATCGCCGTCGTTGATTCCCGTCTTGTCGGCCGGGCTGTCTTGCGTCACTCCGGCGACCAGCGCGCCTTTCGGTGCGTCCAGCTTGAAGGCGTTTGCGAGATCCTGGTTAACATTTTGGATGTTCACGCCGAGGAATCCGCGGATCACGCGACCGTGCTCGACAAGGTTTTCCATGACGTTGCGGGCCAGGTTCATCGGCACGGCAAACCCGATGCCCTGGTTGCCGCCGCTGCCGCTCATGATGGCGGTGTTGATGCCGATCAGACGGCCGGTTGCGTCAACTAGTGCGCCGCCGGAATTGCCGGGATTGATCGCGGCGTCGGTCTGGATGAAGTCCTCGTAGTCGAGGCCCATGTTGCCGCGACCGGTGGCGCTGACCATGCCCATCGTGACCGTCTGGCCGAGGTTGAACGGATTACCGATCGCGAGCACAAGATCGCCGACCTCCAGCCTGTCACTGTTTCCCAACGTAATGGCAGGCAGGTTACTGGCGGCGATCTTGAGCACCGCGATATCTGATTTGGGATCGGTGCCGACCACGCGGGCATCGTATTCCTTGTTGCTTGCGGAGAGCATGATTTTCACTTCGTCCGCCCCTTCCACAACGTGATTGTTGGTCAGGATGTAACCGTCCTCGGTGACGATCACACCGGAGCCGGTTCCCTGACGGTCCGGCATGTTCTGGGGAAGATTTCCCCGCCCGGCCTGCGGACCGAAGAACCGTTCCAGCATGGGGTTGTTGCCCATGTCCACCGGCTTGCCTTTCACGGTGACATAAACCTTCACCACGCTCGGCGAAATCTGTTTCACCACGGGCGCAAAACTCATGATGGCCTGGCCTTCCCGGGCGATCGGTTCGTTGTCCACTTTGACGCGGACTTCCGGATTGTCGGGATTGCCGCCTTTCGCCTGGAGCTGGACGCTCAACAGCGAAACGGCCACCGCGAGGGAACCTCCGAGCAGGACATACCGGAGCCGGTTGATTTGGTTTGCTAGTTTGTTTTTCATAAGGTTGACCCGTTGCCGGGGTAAATTTTGTTTTAAACTGTGCTGCCAATGAACCACAGCGCACTAACCGGAGCCTTTCTGGAGCGTTACAAATTGGTAATGTTGGAAGCCTCACGCCAGGACGCGAAGAACGCCAGGTGCTGCGGGGATTGGACGCCGGGGAAAAGTTCGCCCCGCCGTCGCGATTTTTGAAGCAACGCCAAAATGCGCCCGGCCGATGTTTGTCGTTTCAATACCGCTGGCCAGAGTCGTGCCAAAAAACTATGCTTCAGCCCGCAACGTTTCGCGCGAGTCCGGCTCCCGGCAGAATGGCTGACAGGGAAAAGAGCACCCGAAATATTGCCAGCCATAATGCGTCCACTACATGAAAGCGGATCCGAACGATTTCTGCATCGTCTTCTCGACCTGCTGATTCGTTACCCGCGCATTTTTCTGGGTGTGCAGATGGTCCTGCTGGTCCTGTCGATCGGGCTGGCCACGCAGCTGGACTTGCGGACGGACATCACGGATCTGGTGGGCGAAGATCTGGAGTATTACCGCAACGATGTCCGTTTCAAAACCGAGTTCCCCGCGAAGGACGAGTTGATTGTCGTGGTCGAAAGCGGCGATCCTCGAATCAACCGCCGCTTCGTCGAACGGCTGGCGGCAAAGATTCTCGCGGAGCCGGAGTTCTTCACCAACGTTTTTTACAAGTTCGATCTGAGCACACTCGGGCCAAAATCGATGCTGTTCCTGCCGGAGGAAAACCTGAACGTCGTCGCTCAAAATCTGCGCGATTACAAGGCACTGTTGGAGCCGCTCGAGGTGGCCACCAATCTCAATTCATTGCTGGGCGTGTTGAATGAGAAATTTCGTTCCACAGTCACGAACAAGGAGGCGGACACCAGCCAGTTGATCCGCTCGTTGCCAGCGCTCGACCGCATTCTCGAACAGGCGCTTTATGCCGTCCAGCACACGGGGGTGCCGACCTCGCCGGGAGTGACCGCGTTGTTCAGCGGCGACCGGCAATCCGGCCGGCAGTATCTCTCCCTGGCGGAAGGGCGGTTCTACATGCTGACCGTTCAGGCGCTCAATCACCGGGCGATTCCCGACGCGGTCCCCCGTCTGCGAGCACTCCTGAAACAGACCCAGGCGGAGGTCCCCGGAAACAACGTCGGCCTAACCGGGCTGCCGGTACTTCATGTGGACGAGCGGAGCCAGGTGAGCAGCGACATCACCAAAGCGGCGATCGTCGCGCTGGTCCTCTGCACCTTCATTTTCATTTTTGCGTACCGGGAAACCGGTCGGCCGCTGAAAGCCACCGCCTGTCTGATCGTGGGCATGGGGTTTGCCATCGGCCTCGCCGTTCTTACCGTGGGCCATCTGAACATTCTGTCGATCACCTTTGCCCCGATTCTGATCGGCCTTTCCATCGATTCCGGGGTGCATCTGATCACGCGTTATGAAGAGGACCTGCGGGACGGGCGACCGGGAAAAATCGCGCTTCGCAAGGCGCTGATCTTCACCGGATCAGGCATTCTGACCAGCGTGTTGGCGACGTCGGCCGCGTTTTTCGCGATGACGTTCACCGACTTCAAAGGCATCCGCGAGATGGGCGTCATCGCCGGCGGAGGCCTTCTGGTGTGCCTGATTCCGATGATGACGCTGCTCCCGCTCTGGCTGATCCGTGGCCGGCAGAACGAGATAGATCATCAGAATGGGCCCTCCGGCAGATCAACCCGCCGGGAACGCGTCGAACAGAGCTGGTTGCGCCGGCCGGGCCTCACCGTGCTGGTCTGCGCCCTGTTGACCGCACTGGCGGCGACGCAGGCGTCCAAGATTCATTTCGAATACAACCCGCTCAAACTCCAGTCGGAGGGGCTCGAATCCGTGGAACTGGCGGACAAGCTGATGAGGACGGCAGACAAATCCGTCGCGTTCGCCTCGGTGGACGTCGCGACGCTGGCCGAGGCGGCGGACATGGAGGCCCGACTACTTGAACTTCCATCGGTCGCCAGTGTGGATTCAATGACCCGTTACCTGGTCGCCGACCAGACGCGCAAACTGGAATCCATCCGCCGGATCAAGAATGAGATCGCCACGGTTGAACTGCCGGCCGTAGACCGCGGCCCAATCAACTTCGACGAGCTCAGCGAAACGCTCACGACGCTTCAGAGCTACCTCGGACTGGCGGCCGGTGAGATGCGGCGGCGCGATGATCTGCCGATGTACGAGCAGCTGCACCAGATCGAGCAGACGATCAGCGGCATTCTGGAGAGTAAATGGCGCAGCGGCACGAACACGGTCGCCAGCCGGCTCACCCTCTATCAACAGGCGCTGTTCGATGACCTGCACGGGACGCTCGGAATCATCCGCAATCAAAACGACCACGAGCCGCTAAAGGTGGACGACCTTCCACTGAGCCTGCGAAACCGGTTCATCGGCAAGACTGGCCGCCACCTCCTGCGCGTCTACCCGAAGAAAAATGTCTGGGAGCGGGAAAACCAGGAGGAATTCGTGAGGGAGTTGCGTTCGCTCGCGCCGCAGGTCACCGGCACACCCGTGCTGCTGTATGAGTACGTGGGACTGCTCAGCACGGGCTACCGCCTGACGGTGATCTACGCAATCGGGATCATGATCGTGATCGTCTGGCTGCATTTCCGGTCGCTCGTTTCCGTCCTGCTCGCGCTCATTCCAGTCGGGATGGGAACGATCTGGTTGATCGGATTGATGGGAGCGCTCGGCATTTCATTCAATCCGGTGAACATCATGACCGTCCCCCTGCTCGTCGGCATCGGCGTCACCAACGGCATCCACATCCTCAACCGTTTCGCGGAGGAACGGTGCCCGAGCATGCTGGCCAAAAGCACGGGCAAGGCGGTTCTGGTCTCCGCACTAACGACCATGGCCGGGTTCGGCAGCCTCATGCTGGCCCGGCACCAGGGCATCGCCAGCCTGGGTCAGGTCATGTCGATCGGTGTCATCGCGTGCCTGGTGGCTGCTCTCGCTTTGCTTCCCTGCGTCATCAACCTGTTGAGCAAACTCGGATGGGGTGTGAGGAATGGGCGCGCCGTTGAATGCGACGAATGAGCACGCCAAATCACAGGCTCACCTGATATCGTCGTCATTTTTTCTTGGTACTGAGATTCTGGCAGTTACACTCCTCTGTTGATGAAGAATCCCCACCGCTGAGCCATGAAAAAAATTATTCTCCTCCTCACTTTGGTAGGTGCCACAGGTGTTTCGGCACAAACGAACCCCCAGGAATTTGAAATCATCTCGGATGTTTCCGGAGTCGATCACTGGCCGGGACCAGACGGTCAGGTGGGCAGCGCGGATGACGTGGTCAGTTCGACGCCCTCCCCGTTGAATCAATCTGCCGCCAACGGCGCGGGCTCGTTCAGCTATAATGCATTTCAGTTTTCCGGAGGCGGGGAGGAAACAACATTGCTGCCTCCCGCACGAAACGCGGCAACCTTCCTGAGTGGAACGTTCACGGTGGATCTGAATGCCGCGGCCAACGGAAATGCACCGGTTCTCCTCAACTGGAACGTGTCCGGCACCGAGCCCTTTCCATTTCATGGCGCGTACACAGCATCGATCACCGCGGTCAATTCGGGCACCTACAACACCACGTCAAAATCATTTACGCAGAATGTCGATTTCGTCGCCAACCTCGCTGGTGGGACTGCAAATTCAGTCAGCTTTGATCTGACCGGTGAGGCGTATGTCATCGATGCCTCGGAGTTCGCCACGGGAACTGGCAACACGTATGTGGACGACGTATTGATTCCGATTGCCCAGGCGAAGAATGCTCAGAAACTGGCGTTTATCATGGGAACCGGCGTGGTGCCCCAGTCCTCGGGCGGTTCCGGTGGGTTCTTTCCCGAGATGCCGGTGACCGCGGCGCTCGTGGGGATTGTTCCCGCCGCGCCGGTCGATACCGTTCTCAATGCCTCTTTCGTGGACGGAAGCGTCGCGATCATCTGGAACGGGGGCTCGCGACTTCAATCGGCGTTGTCCGTATCCGGGCCGTGGAATGACACCGGGAAATCGAGCCCGGCGATTTTTGCGCCTTCAGCCGAGGATGCCCTTTATTTCCGCACCATTACCGGCGACCAATAGCATGACTGCCGACGCTACTTCTGCGGCGTTGGGAGTCATCACAACACCATTTTGACGCCCTCGACCGCACGAATGGCTGTGTCAATCTCGGTCATGCGCCCGTGGCTCTCGACGACAATCGAAGTCTCATAGCTGATGTATTTTCCATTCTTCGATTTATTCGATGGTTGAAACGCGTGATTCGGCAAATCCAGGTTGACGAGGCATTTATTCAGGCTCAGGTGAACGCCCTCCAGATCATACGCGATCACCTTGAAGTGGCATTCGGTCGGGAATTCTATTTCCAAGTTTTCGGGAAACGGAGAAGCCATGTGCCCACCCTAACGCAGTCCACGAAAACCAACAATCATTTCGTGAAATTTTAGCCCGACAAAATTGAATCTGGCGTGGCGTCCTCCAAAGAATCCCGTTAGACTCGCGACATGATTGACGACACGATCGCAAAGATTCAGCAGCAACTCCGGGAGGCTTCCAACCTTTCCCCGGACAAACGCGCGGAATTGCAGGACTTGATTGCCCAGTTGCGAACGGAAATCTCCGGCTTGCGCGAAGTCGATCCAGACCGGGCCGACAGCATTGCCGCTTTTGCCAAAGTCTCGGCGCTCGAGGCCACGCGCCCCGATCAGCAGCCCGACGCCACCAAGACTGCGATCGATGACCTGCAATCTTCGGTGACAGGATTTGAAGCCGCGCATCCGAAACTAACGGCGGTCGTCAATCGGATCGCCTCCACCCTGTCGAATCTGGGCATTTGACTGCGGCAACGTTCAACTGTTCTTCAATCGAAAACCAACCACCTGGGCAGGTTTTTGAGTCGCGTAGTTTTCGATCATGTCGTCAATACTCATGATGACCCAGGGATGATGGTCCGCAGCTCCGTTTTTGGTGAACACAAGCCCATTCGCGAGATAGGTGGCCGCGTGGAAGACAGTCCCATTCGGATTCACGAGGAACACGATGTCACCGTAGCGGAGGTCGTTTTTTGTGGGTTCATATTTCTGGCGAACGTGAGCCATCGTGTAATCAACGTCCTTGAAACCATCGTCCGGCACCTCATTGAAAAAGTTCATGGTAGTCCAGAAGCAATCGCGCCGGATTCCCTTCGTTCCCGTGCTCGCCACCGGAAAGGTGTTGAGTAACTTCCTCGGCAGCGGAGGCAGGAGTTGTAGCACGTCGAGAATCCCCCCTCCCGGCTGGCTTGCGACACCGCTGATGATCGGTTCCACGGAAGATTCGCGGTCGCGCACCCCCCAATACATCGTCATCCTGTGGTGAGGTTCCCTGGATTCCGGGGAAACTCGAAGATATACCAAGTTGGCCAGTGAACGGCTGATGACGGCAAAGACCCGGTCTCGTTCAGTCAGGTCAGGAATCTCGTTAAGGAATTGCGGATCCGAGAAGCACAGAGATCCATTCAGTGGATAAGCCAATCGAACGATGAGATCTCGGGTTTTCCGTGACAACCCGCTCGAGTTGAACCAGTTCGCCAGGTTGCCTTCCGGAACGACAAACGGCCACTGATGAAATGGATTTTCGGCTGACTTCGCGAGCACCTTGTAAATGGTGGCACGTTCGAGCTGACTGAACGCGAGCACATCTTCATCGAGCGGTGTCGCTTGAATTCCGCCGTTCAATGAATGCGCGGCCCACGTTGAAAACATGCGATTGGCTCGTTCTTCATCCATACCGGCCGAAACCAGCAGCTTCAGAAAAGAATCGGAATCGAATCCGGGAAAATACCAAACCCTGTCTGGAAGATTATCCGACCATGGGTGACTCCCGTGCGGGGGCTCGATAAAAATGCGATTGATGCTGAGAGGCATCTGGTTGGAAGATTCCAGAAGTGATTCACCGGAAGTCGCCAGTTCGTCAGCGATTTTCGAGGACGGGGAGAGAGCCAAAGCACCAACTTGATAGTTTGAGCAATAAACCAATAAGATCAATCTGGTTACAACCACTATCAGCATTTTAGTGCCGATTTTCGCAGCTCGATCCGAACGAACGGGATCGGCGAATATCGGTCGTAACCGCATCATCAACGTACCTCTCCACCCACAGACGTCCTTGAATGTTTGGAGGTTACAACCAGACAAATCAAACTGGTCGAACGCGGGGGCACTCGATAGAATTCTGACCATGTTCCAACGTTCGTTGATTTATCTCACCGTTTTGTCCCTCGCGACCGCCAGCGCTCTCGCGCAGACCAATTCAGCGTACCCTAAAGGCGTCGAAGTCCGGGAATACACCGGCTGGCAGAGCAGCATCACGCTGGACTCAGGCGAAGTCGTCGCAGCGATCACCCCCGCAGCCGGCGGCCGGGTCATGCGTTACGCGTTGAACTACGACAACGTCATCTACGAAAAAAACGACACGGCCGGTCGCGTCCTGACCGATCCCAACGACCAATGGTCCTTCGGCGGTTATCAGCTGGACATCGGGCCCGAACTTCGCGGCATCCCCGTTCACGACGAACTGTGGAGGGGCGTTTATTCCTGGTTCATCCCGGGGCCGTATTCCGCGCGCGTCACCAGCAAGCCCGACCAGAACACCGGCATCGAGCTGACCAAGGAATTCACGATGGACCCCGACAACGGCGATCTCGGCATCGTGCAGTCCATGAAGAACATTTCGGACAAGGACGTCAGCTACTGCCTCTGGGATCGCACGCTCTGCCTGAGCGGCGGTTTTGCCATCATCCCGGTGAACCGCCGCAGCCAGTTCGAGAACGGCTGGGCCATGCGCGTGAGTGATCAGGACAATGAATGGCACTACGACGGCAACATGGAAGCCCCGCGCGAAGTCGAAGTAATGAAGAACCATGTGATCATCCATTGTCAGGGACCGGAGAAGAAGATCGGCGTCGACAGCACCGCCGGATGGATCGCGTATGCGCGCGGACGACTCTTGTTCGTAAAATATTTTCCCCATACACCCGGTGGAAATTACTCGGACGGCGGTTGTACGGCCGAGGTGTTTTTCAACGAAACGTTCGCCGAAATCCAAACGCTCAGCCCGGAAGTCACATTGAAGCCGGGCGAATCCTATTCCTTCCCGGAACAATGGGTGATCATCGAACTGGACCGCGCCGTCAACACGCACCGGGACGCGCGGAAAATCCTCGACCGGATTCCTCCCTCACCGTTCGCCCGATAGGCCCGGCAGTGAAGCCCGCCCTCCGGATGGCGGATTCGGGGAACCAAACCGGCCAACGGTAGTTCGCGGTACGCTCACGGACAATCCATCATGACCCGACGAACCTTCATCAAGACCACGAGCGCCGCCGCGGCACTGACTGCCACCGCGTCCGCGAACGTTTCAGCCGAACCGGCGGCAGGCGACATTCGCTACTCCGCATTCACCAAACCGTTCCGCGATCTTGGATTTGAAGAGACCGCCAAGTTTGTCGAACAGGTCGGCTGGGACGGGGTGGAACTGCCCGTTCGTTCGAGCAGCTCCCATATTGAACCCGCACGTGTGGAGGAGGATCTTCCAAAAATGCAGGCCGCACTGCATCAGCGCGGCAAACGAATCTTCATCGTTACCACCGACGTGATGAGCGTTGACCCGGTCGGCGAAAAAGTGCTGCGAACCGCGGAGAAACTGGGCATCAAGCAATACCGGCTGGGCACATTCCATTACGATCTCAAGCAACCCATTGCACCGCAGTTTGCCAACATCAAATCACAGCTCAAAGACCTGGCGGCACTGAACCGCGAACTGGGAATTCAAGGTGCGATGCAAAACCACTCCGGCGCAAAGTACGTCGGCGCACCGGTCTGGGACATCCACGAGATCATCCGTGACCTCGACCCGGCGGACATGGGCCTCTGTTTCGACATCGGTCACGCGACGTTGGAAGGCGGCTACGCGTGGGATCTGAACTGGCGATTGATGCGCGACCGTTTTGCGGCTGTTTACGTCAAAGATTTCTATTGGGAAAAGAACGGCGACGAATGGAAGGCGAAATGGTGTCCGCTCGGCGACGGCATGGTGAACAAACGGTTTTTCAAGGACCTGCTCGCGAGTGGTTATTCCGGCGTCCTGAACCAGCATCACGAATACGACCATGGCGAGGGCAAGGTGCTGTTGGAAAATTGCCGCCGTGATCTGGCGGTGCTGAAAAAATGGGTCGCTGCGAAGTACCCCAATTCGTAGCAGCCGACGTGAGGAGGCTCTGAACGTTTTTGGAAAGAGTAGTTTGAGCTTCGTCACCTCGGCTGCTACCAGTTGGTGGGGCGCAATCGTCGGTCGGCGCGGCGGCCCTCATTTGCCTGGCGGATTCAGCGCGATAGGATTCATTTTCGGTTTGCACCCATTCGGCGTATTCGTTGCCGGACGTTGGTTCGGCGGTGAATCGGAGCCAGGATTTGGTCAGGCACTTGAGAAATGCTGCGAAGACGGCAGGTGAGCTTTTCATGCTGGTATCCTACCCGATCTTTTCAGTGCGTGGGAAATGGTATTCCAGATCGAACAAAAGAAAATTCCGCCCGTCCAACGCAAGGTTGCCTTCAACCGTTTAACTAAAATCCGGAGATGAGAACCACGGAATGCACGGAAAACACGGATCAAGAACGGCATGTAACTGCGAAGCGATTCACCCGCCGGGTGTGACACCCCGTTTATGCAAATGGCTGTTCATCTGTGTGGATCTGCGCAATCTGTGGTTTCCGTTTTCCTTTTCAGGTTTAATCAATAAAATGCACCCAATGTTACCACAGCGCTTCTCTGCGATTGCTCTGTCCGGCCTGATACTGGGAGCGGGCGCCATCTCGTCCACAATTGCCGCCGATGTGCCGGTGGAGGAGATCCAGTTCAACCGCGACATCCGGCCCATCCTTTCAGACAAGTGCTTTTACTGCCATGGACCGGATGCGAGTCATCGTGAGGCCAAGATGCGGCTGGACATCCGCGAGGAGGCGCTGGCGAAGAAGGCCTTTGTGCCGGGCAACCCCGCCGAGAGCGAACTGGTCTACCGGATCTTCACCGATGATGAAGACGACATCATGCCGCCGCCGAAGGCGCACAAGTCTCTCACCGCCGAACAGAAGGAACTGCTGAAACGCTGGATCGCCGGAGGGGCGGACTACCAAAAACACTGGGCCTACGAACCACCGGTAAAAACGGAAATTCCGGCTGGCGAAAATGGGATCGATTACCTCGTCGGAAAGCGACTGACGGAGCTCGGCTTGAAACCTTCTCCTGAAGCCGATCGTCGCACGCTCGATCGTCGACTGCATTTTGATCTGGTTGGAATTCCGCCGGCACCGGAGCAGGTGACAGCCTTCGAGAATGACCGGTCGAAGGACGCCTACGCCAAACTTGTCGATGAGCTCATGGCCTCGCCGCAATTTGGTGAGCGCATGGCGATCGGCTGGCTGGACGTGGTTCGGTTTGCGGACACCATTGGTTATCACTCCGACACCCCGCGCAACATCTGGCCGTATCGCGATTACGTCATCAACGCGTTCAACGACAACAAACCGTTCGACCAGTTCACGCGCGAGCAATTGGCGGGTGATCTGTTGCCCAATCCCACGCAGGAAACGAAGGTGGCTTCCGCCTTCAACCGACTGCTGCTCACGACCGAGGAAGGCGGCGCGCAGCCGAAAGATTACGAGGCGCGCATGTTGACGGATCGCGTGCGCGCGGTGTCTGCCGTCTGGCTCGGGCAAACCGTCGGTTGTGCCCAATGCCACGACCACAAATTTGATCCCATCAAACAGCGGGACTTCTACGCGCTCGGCGCGTTTTTCGCCGACATTGAGGAGCCGATCATCGGCAAGCGCGAAGACGGCATGCTGGTGCCGAATGACGAACAAGCTACCGATCTGGCAAAAAGGGACGCGGAAACGAAACGCCTGCAGGCCGACTACGATTCGGCTCACCCAGAATTATCCGGACCGTTCGCAAACTGGAAACGCATCCAACGCGAAGCCCTCGCCCGCGACAAGGATTGGACGGCCCTGCGCCCGACCCAATCTGAATCAGCCGGCGGCGCGAAACTGGAACTCAAGGAGGATGCCTCCATTCTCGTTTCGGGCAAGAAACCGGACAAGGACACCTACACGTTGCGTCTCAGTGAACTGCCCAAGGATTCACGTGCGATCCGTATTGAAGCACTGCCGGACGATTCGCTTCCTTCCAAAGGTCCTGGCCGCGCGGGCAATGGCAACTTTGTCCTGAGCGAGGTCGTGGCGACAATCGAACGGAAGGACGGAACGAATCGAACCATTGAATTCTCCAGTGCCCGCGCTGGTTTCGAGCAAACGCTGGTGATCGACAAGAATCCTTACCAGGCCTGGACGGCGGCGGCAGCGATCGACCGCGACACGAAGGGTGACAATTTCGGTTGGGCAATTTTGCCCGAGGCCAACAAGCGGCATCATATTGTTCTGCAACTGGCGGGCCCTCTTTCGCTCGCGGACGGCGAAGAGCTGGTCATTGCGCTCAAGCAGAACAACGGCGGTGGCAACCACACGCTCGGGCATTTCCGAATCGCTGCGACGGACGACTCTGCCGCCGCAGACGCCGCCCTCCCTGAACCTTTGCCGGAGGAGATCATCGGACTTCTGACCGGTCGTGACGCGCCGAGCGCCGAGGCCGCAAGCAACCTACTCGCTTACTACAAGCAGATTACTCCGCAGCTGGCCGGACTGCGACAGCAACTGGCCGATGCGAAAAAGGCGCATGCAGATTACGAAGCGAGCATTCCACGCTGTCTGGTATCCGTCGTGTCGGACGAACCGCGCACGGTGCGTTTGCTGCCGCGCGGCAACTGGATGAATGAGACCGGTGATGTCATGAAACCCGCGTTGCCGGGATTCCTCACCGAAACCTATCCCATTCCCGAAGACCGCCAGTTGACGCGTCTCGACCTCGCAGAGTGGCTGGTGTCGCCGCAGAATCCGTTGACCGCCCGCGTGACCGTGAACCGCCTCTGGAAACAGTTTTTCGGCATCGGTCTTTCGAAGATGCTTGATGACCTCGGCACGCAAGGGGAACCACCGGTCGATCCTGAACTGCTCGACTGGCTGGCGTGCGAATTCCGTGAGAGCGGTTGGGATGTCAAACATATGGTCCGCCTGATGGTGAACAGTCAGACGTATCGCCAGACCTCAGTCGCTTCGCCGGAACAGCTCACGCTTGATCCGGAGAATCGAGACCTTGCTCGCCAGAGCCGTTGGCGGATTGATGCCGAACTCGTGCGCGACAATGCCCTAACGATTGCCGGCATGTTGAATCCAAAAATCGGCGGCCCGAGCGCCAAGCCGTATCAACCGGCGGGCTATTGGGAGAACCTGAATTTCCCGCAGCGCACCTATCAGGCGGATACAGACGAAAACGAGTATCGTCGGGGCCTTTATACCTGGTGGCAGCGCAGCTACGTGCATCCGAGCATGCTGGCGTTCGACGCGCCGACCCGCGAGGAATGCGCCGCCGAGCGATCGCGATCGAACATCCCGCAACAGGCGTTGGTGCTTCTGAACGACCCAACTTATGTGGAGGCGGCACGAGTGTTCGCCGAGCGCATCGTGACGGAAGGCGGTGTCAGTTCCGATGACCGGATCCGCTGGGCCTGGCAGCAGGCGCTCATGCGGCAACCAGACAAAACCGAACTGAACACCCTGCGAGCACTGGTGGAAAAACACTCTGCCGAATACACCGCTGATC
This sequence comes from Verrucomicrobiota bacterium, assembly GCA_041689265.1. Classification (GTDB taxonomy): domain Bacteria; phylum Verrucomicrobiota; class Verrucomicrobiia; order Limisphaerales; family RI-55; genus JBDNGP01. The sequence goes on from JBDNGP010000188.1 coordinate 22,564, forward strand.
GCGGTTCTGCGGAAGCACTTTTAAAGGTTGGCTTGAAGCCAGTCCCGGAGAACGTCGACGCCGCCGAACTCGCCACGTGGACAAGTGTTGCCCGCGTGATTTTGAATCTTCATGAAACCATAACGAGGTCGTGAGAATGTCAAAGGACCAAGAACAAAGGACCAAGGAACTTCGAAAGGCCAAGGTGCAAATTGATGGCGATGCTGAATGTTCGCCGGGGAGATCCGTTGATTATTCCGTGCAACTAAACGGCGGGAGTGGCGGTGACTGGGCGCTCTGCGAAGCATCGGAAAAACCGAAGCCGGACAAAGTCTATGACCTGCTGGAACGGACGGCGACGTTTGGAGAGGCGATCATTCGGTTTTCCAAAAGGATTCCACGCGGCCCGGGCAATGACCGATTGATCGGCCAGCTGGTTGGATCGGGCACCAGCATCGGTGCGAACTATTGCGAAGCCGATGACGCGGTTTCAAAGAAGGACTTTAAGCACAAGATCGGAATTTTTTGTCAGGAAGCCAAGGAGCGCAAGTTCTGGCTCCGAATGACTGGCACTGCGCAGGAATCGTTGAGAATTGATGCCCGGCAGCTTTGGAAAGAAGTCAGCGAGCTCCATCTCATTCTGTGTGCAATTTTTAGAAAATGCTGAATTGGATGTTCCTTTGTCCTTTGTCATTAAATGAAACCTTTTGATCCATCGTTCGCGCTCAACCGCCGCGCCTTCCTCGGCCGGTCCGCGCAAGGGCTGGGTCTCGCCGCATTGGCGAGCTTGTCGAATCCACGTCAAATGTTCGGAGCGGGCAACGCGCCCAACGCAGCTCAAAAATGGACTGGTGTGATCAAGCCGCTTCATTTCCCGGCGCGGGCGAAGCGGGTGATCTGGCTGACGATGGCCGGCGGCCCGTCGCACCTGGAGCTGTTTGATTACAAACCAAAGCTTGCCGAAATGAACGGGCATCCGATGCCGGACAGCCTGACGGCCGGCCAGCAGGTCGCCCAGCTGCAAGGGCAGAAGCTGGTTTGCTTCGGTCCGCAGACGGAGTTTCAGCGTTACGGCAAATGTGGCGCACACATCACGGGGCTGTTTCCCGGTGTGGGCTCGGTCGCAGATGAGATCTGTATCGTTCGGTCGATGACCACGGAGGCGATCAACCACGACCCGGCGCACACGTTCATGAACACCGGTTCGCAAATTGTCGGTCGGCCGAGCATGGGTTCATGGGCCACTTATGGCCTAGGCAGCGAATCGGAGAATCTGCCTGGATTCGTGGTGCTCGTTTCACGGGGCGAGGGCCGTTCGCCACAGCCGATTGCGGCCCGGCAATGGTCGGCGGGATTTCTTCCGGGACGTTTCCAAGGGGTGCAGTTTCGTGGCAAAGGCGATCCGGTCCATTACCTTGCCAACCCTCCCGGCATTTCGCGCGAACGTCAGGGCGATGCCATCCGGACGCTAGGATTGTTGAATGCTGAACGCGACTCAGTGGTGGGCGACCCGGAAATTTCCGCGCGCATTGCTCAATATGAAATGGCGTTTCAAATGCAGGCCAGCGTCCCGGAGTTGATGGACACCCAGAACGAACCGCAGAGCATCCGTGATCTTTACGGCTGCACGCCTGGCGATGGTTCGTTCGCGTCAAACTGCCTGCTGGCACGCCGACTGGCCGAGCGCGGTGTGCGGTTCATCCAGCTTTACCATCGCGACTGGGATCATCACAGCCAGTTGCGCGAGGAGTTGCCGCTCAAGGCCCGTGAAACTGATCAGGCGTGCGGTGCGCTGATACGTGACCTGAAACAACGTGGCCTGCTGGACGAAACGCTCGTGGTCTGGGCTGGTGAATTTGGCCGGACGCCGATGTCGCAAACGAACAAGGGATCTGCCGGCCGTGATCATCACAACAAGGGCTTTTCCATCTGGCTGGCGGGTGGCGGCGTCAAGCCCGGCATCAGTTATGGAGCGACCGACGATCTTGGTTACCACGCGGTCGAGAACGTCGTGACTGTCCACGATCTGCACGCAACGATGCTGCACCAACTCGGCATCGACCACACCCGGTTCACCGAGAAATTCCAGGGCCTGGACTGGCGCCTGACCGGTGTTGAACAAGCAAATGTTATCAAGGACATCCTTACCTGAACTTTCGCAATTCAACCGATCCAATTCCATAATGAACTTCCACTCTGAACTTCATCAGCTCGCCGCCCGACAACAATCCCGTCGTACGTTTTTTGGCCGGTCAGCCCGCGGGCTTGGCTCTGTAGCCCTCGCGTCGTTGCTCAATCCATCTTTGTTGAAAGCAGCTACCACCGCCGGCAAGTCGGCTCCGGCGGGCACCGGTGTGGTCAATCCACTTCACTTTCCCGCGAAAGCAAAGCGCGTGATCTGGCTGACGATGGCGGGTGGCCCTTCGCATCTGGAGACGTTCGATCCCAAACCGCAGCTTGGGAAACTGCACGGCCAGCCGATGCCGGAGAGCTTTACCAAGGGTAAACAAGTCGCGCAGTTGCAGGGACAGAAACTGATGTGCTTCGGACCGCAGCACGGGTTCCAGCGGTACGGCAAATCTGGAACGGAGATTTGCGAATTGTTTCCGCAGATCGGTTCGGTGATCGACGACATCTGCCTGATCCGCTCGATGACCACCGAGGCGATCAATCACGATCCCGCACACATGTTCATCAACACCGGCTCGCAGATCGCGGGCCGACCGAGCATGGGCGCGTGGGTGACCTACGGACTTGGCACCGATGCGGAAGACCTGCCGGGGTTTGTGGTGATGACGTCGCTGGGCAAGGGCGGACAGAATCAGCCGATCGCCGCGCGGCAATGGGCTCCCGGCTTTTTGCCCAGCCGTTACCAGGGCGTGAACTTCCGGGGCAAAGGAGACGCGGTGCTTTATCTCGGTTCTCCTCCCGGCATCAACCGCGATCGCCAGCGCGACATGGTGGACGCGATCAATCAACTGAACCTACGGCACGACTCCGTGGTCGATGATCCGGAGATCGCCACGCGCATTGCGCAATACGAAATGGCGTTTCGCATGCAGGCGAGTGTTCCGGAACTGATGGATTCGAGCAAGGAACCGAAGAGCGTTACCGACCTGTACGGTTGTGAACCGGGCGACGGTTCGTTCGCTTCCAATTGTCTGCTGGCGCGGCGGCTTGCCGAGCGCGGCGTGCGCTTTGTGCAACTCTATCACAAGGACTGGGATCATCACGGCGGCGTGAAGGAAGGTGTCCGGTTGAAGGCGTTGGAAGTGGACCGCGCCTGCATGGCGCTGATCACCGATCTCAAGGAACGCGGCATGTTGGACGACACGCTCGTCGTCTGGGCCGGTGAATTTGGGCGCACGCCGATGAGCCAGGGCGGGGACGGTCGCGATCATCACAATGCCGGGTTCAGCGTGTGGATGGCTGGCGGCGGCTCCAAACCGGGCATCGTTTACGGCGCGACCGACGAACTCGGTTACTCTGCGGTGGACAGCCCGCTCGAAGTGCACGATCTGCACGCCACGATGCTTCGCCTGCTCGGCATTGAGCACACCCGCCTGAGCGTGAAGTTTCAGGGACTGGACGCCCGGTTGACCGGGATCGCAGGGAATGTGGTGAACGGGTTGATCGCGTGACGACGGTAAAAATGGACACCCGCCAATCCGGAGCCCTGGTCACCGACGACGTGAAGTTCATTCAGATGTCCTTTCAAAAAAGTTTTCCCCTGCGTTCGCCGGCGCGGCTGTGCGCCTTGGGAATCCTTCTGCTTCTACCGCATGCGCTCATGGCCAAGAAGAACCCGAAGTTTCCCATCCAGATCGAAACGGATGTCGTGCAGCTGGCCGAGATGCCAAAGGACGATTTCAAGGAATGCTCCGGGCTGGTGGTAAGCCGACAGTTTCCGGGTGTGCTTTGGACGCACAATGACGGGACCGACCGGCGTTTGTTCGCGATCAATCGGGAGGGCGAGAAGCTGGCGGAGTTCGAGGTGAACGGCGTGTTCATCTGGGATTTCGAAGACATCGCCCTCGACGCGGAGAACCGGCTCTACGTCGCCGATATCGGAAACAACCTATTGGTGCGTCCCCGGTTGACTGTGTATCGATTTGCCGAACCGGATCCGACCCGCACAGAGCGTGCGTTGACGGTGGAGGCCTGGTGGTCGCTTGGATTTCCCAAGAAGGGTTTTGACGCGGAGGGAGTTTTCATCTGGAAAGATTTTGGTTACGTGATTTCGAAAACGTCCAAGGACGAGAAAGCACATCTCTACCGTTGGCCCTTGAGTGCGGTCCGGCAACAGGTCGAGCTGACTGAGATCGGAAAACTTGAGGTGAAAGCGCCGGTGACCGGAGCGGATCTTTCGCGCGATGGAAAGAAACTGGGACTGGTGGCGACAGACGGGGCTTACGTCATTGACCTCCCGGACGGAGTGGAAAGCGCCATCAAGCCCGAGGCGTTTCATACCAAGATAAAGGTGGGCCAGATTGAGGGTTGTGCGTTCGACAAGGACGGCCTGCTGGCGATCGCTGAATCCCGGGAATTGTTTCTGTTCAACGCGAAGGAATTCGTCTCGGCTGCCGGTGAATAAACGAACCGTGCCGATCCGGTTGGTTGACAAAATGCCGCCGCCGAAACGCCTGCCCCGAGAATAGCCCGGCACTTCAGTGTTGGGAAACATGCAGGGAAAACGGGCAAAGTTCCGCCAGGGACGGCAGCTCCACCGGAACCATTCTTCCGTCCCTGAGAGCCTGCCTGACGCTACATTTTCAGACAGGCCCTGACGGGACTTGGTTCGCCGGAGCGCGGCTGTGTCGCAGACCAGCCGCAGCAAGCCCCGCCAATCCAAAAGCCGATGAAATCTGTGGCCCGCTGCGGCTGGTCGAGGACGACACAGCCGCGCTCCGGCATTTTCAAACAGACTCTTACCTCGATTCGAATCGTACGCGGATGAAACCAAAGACTTGCCCGGTCGGCGCAAACCGCTACCTTTCATCCCATCGTGCGAAACCCAAAAAGACACCGCTCCCCGGCATCGGATGGCCTGAGTTTGGCCGAATCATACTGTTCTCCAAAGATAGCGCCTCGCGGGCAATGTCCCTACATTCGTAACCGCTCATGGTTTCGGGGTCGTAATTGGCTATCATTGATAGCACATCGAGTGCGCGAATTAGGTCTGTCTCAATAGCCCGTGATTCGTTAAGTAGGTCGCACCATCTATGGGCGTCTTTATCATCTCCCGTCCGACCCATATAGTAGGCTGCTCGGTTTGTTCTTGGTGTTTCAACGTGGTTCATAATTTCAAAGGATCGGAGAACCAAGCGTCGTAGGCAACGCCGTCCATCCGTGTGATTAAATTCGGGCATCCTTTTCGGCGTGCCTAGACTCGGCGTTGGCCCGTGAACGTCGCGGGTCAGTCGAACACGCACAGCAAATCGAAGCACATAAAATGAAAACACCAAGGAACACGACCACAGCAATCGCAACCGCAATCATGACGCTGGCTCTCGCCGGCATCGCTTCCGCGCAGCAGGCCCCGCCACCGGTGCCCGGCACATACTACCTGCTGAAGGATTCTCACCTTCCGCCATTCCCGGTAAATCCGTATCCGGATCTCGAAGTGGCGGAAATTGAACCGGGCATCTTTGTCGTGGACGACACAGTAATCCCCGACACCCCCGAACAAGCCGCCGCCCGCGCCGCAAGACAGGCAGCAGAAGAACTTGCCGCGCGGATTGATCCGAGAGCGGCGGCGGAAGCCGCGGCCAAGCGCCAGCGGCTCGCTGAACGAGTAGCGCAGCAGAAGCGGGATTTGGCCGACAAGAAGGCGCGGCTTGATCAATTGAAACGGGAGAAGGGCTGGCAGGACAGGATACGCCTCGATTCCGGCAGCGACGCCGTCCTCATCGGCGAGCGGAACGGCAGCCCGCTCTACTACGCGCCGCACAACATCAACGCGGCGGACACCATCTCCACCGACGAGGTCTGGCCCAACGGAGCAACCGGCTTCGATTTGAACGGGGCGAACACGGTCATCGGCTTGTGGGACCAGGACGCCGTGCGTGACACGCACCTCGAGTTCACCTCGCGTGTTTTGCAGCAGGACGGGGCGACGCTGTTTGATTTCCATGCCACTGCCACGGCGGGCACGCTCATGTCAGCCGGGATCAACACGCTGAACGTCGGCGGGCAGATCGTCCCGAACGCCGCGCGTGGCATGTCTTTCGCGGCGGACCTTGATGCCTACGATTTCAACGACGACCTGATGGAGATGCCCGACGCGGTCCTCAATGACGATCTGCGCCTCTCCAATCATTCTTACGGACTAACCTCAGGCTGGTTCCTCTCGGCCCAGTTTGGTTGGATGTGGTTTGGACAGACGACGATCAGCGCCCAGGAGGACTTCAAGTTTGGTTTCTACTTTGATACTGTATCCGACACGCTTGATCAGATCGTGTATGACAGCGAAACCTATCTTCCCGTCTTCTCCTCGGGAAACGATCAGGGAGATGGTCCGGCGACTCAGCCGGTGAATCACTGGGCACTGGTCGGGCAGGATTTTCAGTTCTTCACAGGTGTTACTCGCAACATTGACGGCGGAGCCAACGGTTTCGACACCGTCAGTCCGCAGGGCAGCGCCAAGAACGTGCTCACCGTCGGAGCGGTGGACGACATCATCGGCGGATGGAACGGAGTGGGCAGCGTCAATCTCGCGGGCTTCAGCAGCATGGGGCCGACGGACGACGGCAGGATCAAGCCCGATCTCGTGGCCAACGGCATCGACGTCGTCACCACGGACGAGGACAGCGACACCGCCTACCAGATCATCTCAGGGACGAGCTTTTCAGCACCCAACGTCACCGGATCGCTCAACCTGCTGCGGCAGCTTTACCACGCCACCTACACCGAGGACTATCCGATGCTCGCCTCGACGCTCAAGGCGGTGGCGATCCACACGGCGGACGAGGCGGGCAATGTCGGGCCGGATTACTCGCATGGATGGGGTTTGATGAACTCTGCGATCGCCGCCGAACTGATCGCGGCGGACACCGCGAGCGATTCGCACCCGCACATCAAGGAGGTGTTTATGCCGAGTGGCGGCACAATCGCCTTTCCCGTAACCACGGACGGAACCCAGCCGCTGCGCGTCACGATTTGCTGGAGCGATGCTCCCGGCATCCCGCCCGCTGACGCGGTCGATCCCGCTGCCCTGATGCTGCGCAACGACCTTGACCTGCGGGTGACGAGTCCTTCGAGCGTGGTCCACCAGCCGTGGGTGCTGAATCCCGCAAACCCCGCCGCTGGCGCCACCACCGGAGACAACACGCGCGACAACGTGGAGCAGGTGCTCATCAACGCACCGTCGGCGGGTCAGTATGTAGTGACCGTCACGCACAAGGGCACGCTGGTGGACGGGGCGCAGCAGGTGTCCATCGTCATTGATGGCAACGTTGCTCAAGCCGCACCGACGCATCAGATCACTTCCTTCCTCGAAACCGGGACGGACGAGTTTACCATCGTCTGGCCGACGGTCGTGGGAGCGAACTACCAAATTCAATCCACCACGGACTTCAGCCAGTGGAGTGACGAGGGTGGTGAAATCAGCCCGCTGACCACGACGACGGCGGTCGTCCTGACCGGCGGAACGCCGCACAAGTTCTATCGAATCATCAGGGTGCGATGATCCACCGAGCGCCAGCCTGCGGGCTGGCGCTCGCCATTGCTGTCTTTTTCAGCCTTGCGAGCGCCAGCCTTCTCCGTTCCGCCGTTATCGTGACCCGGCTCGCCGAGCCGATTGTGATGGGAGTCGATTCATCGACCGATGTCCCAATCGATCTCAACCGCGACGGTACGAATGATTTTGTTTTTGACAAATGGGCGTTTCAACAACTCGGACTTGATCCCTTAACTGGAGGAGCGGTGATCGTCAGGACCGAAGATGCTCGCGTAGCTCCCCTCAACGCAGGATTTCGCATCGGTCCGACTCTCGCATTGGAAGAAACACATTGGGCTGGCCGAAGCGCCATTTCTGCATGTGCCGCGTTTCCAACGGGTGTGCATTGCATCGGCACATTCTTTGGTTTGGACGCCTACATCGGAGTTGAGTTTCCGATTGACGGGCAGACCCACTACGGCTGGATTCGTCTAGACCACTTTTTGCTCGCCCCTGGCGGGAGAATCATCGAGTGGGCCTATGAGTCCACTCCGGGCGTGCCGATCTACGCGGGCCTGAAGCCCGTCCCTGTTTCAGCTACCGAAATCGCACGACCTGGATTTCTGCGCCTCAATTGGGCCGCTGAAATCGGCAGGACGTATCAAGTTCAGTCCAAGGAGCAGTTGGACGCCCCCGCGTGGTCGAACCTCAACTTCGCCCTTCCAGCCACGTCCACGAACATCATGGTCGATCTACCGATGCAAGCTGACGCTCAGTTCTACCGGGTGATCGAGGTGGAGTGACGATAGAGGCAGGAAACGATGTTTGATTCCAAAACAAAGGGCCAACAAGGCGCTGGATCGAACCGGCTTCCCGCGTCTCAGTTCGGATGCCCGTCTTGCTGTCGAACGCGGCTGGGTTGTTTCGAGTCTCCTGTGCATTCGACCAGCCGGTCGGTCAGCTTGGACGTTGGACACATGCAACATAGCGATCCCATTCTCGAAGAGTTACGCAAGATTTCAGCCTGGGCTGACATGCAGCGTAAGATGATGAAATGGTCACTCATTTTCATTGCTGTGTTCATTCCCGTGATGATTCTTGTTGGTGTGATAATTGAGAACCGATTGAAGTCTACTTTCGAAGACATCACATCGGACATCACGTCCGACTCTTCGATGGATTGGAACACAGTGGACCGGAATGCGCGTCGAGGCGATTTTGATTCGGCGATACAGATGGGACAAAAACTGATTGAACGAACCCCTCTAGATCCTGAAGCCCACCGACGATTGGCAAGGGTATTCTTGGCGGCAGGACGCATCCAAGATTCAGAACGCCACTATGCTGAAGTCTATCGACTGTTTCCGTCCGAGGACGCGAGAGAACTCCTTGAGGCAGTTCGCAAACGCGCCCAGTCTCAGAACGTCCAACAATAAAGGGTATAGCGGAGGGGAGGAACAAGCCCGGTCGATGAGTAAGGAAGCGTTCGACGTCAAGTGCGTCGAGTCCGTCAGTTCAATTCTTGATTGTTTGTTTTCGGCTCCGTCGCGAAAAGTTTCCAGGTCGAGTTGACGCTGTTCCGTGGCAGGGACCTTGGCCGGATCCATGCAGTTGCGATGGGGAGCGCCGGCGGCCCGCCGGCAGTCGTCGCCGGCCCGGCGACGACTTCATCCCGGGTCCTTCCCTGCGCACCGGATGGTTCTCTCAACTTGGAGGGCGCAAGCGCTCGGCGGGCCGCCGAGCGCTGCCGGCCAGCGACCGGCGCTCCCTGTTCAACTACATGGATACGGCTTGGGAAGTCGAACCTCGACCTCCGTGCGGTCCGTGACGGGCATTGTGAGCCGTGGTCTCCCAGCAAGATTTTGAATGTGTTGTGCCGCCCGGCGCGCGCGGAGCGACGCGGCCCTACCCTAACGGCCCGCTCCGTTTCCTCCTGTTCCATTCGTCCTGTTTCGGCTAAAAACTCCGGCGTGGACGCGCCCGAAGCACCCAGGTTTGCCTGGTGGAAACAATTGATTGCCATCGCCATCACCTGCGTGGCGGTGGTTTTGATCTATCGACAACTCGACCTTCAGGCGTTCGTTGCCACCCTCAAAAACATTCGCTGGGAGTGGCTCGCCGGATCGGTTGTTTTCTACGGATTGATTCTTGCGGCGGCGATCGCCCGCTGGCATCTGGCTCTCGGACTCACCAACACCGCCGTCCACTTCACGGCCACGGTCCGGTCGGTGCTCATCTATCACTTCATCACCGTGACGTTTCTGGGCGCGAGCGTTGGCGATGTGGCGAAGAGCGTTTTCTATTCGCGCTGGTACCGGTTTCGTTTTCCCGAAATCTTTGCCGCCGCCAAACTGGACCGGTTGATGGGAACGATCGGCGTGGGCGTCCTCTGGGTTTTCACATTGAGCTACGGTGCGTGGAGCGGAGCGTTTTCGCGAAACATGCTCAATGGCGTTGAAGTGCCGTCCGTCGGTAAATGGATTGGGCTTGGCGTGCTCATCGTCGTTGGAGCGATCATTCTTTGGCGGAACTACGCCTTCCGCCAGGGCTTCATGAAATTTTGGGATGTGCTGGTCAAGGGAATCAAACAACTGCTGACCCGACCACCGATTGCCATTCTCGGCACGAGCTACGGTCTCATGGTTCAAGGTGGATTGAGCTTTGTGCTTGCGGTCAACCTGGCCGCCGTCACGGGCGGCGATCTGAACTGGCCGCAAATTCTCTGGCTGTTTCCGGTCATTCAGGTGATCAGCGCGCTGCCGTTCACCGTCGCCGGACTGGGCCTTCGAGAAGCCGCCGCAATGACGTTGCTGGGAATGTACGGCGTGCAAAAGGAAGAGGCCGCCGCCGCGGCTCTATTGACGCTCGGCGTCAGTCTCGTTTGGGCGGCCGTGGGCGGAATCGTTCTGTGGCGCGAAACCGTTCTGCTGAAACGTTGCCCAAAATCGCGCGCACCAAAAACGATCTCGGTCGTCATTCCCGCAGTGAACGAAGCGGCCGAACTTCCGGAAACGCTGCGACGCCTCAACGCCATTCCCGAAGTGAAGGAAATCATTGTGGTGGACGGCGGCAGTCGTGATCAAACCGTCGCCGTCGCCCGCGAATACAATTGCACGGTGCTGGAGTCTCCCGCCGGTCGGGGGCGCCAGATGCGGATGGGCGCGGCGCGGGCGACCGGCGACGTCGTGCTGTTGGTCCACGCGGACAGTTGGTTGCCGAAGAACGCCGGTCACGCGTTGCTTTCCAGCCTGCGCGACCCGGTGGTGGTGGGCGGCGGCTTCTGGAAGAAGTTCCGCGAATACCCGCATCCGATTCTCTACGGATCACGGTTCAAGTGTGCGGTGCGCCTTGTGTTTGGCCGGAGAATCGCCGGTGACCAGGGACTGTTCATCCGGCGGGAGGTTCTCGAAGAAATTGGCGGCGTTCCGGATATGGAACTGATGGAGGAATTCCGGCTTTGCGAACAATTACGCCGCATTGGCCGACTCGCCCTGGCCGACGCGACGATCACCACGTCGGCACGAAGATTTGCGAAGTTCGGCGCCATCCGAACGTACTGGATTATGTGGTACGTCACGTGGAAGTATCGCCTCGGGACACCGCCCGAAGAGCTCAAAAAACTCTACAAACCCAACGCCTGAACCGACGCTCCCATCTCTAGCTCGTATGATATTTATCGCCGCAGTGGAATTCTCATTGGTCCACGACATCGCCATCTGCATCATGGCGGCGTTCGCACTCGCCGTGGCGGCGCAGTGGCTGAAGCAGCCGCTGATCATCGCGTATCTCGCGGCGGGATTCATCGTCGGCCCGATCGGATTTGGATGGATTCGGGACGATCACTCGATTGAAACCATCGGCGAACTGGGGCTGATGTTCCTGCTCTTCATGATTGGACTGGAGATCGATCTGAAGAAGGTTCTTCAATCCGGGAAACTGATCCTGCTCACGTCGCTGGTTCAGATAGTGGGCTGTTTCTTCATCGGCCTCGCCGCCTTCAAACTGGCCGGGTTCAAGATGAGCGACGGCCATCTGGACGCGATCTATCTGGGATTCGCACTCACGTTCAGCTCGACCGTCATCATCGTCAAAATTCTCTACGACAAACGTGAGCTCGACACGGTGCCGGGGCGGATCACGCTAGGCGTGCTGGTGCTGCAGGACGTGGCCGCGATTCTGGTGCTGGCGCTGCAGAAAGACCTGGCCGACCCGGGACTTGCGGCGCTGGGCAAATCACTATTCAACGTCGTCGCGCTGCTCGCTGTGGCGTTTACGGCCAGCCGCTATATCCTGCCGTCGTTGTTCCGGTCCGTTGCGCGGCTTCCGGAGCTGGTCCTCGTGGGCGCGCTCGCGTGGTGTTTTCTCGTGGCGGGGCTAGCGTCGACTCTCAACCTCTCGCGCGAGATGGGGGCGCTGGTCGCGGGCGTCGCCATCTCAACATTTCCCTACACGCTGGACGTTGCGGCGCGGGTGAACACGTTGCGTGATTTCTTTGTGACGCTGTTCTTCGTCGCCCTCGGCATGCAGATCCCCGCGCCCAGCCAGGAGATTTTCCAGTGGGCCTGCGTGCTGGCGGGGCTGGTATTTGTGTCCCGTCTCATCACAGTGTTGCCGGTGCTCCATTTCTTGAAAATGGGGCATCGCGGAAGCCTGCTCCCGATGCTGAACCTCAGCCAAGTCAGCGAGTTTTCTCTGGTGATGGTCGCGCTCGGGGTCGGCCTCGGTCAAGTGACGGAGCTCACGTTTGGCATCATCATCTACGCGTTTGTCATCACCGCCATCCTGTCGTCGTACGCCATCACGCAGTCGGGAGCCCTGCTTCCAATTGGTGCCCGTCTGCTCCGGGCCGTCGGTGTCCGGGATCTCGATCAGTCGAACGGGAACGAGCCCGGCGGCAGCGAGCACGGACATGCGTCGGCGGAGATTTACATGCTCGGATTCTCGTGGACGGCCAGTTCGTTGCTGGAGGAAATGACGCGCAACCACGCCGAGCTGCTACCGCGCCTGACGGTCGTCGACTTCAACCCGCTCGTGGCCCGCGAACTGAAACGCCGGAACATCCGGATCATTTACGGCGACATCACCAAGCGCGACACCTTGCAGCACGCCGGCGTCGGCGGCGCGAAGGTGATCGTCTGCACGCTGTCCAACACGGTGTTGAAGGGCGCCAACAATCTCCGTCTCCTCCGGGATCTTCGCGCGATCAACCCCGGCGCGCGGATCGTCATGCACGCGGAGTTGATCAGCGACATCGCCACGCTTTACGCGGCGGGCGCGGACTACGTAAGCGCTCCCCGGTTGATCGAAGCCGAGCGGCTGAGCGACGTCATCCGCGCCGCGTGCGAGGACCGCCTAGCCGAGCGACGAGCCGAACTGGACGGGCGAATCGCCAACCGCAACGAGGTCATTCCCTGAACATTCCCTGCATTCGACCGATATTTTAAAATGAAACCATCACTCACCAAAGCCCTGAATACCGCCGTGACAGCCGCCAAAGCTTCCGGCGCGTTGATGCGTAAAAACTTTCACAGCATCAAGATCATCAACGAGGAAATCCAGCACGACATTAAACTGGAGCTGGATGTGCGCAGTCAGAAACTGATCGAGAAAACCGTGATGAAGGCGTTTCCGGAAATCCCCGTGCTCGGCGAGGAAGGAACCGTCGGCGACATCGGGGCCGAGTACCGCTGGGTGGTAGACCCGATCGATGGCACGGTCAATTTCGCTTATGGAATTCCACACGCCTGCGTTTCGATCGCGCTTCAGAAGCGAATCGCTGACCGACCAGGAACGGAAGCAGATCCGACCGGCAACGATTTCGAATCGGTGGTCGGCGTCGTTTACGATCCGTTCTGTGACGAGCTTTGGACGGCCACGAAAACCGGCCCGGCGAAATTGAATGGACGGAAGATTTTTGTGAGTAGCCGGACGAAGCTGAGGGAAGCGATCATCACCATCGGTTTCGCGAAGTACAAGTGGAGTTTGAATGCGACGCTGCCGATGTTTGATCAGTTGATTCATCGCGTTCGCAAAGTTCGCATCATGGGTTCGGCGGCGCTGGCGCTCACGTACGTGGCGAGCGGACGGATGGATGCCTACATCGAAGGCGGGATCCGGCTGTGGGACATCGCAGCGGGTGGACTGATTCTTGAACGGGCGGGAGGGGAGTTCTGGAACCAGCCACTGGAGGGCCGGCCTTTTGCCTATGAGTTGATCGCCAACAACGGGAAGATGCGCCGTCCGATTCAAAACCTCGCGCGCCGCAACGTAAAGAAGTAGACCGCAGACCGGTTTACTGTTCGCCGACCTGCGAACGGATCTGGAAATACCGGTCGGGAACGCCGGTGGTCGGGGTGATCCAATCCATGGAATCAAACCGACCCGGGAGGTTGGTGGTGACGTTCATGAGATAGTTGACGTTGGTGGTGGCCAGCACGTCGTAGTTATGGCCGGGCACGCTAGGCCAGCCCAGACGCATCATCCCGGGCTTCCATTCCGAGATCGAGAGATCAAACGGAAGGTTCGGAGCCAGCGGATCGGTGCCCTGGATATACTCGCGCATATTGGATTCGCCGTCGCCGTTGGCGTCTTCGTTCGGCTTGGAGGAGAGATTCTGGAAGTACGCGATCTCCCACTGGTCATCCAGCCCGTCACGGTCGTTGTCGACGATTTCGACACCGTGGATGATCAGCTCCGAGTAGAGGACGTTGCCGAAGGCGAACTGGTTTTCATCACTGATCTGAATCGTCCAGACCCCCTGGCTGCTTTCATAGAAATGATGCGTCGACATGTAGGTCCAGTCGTAGGGCCCGGAGGTGAAATCGTCGTTCACATTTTGCAGCACGCTCCGAGTGCCCGCCGGGGAGGTGACGGTGATCCGCAGATCTCCACGACGTGGATGATCGGTTTTCAAACGAACCTCGACGTGTTCAACCAGCAGGGGCGTGTCGACGTGGTTGGTGTATTGGGCAGAGAACAGGATGGAACGCACTTGCGCGACACCATTGGTCGCAAGGAAGTTTCGCAGCGCAGCGCCGTCGCTACCAATGATGAACAGGGCCGGAATGGGGGACCGAAATGTGTCGGCCATGATCACCCGCTGGTTCTGCTCGGAATAGTTGGCGACAACCGCCATCTCCGCGCCGGCGTCAGCCGCAAACTGGATCATGTCCTTGAAGGTGGTGCCGTTCCGTTCGATCAGGGCGACCTTGCCGGTCAGGTCCTGGGTGATCACATTCGTCACCGCACCGACGTCCATGATCGGATAAAACGAGGTCAGATCCTCCGGGTGAACACCGAGGCTCGGCGTGGCCGAAATCGACGCGATCTGGAGCGGTATGTTGTTTCCGAACGTCTCAATCCTCAGCCCCAGGTTCGGGATCTGATTCGTCTGGAAAACCGGAAACGAAACCGTGGTGAGCGCGGGTCGAAGCGGCCAGGTCTGCGCCAGCCGAACCGCCCGTCCGGCGTCCGGAACGCCGAACCCGGTGTTGATCCCGACGCTGTAACCCGCCTGATTCGTCTTCAGCAGTGGATCATTCGGTTCAGTCTGCCGCGCCGCCTGGATAAGGATTTGTTGCACGTCGCGATAAGTGAGGTCGGGATTGACGTCCAACAGCAGGGCCGCGATCCCTGAGATCAGGGGCGCGGCGGCGGACGTGCCGCTGAAGAGCGTGTAGTCGTTGGCATCGTCCGGCGTGCTTGCGGTGTTGCTTCCCGCCGTGCCTTGAATGTCCGTGGTTGTCAGATTTGGAAACCCCTGGGTGAGGTCTCCGCTCGGGGCGGCGACCAGCAGACAGGACCCGGGGTTGCTGTAGCTCGTGTATTTCCCGTCGGAACGAACTGCGCCCACCGCGATGATGCGAGGGTCCTTCACATAGCCGTCGTCGTTGGCGCTGCCGAGGTCCTTGCGGCTGTTGCCCGCCGAACGCACCATGACCACACCTTTTCCGTCGCGACCATGATAGACCGCATTGGAGATTCCGATCTCCTCGATGGGCTGCGGGCCGAGCTGTTCATAGGAGGAGAAACTCCAGCTGTGATTTTGCACCTGAATCAGGTTCGAGTTCGACTGGAACATGTCCTTCATCCGGGTTCCGCTCGCGAACGTGTTGTAACCGAACACAACCCAGCTCACCAGCGACGCATCGGGCGCCACGCCGCAGATGCCGATGTCGTTGAAACCGCGTGCGGCGGCCAATCCCGCCACCGCCGTCCCGTGAGCGGCGCTTGGCAGGATCGGACCGCCGAAAGCTTGTCCGGACTCCCAGTTGTAGTGCGGCATGCCGGCAAGCGCGTCCGCAAGTTCCGGATGCGTCAGGTCCACCCCCTCGTCAACGATCGCAATGTTCACCCCCGCACCGGAGGCGTGCGGCCAGGCGGAGCGGATGTCGAGATCGACGCCGATCCGGGCACCGGCGGCATTGCGGTTCTCGAGGTGCCATTGCTGCCCGAACAGCGGATCATTGGGGAAACTGGAGTAGGCGTAATTTTTCTTGAACGGACGCTGCATGTCGGGATAGCAGATCGTCACCCGCTCGTCACCCGCCAGCCGTTGGGCCTCGAACGCCGCCTCCCAGGCGTCGACTGCCAGGAGAACATAAAAATTTGCGGCGGGGTTCTCAATGAACACGAGCGGAGAGCCGTCCAACAACCCGTTCACATCCGTGCCGGGATCCACCTGCATGACGACTTTGGAGCCGAGCCGGTATTCATCAGCCGTGCCGTTGTTCCTCTTCGCCGTGATCCATTGGGGATGTTGATCGGAAAACAACGCGAACTCCGCCGCGTCGGTGAGGTAGGTCATCTGCCGGGGTTCCTTGAAAATGAACTGGGCACCGGCCGCCGGAGCTGCCAGCAGACGGTCGCCCCAACACACAGAGAGCAGCATTGAACAGATGAGATACAACCGGGGAAACTTCATGTATTGCCGGACAATATCACAAGATTGCTCCGAGTCCAACTACCGTTCGGGCAACCGTTCAGGCAACGGATGCGTTCGGAAACGAGGGGCACGAAGACAGCGGTTCGACGCACGGAACCGCCGACGCGCAACAGCACTATGGACTTGCAGTGGCAGAGCCCGCTGAGCGGGCGGCACACCGCTTTCGCCCGCAAGGAATCCTCCGTTTCGGGCCGTCTCTGGGGCGTGCCGGAAACTATTTGTCGTCTCCCAATTTATTTGATAGACAGACGTCGATCACTCCGGTAGAGGATCACCGTCGGATTGGTGAAAGATCGAATCCGACACAAGGAGTAAAACACCAACAACAATTGCAACCCTTAAACCAAAACAAGGGCTTGTAACATTCAGGGCAACATTATGGGCATACGATTAAATGCGTTTAG
>JBDNGP010000189.1:0-9606 GCA_041689265.1 Verrucomicrobiota bacterium
CGCCCCAAAAGTACAAGTGACAAACACGTGACAAACAAGTGACAACCGGGTGAACAACTGATGACGACGGAATTACCAACCCGCTCCGCCCCATCCTCCCCGTTTCACCCGCTCAGGCAAATCCCAAAAGTCGAATTGCTGGCATTCGCCGGGCGCGGCTTGACTTCATTTTTCTCAGAGCCCATTTTCATTTTTTGACCGGAATGGTTTGGTAAATAAGCGACTTTTTATGAGCAATCCGCACAATCTGTTTGAATCACTAAAATCCTTCGACCTCGGGAATGGCAAGCAGGGCAATTACTACTCCCTGGCCGCGCTGGAAACAGCCGGACTCGGAACCATCTCCCGCCTCCCGGTTTCCATCCGCATCGTGCTGGAGTCCGTGCTCCGCAATTGCGACGGCAAAAAGGTCACAGAACAGAACCTGCGCGATCTCGCTGCGTGGCAACCAATCGAACCACGAACCGCGGAGATCCCCTTCTCCGTCGCCCGCATCGTCCTTCAGGATTTCACCGGCGTGCCGTTGCTGGTGGATCTGGCCGCCATGCGGTCCGCAGTCGATAGGTTAGGCAAGAATTCCAAGATCATCGAACCGCTCGTTCCGGTCGATCTCGTGGTCGATCACTCGGTTCAAGTGGACAAGTCGGGCACGGCGCAGTCCTACGCGCAGAACCTAGACATTGAATTCATCCGCAACCGCGAACGCTACCAGTTTCTTAAATGGGGCATGCAGGCGTTTGAAACGTTCAAGGTCGTGCCGCCCGGCATCGGCATTGTTCACCAAGTGAACCTCGAGTTTCTCGCCAAGGGCGTCCTTCATCAGAACGGAGTTTACTATCCCGACACGCTCGTCGGCACCGATTCGCACACGACGATGATCAACGGTCTCGGCGTCGTGGGTTGGGGTGTCGGCGGCATTGAAGCCGAAGCGGGCATGCTCGGTCAGCCGGTCTGTTTCCTCACCCCGGATGTCGTGGGTGTTTGCATGACGGGCGCGTTGAAGGAAGGCGTGACCGCCACCGATCTTGCATTGACCGTCACCGAGCTCCTGCGCAAACATAAGGTGGTTGGCAAGTTCGTGGAATTTTTTGGTCCCGGCGCGAAGGGTCTGCCGCTCACCGACCGTGCGACCATCGCCAACATGGCGCCCGAATACGGCGCGACGATGGGCTTCTTCCCGATTGACGAGGAGACGGTGAACTACCTCCTCGCCACCGGCCGTTCGGAAGCGGATTGCACGACTTACGAGAATTATTACAAGGCGCAGAATCTCTGGGGCATTCCGGACAAGGACGAAGTCGATTACACCGATGTGCTTGATCTCGATCTCGCCACCATCACGCCGAGCGTCGCCGGTCCGAAACGGCCGCAGGACCGCATCGAACTCGGCGACATGCGCCGCGAGTTTTTCGAATCCTTCCAACGACCGGTCACCAGCAACGGCTTCGGAAAATCTCGCGCTGATTTTTCGAAGGTGATTCCCGTGGAAATGGAGAACAAGAAGAAGGCGAAAATCCGGCCCGGCAGCGTGCTCATCGCCGCGATCACGAGTTGCACAAACACCAGCAATCCGAGCGTGATGATCGCCGCCGGTCTCGTCGCCAAGAAGGCGGTCGAGAAAGGCTTGAAGGTCAATCCCGCCGTGAAGGCTTCGCTGGCTCCCGGTTCGCGCGTGGTCACGGATTATCTCAAGAAGACCGGCCTGCAACCGTACCTGAACAAGCTCAGGTTCAACCTGGTCGGCTACGGTTGCACGACTTGCATCGGCAATTCCGGCCCGCTCGATCCCGCGATTGAAGACGCCGTGGTGAAGAACGATCTGGTCACGGCCTCCGTGCTTTCCGGCAACCGCAATTTCGAGGCGCGTGTTCATCAGAACATCAAGGCGAACTTCCTGATGTCGCCGCCGCTGGTCGTTGCGTTTGCCATCGCCGGTCGCGCGGACATCGACCTGACCTGCGAGCCGCTCGGCCTCGACAAGGACAAGAAACCGGTTTACCTCGCCGACCTCTGGCCGTCGATTCAGGAAGTGCGCGACACGATGCAAGCCGCGCTCAAGCCGGAGATTTTCCGCAAGCTCTACAAGAATTTCGAGACGCAGAACCCGAAGTGGAATGAGATCCCTTCGACCGTCGGCAACGTTTACGAATGGGACGGCAACTCGACCTACATTCAGGAGCCGCCGTTCTTCACCGACTTCTCGCTGGAACCCGGCACAATCGCCGAGATCAAGGGTGCGCGTCCGCTCGGCATCTTCGGCGACAGCGTGACGACCGATCACATTTCGCCCGCCGGCGCGATCAAGAAGGATTCCCCGGCCGGGCGTTACCTGATCGAAAACGGCGTCGAGCAAAACGATTTCAACAGCTACGGCTCGCGTCGCGGCAATGACCTCGTGATGACGCGCGGCACCTTCGCCAATGTGCGCATCAAAAACCTGATGGTGCCCGGCACCGAAGGCGGCGTGACCAAACACCAGCCGTCCGGTGAGGTGATGGCGATCTTCGATGCCGCCGACAAATACAAGGCCAGCAACACTCCGTTGATCATCTTTGGCGGACAGGAATACGGCACCGGCTCCAGTCGTGACTGGGCGGCCAAAGGCACCAATTTGCTCGGCGTGAAAGCCGTGGTTGCCACGAGCTTCGAACGCATTCACCGATCGAATCTTGTTGGCATGGGCGTGCTGCCGTTGCAGTTCAAGGAAGGCACCAGCGCGCAATCACTCGGCCTCGATGGCACAGAGGTCTTCGACGTGCTCGGCCTCAATCCCGACATCAAACCGCAGCAGGATCTCACCTTGCGCATCACCCGCAAGGACGGGTCGCATGAGGACGTGCAGGTCGCCTGCCGCATCGATACCCCCATCGAAGTCGACTATTACCAGCACGGCGGCATCCTGCAGTATGTGCTGCGGCAATTGGTCGCGAAGCCGTAGTTCCCGGAGCGCCCGTCTCCTGACATGACCTTGGACGACTTCACATGTGGACGATGTTCGGGAGACGATCGCGATCCGGCCCATCGAGAAGGAACTTGTGGGAAACTGATCGCCTTCACGCCCGACCTCGCTCCCGATGGTTGCCTCGGTACGGGCGGGCGGTTATTTCCCGCACTGAGCGATTGAGTGACTGCTGATCCCGAGATTTTCTGCCGCGCGCGCCAGGTTGCATATCAACACCGTGGGAAAAGAATGAATATTCTATACGATACGGATCGCACAATTACCGAAGACGAGTTTGTCGATCTGCTTCGGCGATCGAACTTGGCCGAGCGTCGACCAGTTGATGATCCAAAGTGCGTTGAAGCGATGCTCCGGCATACAAACTGGCTGTGTACCGCGTGGGATGGCCAAACTCTGGTTGGTGTAGCTCGATCACTTACCGACTTTGAATTCTGCTGCAATCTGTCAGATTTAGCGGTTGACCAAGATTATCAGAGTCAGGGTATTGGTCGTGAGCTGATCAGGCTCACTCAGTCAAAGCTTGGCTCCCAGACGAAGCTGATTCTTTTGGCTGCACCCAAGGCTGCAGGCTATTATTCGAAGATCGGATTTGATGCGCATCGGTCCGCATGGGTAATTGGCGCCACCCAAGACCTGAAATGAAGACCGTAAAACGACGCCACCGGTGAATCACCGAGAACCTGCTCCGGCGGCAGCGCCAGCTCGCGCTGCCAGCGATGCAATGCGGAGCGACCTTGTTAAACGGATCCATCAGTTCGGGCAATTAGTAATGTATTTGACCACGAGTACAGTCGCGGGCCGCTTTCGTTAAAGAAACGGCCCACTCGTTTCACAAACAAAGACACAACCCCCGGTGGCTCTTGACGACCACCCGGCAGTCTACTTGGATTTGACGTTGGCCGGAGTCAGCGTGGCGGCGACGGTGTTCAATTCCGCCACCAGTGCGTCCATGGATTTCTGCACTTCCAACCCTTCGTTCTGCATCTTGCTGATCAGACTCTTGGCTGCATCCACGCCGGAAATTGAAAGGTCGTTGCTGAGATAGTTCTTCAAGTCATTCAGATCGGACAGCCACGGATCGAACTGATTTTTCAACGGCGCGGCCACTTTCTTGATGCTGTCGAAGGTCGTCTGGAGTTTCGCCTTCTGTTGCTCCGCCAGTTTCTTGATGTCGGGATTCTTCAGCTCGGCCAGCTGCTTTTCCCAATTGGCGAAATACGCCTGGCCCTGGGATTTTACGGTTTCAGCCTGTTTCTTTGTTTTTGCCGAGGAGGACTCCAAGTTCGAGAGGCTCCTGACGTATTCCTTGAACGCCGGACGCGGATCCGTGTTCGCAGTTACCGCTACCTGGACGGTTTCATCGACGGCTGTTTTCGCCTCGTTGATGTCCTGCCGAAACTCGGCGATACCGGCGCCGGTCTTGTCGGCTTGTTGATAGCCGGTGGTTGAGCAACCGGTCAAGAGGGCTGTGGCCGTCAACGACAGAGCAGCAAGTGTGATCAGTCTGATTGGTCTGGTCTTCATTTTGATATGTTCAGTTGGAAGTTCTATTCTCCATCAACACCATTCCTCCCGCCGACATCATTTCAGCCATTTCTTGCAATCGGAACGTGTTTTGCGGTTTCATTGCTGACACGAAAAAACATGTCTTCACTCCTGGCCAGATTTTGGAACCTGCGCCGTAGCCCGAATCCTTCAGACAGATTGATCTGGTGGCTCGTGGTGTTGGGAAGTGTGGTGATCGTATTGATCCCCGCTCTCTTGGAAGTAGCGTTGTTTCTTCTGCTCTGGTACGGGGGCGCGCTGCTGCTCACCATCGTTCCGTCCGTTTGGGGATTTTACCACCGGCAGGCCGTGTGGGAGGCGATGGCACCGGCGCGAAACTGGGCGGGCTGCATCAGTCTGCTGAACACGCTGGTGCTTTACTCGCTCGCTCAGCAGAAGCAGATATGGTCCGACTTGGAAGGGTCCACGTTCGGCGCGTTTCTGTTCGTTTTTTCCATCGTGTTTCTTGCCCTGTTTCTGCTCCAGATGGTGGGCGCGTGCATCGGGATCATGGCGGGAACGGGGTTGCCGGACCTGGGACAGGCCGCCCGCCGCGGCGCGCATGCGTGGGGATTCAGCATGCTGTTGCTCGCGTTCCTTCCGGGAATCGATTCACAGCAGAAACTTGAGGGGTTCTACCTGTTCCTGAAATCGTCGGTCCCGATCTCGACGTTGATTCTGTGTTTGCTCGCGCGGACCCCGGAATTCAATCCCCACGTCATTCTGATGCGAACGGTGCGTTGGATGGAACGTCGGCTCATTCTGCGCTGGGACCGGGCGCGGTCGGTGATGTTTTTTGATTTCCGGGGCGCGGCACTCGGAGGACTGGCCGGCGTGCTGGCCATCCTGATGTCGGTAACCGACGTGTTTGATCCACTTCAGCTACAGACGTTGGGACCGCTCATCCAGCTCCGCAACTCGAACGAGGCGTTCAGAATTCTGCACCGGCCGGAGGAGAGCGACGTCGATTCGAACCAGATCGTCCTCATTCAGTTTGATCCTTCGACACGAAATCAAATACTGAATGGCGGGTCCGAGACGGCGCTTCAGGCGGCGGCGATCAACCGGCTGACCGAACTCGGCGCGGGAGCGATTGTCCTGCCCATGCCGCTGCTTGAACTGGAGTGGATTGGCCAGCGGGTGTCTCCCCGCGCGTCCACCGATTACGAGGCACCTCGTCCTGACAAGGAGTCCATCGACCAGTCCCGCAAAGATCTTCCCGCGCTCATCGCCGCAGTCACGAACAATGACCGGGTGATTCTGGCCACCCACGGAACGGGATCGGAAACCACCGAACTGAACAAGGCTATCAAAACTGCGGGCGGAGCCATTCTCGACATTTACAAGATCGGAAACATCAAGAGCGTTCCCACCCAGTATCTCGTGACGCGACCGCTGCCCTACCTGATCGCGCATCGCCTTGATCCTTCCGAACCAACATGGAATCTGCCGGTCCCGCAGGGCATACGCCTCGAGGACGTCCATTTCGGCGCAACTGACCCGGTCATCGTCAACTACCAGAGCACGACCGGAAACCGTGAGTTTCCGAGAACGACTTACACGACTCTGCTGCAAACGAACTTTCAGTCGATGTACGTGATTCCTCCTCTGCCGCAGGCCGGAAGTTATCCCAAAAACCGGGCTGCCTGGCTGGTCGGCAAGAACTATTTCAAGGACAAGATCGTGTTTCTGGATTCCATCGCGTGGCACGAACAGCAGACGCCCATCGGCGCGCTGACGATGCCCGAATTGCAAGCGCACGCCGGGCTCACACTAGCCAACAAAAGCTACATCCAGAAATCGCGCCTGCCGCTTGATCTGATCATCACCGTGCTGTTCGGTCTCCTCGCCGGGCATCTCTGTCTGCGTCGTGATCCGTTCCGGGCGTCCTGGCGGATACTGCTCGCGGCGTTCGTGCTGGTGCTGGGCATCGTGCTGACCTTCGTCATTCATCTGCTCTGGGTCGATCCGGTGCTGCCACTGATCGCGGCCGTGATCGCCTTCATGCTGGTCACCCAGTTCACGTTCTCGCTCGAACACGTGGAACTCCAGCGGAACCGCGCGCTGCTTCAACGGTTCGTCGCCCCGCAGGTCGTTGAAGAACTGCTCGAGAATCCCGATCAGACACTTCGCCTCGGCGGCAGCCGGCAGAACATCTGCGTGCTGTTCGCGGACGTCCGCAACTTCACGCCGTTCGCCGAAAGCCACACGTCCGAGGAGGTCATTGAAACTATCAATGCCTACATGACCGCGATGACCGAGGCGCTGCACGCGTACGGCGGCCTGTTGGACAAATACACCGGCGACGGCCTGATGGCGCTGTTCCGTGTGCCGCACGATCCGCCGGACGATGAGATTCAGGAGGCCGTCCTCGCGGCACTTGCGATGCGGGATGTCTGCAAGACGGTGTCAAAACGCCTGATCGAACAGGACAAACAGGCGCTGCAGGTCGGCATCAGCCTGCACTATGGCGAGGCGGTCGTCGGTCTGGTTGGCAATCCGAACCAGTTCAACTACACCGCCCTCGGCCATACCGTGGTGGTGGCGTCGCGTTTGAACTCCGTGACGCCCGCCGGCGACGTGCTCGTCAGCGACACGGTTTACCAGGCGATCGCCGATACGTTCGTGGTGGAGGAGTGCCCCGAAGTGATGGTCAAGGGATTGTCCCAGCCCGTGCGGCCGTATCGCGTGATCAAGCCCCATCTGGTCGTTAAAAAAACTCGTATTTCCAACCTGCTGAACGGAGACTGACGCCGTTCGTTTCAGCCGGTTTCCCGAACGCAAACGCCTGCCAGCCCATGCACAGAATCACTGCGCTCAACATTCTCATCCTCCTGCTCGCCTGCCCGTTCGTCCACGGCGCGGATTGGCCCGGCTGGCGCGGACCCAGCGCTCACGGCATCAGCACAGAGCAGGACCTGCCGCTCAAATGGAGCCGGACGGAGGGCGTGCGGTGGCGGGTGGAATCGCCGGGCAAAGGAACGTCCTCCCCGGTCGCCTTCGGTGACCGTGTCTATCTCACCAGCCAGACGGACGATCTGTCCCTCTTCGTATTGTCCTATTCAAAAACCGACGGCAGCCTCCTCTGGAAGACGAAGATTGACGAAGGAAAAACGGATTCGCACGAACTGCATAACATGGCCACCCCCACAGTCGCCGTCGATGGTGAACATCTCTGGGCGCTGTTCGGCACCGGCGATCTCGCGTGCCTCGATCACAACGGGAAGATTCTCTGGAAACGCAACCTCCAGAAAGTCCACGGCACCTACAAGGTGATGTGGGGCATGGGGACCTCGCCGATTCTTCACGCGGGCAAACTCTACATCGCGTGCATGCATTCCGCGCCCTCCTATCTGCTGTGCGTGGACGGCGTTTCCGGCCGTGACGACTGGAGGGTCGAACGTGATTTCGGGGCGCGACGTGAGGCCCGCGATTCGTATTCCTCCCCCACGCTGGCTTCGGTCGACGGCAAAATCCAGGTTGTCGTCTCGGGCGCGGACCACGTCGACGCCTACGATCCGGACTCCGGCAAACGCGTCTGGTGGAGCGGCGGACTTGACGTTCCCCATGACTACGGACGGACCATCGCCAGCCCCACCGCCGCCGGCAGTTTTGTCCTGGTCGTCGCGTCCGGCTTTCAGAATCGCGGACATGTCCTGGCAATGACCGCCGACGGGACGGGTGACGTCTCTGTCACGAAGCGCCTCTGGAAATCGTCACGTTACTCGCCCGACTGCCCGAGTCCGTTGTTGTATTACGGCATGGCGTTCACCATTCGGGACGATGGAATGGCCTCCTGTCTTGATCTCGGCTCCGGCGGCGCCAACTGGGCGGAACGACTCTTTGCCGACAATGTCAAAGTCTCGCCCGTCGCCGCCGATGGAAAAATCTATTTTCTGAACGGCCGCGGCAACTGCACGGTGGTCAGGGCGGCCAAGGAATTCGAGGTGCTGGCGCAAAACGATTTGAACGAGCCCACCATCGCCAGCATGGCGATTTCCGACGGCCACCTCTTCATCCGGACTGCGGAGGCTCTCTACTCCATCGGCCCGTAATCCTGATCCTGACACCGGATGCAACGTAGCGGAACCGTCGAACTCCCGGCCGCGTGTCCGGTCCACTCCCATCGGAAATCGCGTGAAATGTTTCACACGCTCCAACTGAACCTGTCCCAACCCAGAATCATGCCGCATTTCAATTGAGCATTCGCGGCGTCTGTATTCTAATCTTCTGAAGGTGTTCTCCCGCGTTTATGACCGCTGCCGATGTGGCGGTCGTTGAGTGGCATCGATTGAATCATGAGCACTAACCGTGGATCAAATTCGCCGTTGTTTCCCTGGCCGGGATTTTTTCTAATCGCCGCCCTCAGCGGGGGGATCTGGTGCGCTGCCTCACCGCTCGTCAGCCATCGCCCAGAACGAACGACCGGTATCCAGGACATCAGCGGAAGCAGTCAGAACTACGCGTCCCGTCTCTGGCAGGACCCCTTCGATGTGATTTCGGGTTATCGAACGAATCAGGCGCCCGAGCGAAGTTCCGTAGTTGCGCGACAACTCGCGCTCAACGACACGAACGCGTCACAGAAGGTTCTGCTCGTCATGGCCAGCGGCAGCGCGTACGCCAAGAACAGCGAGGCCCGCCTGCGTTCCCGCCGGGCCACCGTCGCGGCGCTCGGGGCGAACGGATACCGGCCGTTGGACTCCGAGCATCTTGGGATCGACGCGATTCCCCGGGCGGACAGCAATTCCGCAGGCGGCGGCGACTCCGGTCCGATGCTCGGGCCGTTCGAGTGGTTCGAGTCCACCGGCGGCCCTCGTCTCCCCAAAAATATCGTCGTGCTCTGGCTCAACGACCGTTACTTGTCCGCCGCCCCACTGGCCCCCTGGGTGGTCTTGTCGCCACGCTGAAAGCGGGGCTTCCTAATAGCTCGCCGAACATCAGCTTCGGCATCATCGGGCCCCCGCCGTTTCTGAGTCCGTGACCTCAAAGGGAAGATCAATACACTACAAGGCATGAGGGGGAGGGACTGGTGGAGGGAGCCCGAAGGGCGACCGGAACCAGTCCCTCCCCCTGGCGTTCGCAAAATGAAACGGACAACA
>JBDNGP010000190.1:0-5618 GCA_041689265.1 Verrucomicrobiota bacterium
GCCCCAAAAGCTCAGGCGGACATTTCCGAATTGATATCCGCCGGTGGAACGTTAACTTACCCGCACGGTTCCCGACATCGGGGTTTTCTGTGATGAATGAAACGACGGTCATCCTGCCCGAGCTTGCCGCCTGGCTGTTGCTGGTGGTGCTGGCGGTTGTGTTGTTGCTGGGATTCCTCTTCCTGGCCCTCGTGCTGCACATGTCCCGTCGTCGGCTTCTCGACGGGTCCGCTTTGAACGCAAAGCAATCTCAGGTTTCTTCCAGTCAATCACTAGTAATCCGTCGTTCCCAATTCGAGCTTCCACCCCGCTGGCTGGCGGTCCGGTCAACCAAGCTGGACGCCGTGCAGGCCGCCCTCGGGTTAACCAATCCGACTCCCTGCCCCATCAGTGACGGTCTGACCGGCGCGGAGGAATTGAACCTGTTCATCTCGCCACCGATTGCCGGATGGATCCTCGTGACCGGCAGCGATCTGCCTGACCCGGCCCACGATGTGGACGAATGTTTCATCTGGTTGCAGAAGCTCAGTTCCAAACTGGGTGAAGTCCAGTTCTTCAGCGCGAACCGTGCGCTGAATCATCACGCGTGGGCACGGCTGCTCACCGGCGAAGTGTTTCGCGCCTACGCGTGGACCGGAGAAACGCTCTGGAACCAGGGTGCTTTGACACGGGCGGAGATCGAGCTGGGGTTCGACTGCCGCGCCTACGGTGAACGGGAGGACGGCCTTCCGCCGCTCCACGACACCTTCGTCGGCAACACGGAGAAAGTCCCGTTGCTCGCCGCTCGCTGGAGCCTCGATCCGGCGACCATTGACACCGCCCTCGACTGGCCACAGTCCGGGATCGCGGGAGAACTCAACCAATTTTAAGGTGCACGGAAAACCATCGATCGCGCGCCCTCACCTCAATCAACAATCACAGCAAACAAAAACATCATGTCACTGGAAACCATCATCGAAGACTATCCGATCGAACTGGAACTCAAAAAAGGGTTCAAGTGCGAACTGCGGCCGCTCGAACAAACCGACGGGGATTTGTTCTACAATTTCTTCACGGACATTCCTCCCCAAGAACGGCTGTTCATCAAGCATCGGGTGGAAGATCCCGCCACGACCAAGGCCTGGTGCGACAACATCGACTACCTCGCCAAACTTCCGCTCCTCGCTTTGCACGACGGCAAGATTATCGGCGTCGCCACGCTTCATCAGCAGCAGGGCGGCTGGAAACGCCACATCGGCCGCGTGAGCGTTCTGGTGCAGCCCAATTACCGCGGACGCGGACTTGCCCGACGAATGATCCAGGAGATCAGCGATCTGGCGCGACACGCCGGGCTCGATTCCGTCGAGGCGGAATTCATCGGAAAACAGGAAGCCGCAGTCAAAATGTTCAGCATCATCGGCTTCGCGCCCCTTCTGAATCTGCCCGGTTACGTGCGGGACATGGAGGCCAATTCGCACGATTATGTCGTGATGAAAATGGGACTTCGGACACCGGAAGAATACGCCGGCATGGGCTGAGCCTGACCGAATGCCTCCGGAAGAATGTCCCTACTGCGGAGCACCGGTTCCCGAGAACGCCAGCGCCTGCCCGGATTGCGGTTCCGATGAATCCACCGGCTGGTCGCAGGCGGCCTATTGCGAGAACCTGGGAATCCCCGATCCCGACGAGGAATTTGATCACGACACCTTCGTTGAAAACGAATTTGGCCGCGCAGACAAAAAGTCAGCGCGGCCATCCGTCGTCTGGGTCATCGTCGCCTTCGTCGTAGTCGCAACCCTCCTCGGGCTGCTTTACTGAGCCTCACACGCCAAAGCCACCACCTCCTGTGGGGAGGCACACGAACAAGGCAGTATTTTGAAACAGCAAGTTCCGGTAGATCGGTGATAAGACTAAATCAGAGATGGGTATTCCCCTTGGTGCACGAAGTGGCCAGCCGCTTTCAGTCGGCGTTCAGCGCAACCGGTTGAGATCAACCGGCATCCGCACCCTGCCGAACTGGGTTGGCGCGATGAGCAGGATGCCCGGAACGCTGGTGCGGCGGTCACTCTCGCCGAGGTAACCGCCATTACCTTTCCAGCCAGGAGCCCCATGGACGCGGCGATGAAGAGTGGATCAACCTGACCCAGGCGCATTGGTCGGTGGAAAATAAAAACCACTGGCGACGCGACCCCACCCTGGCCAATCTGGCCTTGATCCGCAGCGTCAACCTGCGCCTGCTCACCGAGCTGGCCACGGACGAGTGGGCGCCCGCCAAAAACGAGCCGCTCGCCGCTCACCCGGACCAGGCCCTCAACCTTGTCCGCTCCAAATGAACCCTCAAAACAAAAAGCCCTGGCGTGTCACCCAGGTAGTGGTGGTCCTTGAGAAGACGACCGAACCGCGCCTTGTCTTGTTCCGAAAGAACGATCACTTCGAGTGGGTTCTCTCCCTGTTGATTCATTGCAACGGACTCTTTTATGCCATTCCAAAACACCCCTTTTTACGCTTTTTGTTCAGCACAAAGTTTCACCCCTCCTCACCATCACTTTATCCTCTCAGAGGAAAAAGCCCGGGTCCACAATTCCCGGATCGACCAAAATTAAGTTGTTTTTTAATGATCCGTGGACATCCTCAGTCAAGTCTGGCTCAAGGTCAGTTCATATGAACAAGATCAAGCGAATCCCCCTCGTTGAAGACGATCCCAACGATGTCGAGCTGCACCTAACCCCGTTTTTCATCCCACCACGCCCCATGGATTTACTCACGCCCATGCGGTTCAGTCTTCGCCATTTTATTTCAGCTTGGTCCCGTGGCAGGCGGGTGCCGTTGGGCGTGGCTGGGTTTGCCGCCGTTTTCTTTCTCCTGACGGGATGCACCAAGACTCCTGAACCGCCCCTCCGCGTAGCGATCATACCGTGGCCGGGCTATGCCTCGCTGGACCTCGCGAAAAGTCTCGGGTATTTCGACGAGCAGCAAATTCGTCTCATTGACTTGTCCAACGCCAGCCAGAGCGCCCGGGCCCTGCGCAACGGCACCGTGGACGCCGCGTTCCTAACACTCGACGAAACGCTGGTCCTGCTCCAGTCCGGCGTGGATCTGCGGGTCGTGCTGATCCTGGATGTTTCCGACGGAGCGGATGTCGTGATCGCTCGTCCGGAGCTCACCACGTTGCCCGCTCTTCGGGGCCAGCGCATCGGCGTCGAGACAAGCGCCATCGGGGCCGTGATGTTAGATGCCATGCTCCGGGCGGGCCAGTTGAACGTGAACGAAGTGACGGTGGTTGATTTGCCGGTGAACGAACACGCCGCCGCCTACCTCAACCATAAAGTCGATGCCGTCGTGACCTTTGAACCGGTCCGCACTCAGCTGCTCGAGCAGGGGGCGAAGATTTTGTTCGATAGCAGCCGGGTTCCGGGCCTCATCACCGATGTGCTGGTCGTGCGCACCGAAGCCTTGCCCGCCCAAGACAGGCACTTGGCCGCCTTGATTGCGGCCCATTTCAAGGCGCTGAATTATCTCGCCCAGCAACCCCAGGATTCAGCCGTACGCCTCGCGCCCTATCTCGGCGTGCTCCCAGCCCAAGTGCTGCCCCAATTTGCCGGACTCAAATTGCTTGATCTCGCAGAAAATCACACTCAGCTGGGCGGCCCCGCGCCGCCATTCGCCCACAAGGCGGCCGAACTCACTGAGTTGATGCTGCAACACCAACTCTTGCAGCGGCCGGTGCGAGTAGAGCACCTTGTCGAGCCGGCTTTCCTCCCGGTCACGCCACGAGAATGAACCGCCCCCCCTCCCATCTTCTGCGTCGTTGGCTGCCGATTTTTGTCGGCGCCGCCTTTGTGCTCCTGCTGGGCACGGCGGCCCTCTGGCGCAACTGGGAAGCAATGAGGGGAGTGGAATCCCTCGCGCGTGATGGGCTGAGCTATCGCCTGGCGGCCGATCAATACGTGTTCGAAACCTTTCTCCGTTTGCAGAATAGCGATCTGGTGGCCGAGGCGATCGCCCAGTTTGGCTCCCTGCCGGAAACGACCGAACTCTCCCTGGTCGATAGTTCCGGCCAGATTCTTCACTCGACCAGTCGGATCACGGAAGGACACCCCATGGCCGAGGCGCTCCCGGAGTTTACCCTCGAGCAGTTTCACTCCGCCCAAAACGATCTCCAGATATCAATCAGGCTCGATCGCACACGCCGTTATCTGCTGGTCTGCCAACCGATCACTTTCGCCGCTCAGCCCGGAGAAATTCGCTCCCGTGCCGTGGGGGCGCTGCTGCTGAAACATGACATGGGCCCACGCCAGGCCGCCGCGCACCAGAAAGTCCTGGCCTTCACGATCACGGTAGTGGCCATCGGCGGCATCCTCTTGCTCATCGTGCTGTTCGTTTTGCATCGCTGGGTCGTGCACCCACTGACGCGGTTGCATGCGACCATCGCGCGGATCAACCAGGGCGACTTCACCCTGCAAAGCGCCCTGCCGGGCCGGGGCGAATTGGCCGAGCTCGCCGCCGCGCTCACGCGCACCCAGGGCAGGCTCGGCACGGCGCTCGCCGAGCGCCAGCAGGCGGCGGCGGCGGCGCTGGAAAGCGAGGAACGGTTCCGCACTATGTTTACCCAAGCGCCGACGGGTATTGCCCTCATTGACTCTTTGACCGGCCAGATCCAGGAAGTGAATCCCAAGTTTGCGCAGATTGCGGGCCGAACCATTGAAGAATTGATCCGGATTGACTGGATGCAAATCACCCATCCGGACGATGTGCAGGAAGATCTTGATAACATGGCTCGGTTGAATGACGGGAAGATCACCGGCTTCCAGATGAACAAACGGTATCTCCGTCTGGATGGTTCGGTGGTGTGGATCAGCATGACCGTCGCTCCGCTCATGGTCGCTGACAGAGCACACCCGCATCATCTCTGCATGATCGAGGACATCAGCGTCCGCAAGCAGGCGGACCTGCGCGAGGCCACCCACGACCGAACCATGACCGCGCTGGCCGGTGGCGCGCCGCTGGCCGAGGTGCTCACCACGCTGGTGCGCGGCGTCGAGGCCGAGCATCCGGGCGCGCTCGGCAGCGTGTTGCTGCTCAATGCGGCGGGCACGCACTTGCTGACCGGCGCGGCACCCAGCCTGCCGGCGTTCTACAACGAGGCTATTCACGGCGTGGCGATCGGCCCGGCGGTGGGCTCGTGCGGCACGGCCGTGTTCACCGGTGAACGGGTGCTGGTGGCGGATATCCAGACCGATCCGCTCTGGACCGACTACAAGGTGCTGGCCGCCCAGGCCGGGCTGGCCGCCTGCTGGTCGGAGCCGATTCGCGGCACTCGTGGCCGGGGGGTCGGATCCTTCGCGTTATACCACGCCCAGCCGTGCGGGCCAAACGAGGCCGAGATCGGCACCATCGTGGCCGCCGCTCAGTTGGCGGCGGTGGCGATCGAGCGCACGCAGGCGAACGAGGCGCTGCGCCGGGGCACCCAGTTGCTCGAAGCCTCGCAGTCCACCGCCAAGCTGGGTGGCTGGGAATTGGACCTCGGCAGCAAGCAACTTTTCTGGACGGCGGAGACCTACCGCATCCACGACACCTCGCCGGGGGAGTTCAACCCAACGGTGGATGCTGGCGTCGGCTATTTCCTGCCCGAGTCGCGC